>JBPPNA010000196.1:0-14880 GCA_051306355.1 Acidimicrobiales bacterium | reverse complement strand
GCGCATGGGCTGGTGGTGCAGGGCGAGGAGCACAGGCCGGTCCACGGACACGGCCGCGACGAGGTCGTCGGCCACACGGGCCGTGGTGCCCCAGTCCGTCCCCCGGCGGGTCGTGTCGGCCATCACGATCCGCACGCCGTCGTGGTCGACCCAGTGCACGCAGTCCACCAGGTCGAGCCCCATGGCACGAAGGGCCGCTGCGGGATCGACCTCGCCGACCTTGGAGCACTCGTGGTTGCCGGGGAGGACGTCGACAGGAAGGTCCATCCCGGCAAGCACGGAGGCCACCCTCGCCCAGGGTTCGGTGTCACTGCGCTCGACGAGGTCGCCCTTGACCACGAGGCGCTGGGCGCCCCACGCCGTCAGCTCGGCCACGGCGGCTCGCAGGCAACGCAGTGGGTGCACTTCGTCGGGCTCCGGGATCTCGACCATGGTGTGGAGGTAACCCGTCGAGTGACTCCCGATGTGGACGTCGCTGATGGTGGCGATACGGAGGAGTTCCTCGCCCGGTGGGAGCGCCAGGGTCTCGGCGCCCAGCACGATCGGTGCCCGGATGCCCGCGCCGGCGATCTCGATGTCGTGACGCGTCCCGGAGTCCAGTCCGTCGACCAGGTGGGCACCGGGCCCGCCGTCGGTCTGCACTCGCTCGAGGTGATCACCGCAACGGAATGCGACCTCGCCCGGACCGAGCGCCGACCAGGTCACCTGCAACCAGTCCGGTCCCATCCCGAACACCTCCAGGCGGTGCGGCCGACCCGGGGCTCCCTCGATCGGCGGCCGGCGCGGGACCTCCGACCGGCCCACGTTGGCCAGCCGGACCGACCACGAGTGCTCCTGCGGGTGGCGCGGCACGCAGCGTCAGCGCAGCTCGGCGACGACGCGGTCGCCGACCCGCTCGCGCAGGGCCACCGTGACCCGCATCCGTTCGATGTGCTGCTCGACCAGCTTTGTCGCCTGGGGGATGGGGTGGGCGTGGAGGAACTCGCTGATCTCGGCGGCCACGTCGGCGTCGGTCAGCGCGGTGACCCCCTCGACCAGGCGGTGCAGGGAGTTGAACGGCAGCCGATCGACGATGGTGTCCCAACGATCCCGGACGGCACGCCAGGCGGTGATCCCGTGCATCGGGTTGCGGAGGGCGGCTCGGTAGGCGAAGGCCAGGTTCTGGCTGCGGATCTCGTCGCCGGTGAGCAACCCGAGATACCGGTCGAAGAGGCCGGCGTCGCGCACCGAGGCCGCGGCGTACAGGTGACGGATCTGCAGCTGCGGGGTCTCCCCGGCCCGGAAGCGCCCGATGATGGCCTCGAAACGGGCCTCGTCTGCGTGTTGCGCCATCGTGATGAGCGCCCCGGACGCCAGACCGGAGTCGACGGAGCTGGGATCGGCCATGGACCGGTCGAGGAGCTCGGCCGAGACCTCGACGGCCTCCGGGTCGTCGGCGCCGCCCAGCAGTCCCAGGACGAGACCGCGGAGCGCGCGCCGCCGGTCGGAGTCGCCGGGGGCGACCTCGGCCCCGAGCTCGTCCCACAGCGGGCGGACGGTCTGTCGCACCCAAGCCGACCACGCGTCACGGTCTGCGGCGGGCACGACGCGGCCGAGCGTGTCGAGCGCCTCCGCGGCGAGCTGCCAGATCGAGTGGTCGCGCTCGCCGACGTCGACCAGCCGCCGCACGAGGTGTGTGAGGGCTTCGGACGACACCGCGCCCGAAAGGCACAGCGCCAGCGTGTCGTCGAGCACCGCGTACCGCTCCAGCGGCGCCAGATCGACGAGCCCGGCGAGCAGGTCTGCATGGAGGTCGGTGTCGTACGCGGCCCGGTAGAAGCCGTGCCCCCCGGCATTGACCATCACGGGCCCGCCGCCCACTGGCACGGTGACCTCGGCATCGTCGAGCACGACCCGTCGCTCGCCGTCGACGCTGCGCACGACCACCGGGACGTGCCAGCGGCGGGTGCGGTCGGTGTCCTCGTCGGAGGCCAGGAAGGTGAAGGGCTCCTGGTTGATCTGCACGATGCCTTCCCCGGCCGCCTTGACGGAGAGCAGCGGGAAGCCACCTTGGAAGATCCAGCTGTCCATCATGGTCCGCACGGGTTCGCCGGTCTCGGCCTCGAGGGCATCCCACAGGTCGCCCGTCTCGGTGTTGCCGAACTGATGGGTCTGCAGGTAGCGCCGGATGCCGTCTCGGAATGCATCCTCGCCCAGGTACTGCTCGAGCATGCGGACCACCGCCGAGCCCTTCTGGTAGGTGAGGACGTCGAACATGCCCTCGGCGTCGGCGGGGGAGTGGACGGGGAACTCGATGGGCCGGGTGCTGGTGAGGGCGTCGGTGTCGAACGCTGCGGTCCGCTCCCGCCCGAAGTGCATCCAGCGCTCCCACTCGGGCCGGAACGCCTCGGAGCACTTCATCTCCATGAAGGTGGCGAAGGCCTCGTTCAACCAGATGCCGTTCCACCACGACATGGTCACCAGGTCGCCGAACCACATGTGCGCCAGCTCGTGGGCGATGACGTCGACGACCGAGAGCAGCTCGGACTGCGTGGCGGTGCCGGGATCGACGAGGAGGAGGGCCTCCCGGTACGTGACGCAACCCAGGTTCTCCATGGCTCCGAAGGCGAAGTCGGGGACGGCGACCATGTCCATCTTGTCGCCGGGGTAGACGATGCCGTAGTAGTCGGCGAAGTATCGCAGCGCGAAGGCCCCGACCTCGAGGGCGAAGGTCGTGAGGTCGGCCTGGCCCGGCCGGTGGACGATGCGCAGCGGGATGCCGTCCACGTCGACCGGCGCCGTGGCCTCCAACGGCCCCACCACGAAGGCGACGAGGTAGGTGGACATCGGCATGGTGTCGGCGAAGGTGACGCGCACCCGGCCGTCGTCGGTGGTCTCGCGATGCAGCTCGGGACCGTTGGACACTGCGAGGAGGTCGTCGGCCACCAACAGGGTCACCCCGAAGACGGCCTTGTGCGCCGGTTCGTCCCAGCAGGGGAAGGCCCTTCGGGCGTCGGTGGCCTCGAACTGCGTGGTGGCGATGGTGTGCTGCCCACCGTCGTCATCGGTGTAGGTGGACCGGTAGAAGCCACGCAGCTTGTCGTTCAGGACGCCGTCGAAGTGGATGTGGAGCACTGCGTCACCCGGCGGGAGCACGTGGTCGAAGGTGAAGCGGACCTGCTCCGCTTCATCGTCGAACTCCACGCCGGCATCCGAGCTGCCGGTGGCGCCCTCGATCCACGCCCGATCCACCGAGAGCTCGGCTGCGTTGCACACGATGTGGTCGGTGGCCCGGTGCACGTGCACCTCGATGGCGACCTCCCCCCGGAAGGTGGCCGCGGCGATGTCCGGGGCGATCGTCAGTGCGTATCGACCCGGGGTGACGTCCGTGGGAAGGCGGAAGGTGTCGGGAGCAGGAGCGTCAGGGGACGGGACCTCGGCGGCGGGAACCATTCCTGCACCGTAGTTGTTCGGTGTACGGTCGCCGCCCGTGCGCACTCGCCCCGAAGACGTCCGAACCCTCCCCGCCAGGGCAGACGGGACCACCCTCGACGTCGTGGGGATCGGCAACGCGCTCGTCGACGTGCTCAGCCACGAGGACGACGGGTTCGTGGACGACAACTCCCTGGTCAAAGGGGCCATGACCCTCATAGAGACCGACCGGGCCACCGAGCTCTACCAGGCCATGGGTCCCGGGATCGAGGTGTCCGGCGGCTCGGCGGCCAACACCGTGGCCGGCGTGGCCAGCTTCGGCGGACGCGCCGCCTACCTCGGCAAGGTGTTCGACGACCAGCTCGGCACGGTCTTCGCCCACGACATGCGGGCCAACGGGGTGGTGTTCCGCTCGCCACCGGCGACCGACGGACCGCCCACGGGCCGCTGCCTCATCGTGGTCACGCCCGACGCGGAGCGGACCATGAACACCTACCTGGGCGCCTCGAGCGACTTCGGACCGGACGACGTGGACGAGAAGTTGGTGGCTGCGGGGCGGATCACCTATCTCGAGGGCTACCTGTTCGACCGGCCCGAGGCGAAGGCGGCCTACTGGCGGGCGTCCGACCTCGCCCATGCCGCCGATCGGAGGGTGGCCCTCACCCTGTCCGACACGTTCTGCGTCGAGCGGCACCTCGACGAGTGGCGCTCGCTCGTCGTCGACGCCGTCGACGTGCTCTTCGCCAACGAGGCCGAGCTCGTCGCGCTCTACGGTGTTCCCCTGGCGGAGTGCATCGAGCAGGTCCGTCGCGAGGTGGGACTGGCGTTCGTGACCCGGGGACCGGGCGGCTCGCTGCTGGTGGCGGGCGACGAGACCATCGAGGTGGCGGCCGAACCGGTGCCCACGGTGGTCGACACCACCGGCGCCGGTGACCTCTACGCCGCAGGAGCGCCCTTCGGTCTGAGCCAGGACCTGCCGCTCGCCGAGTGCGGACGGCTCGCATCCGTCGCAGCCTCGGCCGTGATCGGCCACACCGGGGCCCGTCCTGGCCAATCGCTGGCCCAGCTGGTCTGACCATGGCCGGACTCCACGATCCCTACGGTGCCGCGACCGAGGCCGCCGCCGCTCTGGCCGAGCGCACGGGCCATGATCACCACGATGTCGCCGTCATCCTCGGATCGGGCTGGCGCCCAGCGGCAGATGCGCTCGGCACGGCCGACGTCACCCTGCAGGCCACCGATCTCCCCGGCTTCCCGGCGCCACTGGTGGAGGGGCACGGAGGCGAGCTCCGCTCGGTGCAGGTGGGCGGCCGCCGGGTCCTCGTCTCACTCGGTCGCGTCCACGGCTACGAGGGTCATGGCCTGTCGGCGGTCGTCCACGGCGTGCGCACGCTGGTGCTGGCGGGCTGCTCGACGATCGTGCTCACCAACGCCGCCGGCGGCATCGGCCCCGGACTGGCCATCGGCCAGCCCGTCCTGATCAGCGATCACCTGAACCTCACCGGCCGGTCACCGCTCACCGGCCCGGCCCCCGACGTCGCGGTCGGACCCCGCTTTCCCGACATGACCGACGCCTACGCTCGACGGTTGCGAGAGCTGGCCAGGGAGTTCGATCCCGACCTGGCAGAGGGCGTCTATGCCGGGGTGGCCGGCCCCCAGTACGAGACACCGGCCGAGATCCGGATGATGCAGGGGATGGGAGCCGACCTCATCGGCATGTCCACCGTGCACGAGACCATCGCCGCAGTCCACCTCGGCATCTCCCTGGTGACCAACCTGGCCGCGGGTCTCGGCGACGCGCTCGCCCACGAGGACGTGCTGGCCGTGGCCGGGGAATCCGCCGAGCGCATGGGCGGGCTGCTGGCCGGCCTCGTCCCAGCGCTGTGAAGCACGCGTGATCGACCCCGAGCTGCGGGCGGTCGCCGGAGCCTGGCGTGACGATGATCCCGACCCGGCCACTGTGGCCGAGGTCGACGCCCTCCTCGACGCCGGCGACGAGGAGGCGCTCCGCGACCGGTTCGGCACCGCCCTGAGCTTCGGCACGGCCGGCCTGCGGGGGGCGCTCGGCGCGGGACCCAACCGCATGAACCGCCTCGTCGTCCGGCGCACGGCGGCGGCCCTGGCCCGTTTCCTCGACGATCACGACATCCCCGGCCCGTTGGTGGTGGGGCGCGACGCCCGACACGGCTCGCTGGGGTTCGCCGAGGACACGGCTGCCGTGGTGGCCGGCACCGGACGTGAGGTGGTGCTCATCGCCGGGCCCGTGCCCACCCCGCTGGTCGCGTTCGCGGTGGGGGCGGTCGGCGCTGCGGCAGGCGTGATGGTCACGGCGAGCCACAACCCGCCCCAGGACAACGGCTACAAGGTGTACGCCGCCGACGGTGCCCAGATCGTGCCACCGGCCGACACC
Organism: Acidimicrobiales bacterium; assembly: GCA_051306355.1. Classification (GTDB taxonomy): domain Bacteria; phylum Actinomycetota; class Acidimicrobiia; order Acidimicrobiales; family Salinilacustritrichaceae; genus Salinilacustrithrix. Next base: position 9,059 of record JBPPNA010000196.1, on the reverse strand, counting down.
GAGATCGCAACGTGGATAGAAGCCGTCGGCCGGGCGTCGGACCTCCCACTGGCCCCGCTCGACGATCCGCGCATCCAGGGTCTGCCCGAATCCGTCGTGGACCGCTACCTCGACGGCATCGCCTCCCTCCGGGTCGTCCCGGACACCATCGCTCCGCTGGTCGCCTACACGCCGATGCATGGGGTCGCGCTGCCGCTCCTCGCCCGGGCGTTCCGCCGGAGCGGTCTCGACGAGCCGGTGGTGGTGGCCGACCAGGCCGAGCCCGACCCCGACTTCCCGACGGTGGCGTTCCCGAACCCGGAGGAGCCGGGTGCGATGGACCGGCTGCTGGCATTGGCGGCCGAGCGTGGCGCCGACGTGGCCCTGGCCAACGACCCCGATGGTGACCGCCTCGCCGTGGCCGTCCCCGCCGGGACATCGTGGCGTCCCCTCACCGGCGACGAGATCGGGATCCTGCTCGCCGATCACCTCCTGCGACACGGCACCGGTGCCGACCGCCTGGTCGTCACCACCGTGGTCTCGTCCTCGATGCTCGGGGCGCTCGCAGCCCGCCACGGCGTGACGTTCGTCGAGACGCTCACCGGATTCAAGTGGCTGGCCCGGGCGGCGTTGGCGCGGCCCGACCTGCGGTTCGTACTCGGCTACGAGGAGGCCCTCGGGTACTCGATCGGCACGCTGGTCCGCGACAAGGACGGCATCTCCGCCGCGGTGGTCTTCGTGGAGCTGGTCGCCACGTTGCAGGCGAGCGGTTCGTCGGTTCTGCAGCGCCTCGACGAGCTGGCCACCGACCTCGGGGCCCACGTCACGAAGCAGGTGTCGTCCCGCTTCGAGGGACTCGACGGGCCCGATCGGATGGGTGCCGTCGTCGAACGCCTGCGTGCGAGACCACCTGCGGTCCTCGGTGGGATCCCGCTCACCGAGGTGGAGGACCTGGCGCTCGGTGAGCGGTTGCCCTCCACCGATGCCGTCATCCTGCGCGGCCCGGGACTGCGGGTCATCGTGCGCCCGTCCGGCACTGAACCGAAGCTGAAGAGTTACTTCGAGGGCGTGGAGCCGGTCACTGCCACCGTCGCCGAGGCCCGCGCCCGAGCAGACGAGCGCCTCGCCGCGGTGGTCGCAGACCTCGCCGTGGTTCTCGCCTGAGCCGCGTGCACCTGAGCATCGGGTGGATCAGGCCGTGCCGAAGAGTCGATCACCGGCGTCGCCGAGACCCGGCACGATGAAGGCGTCGTCGTTCAGGTGGTCGTCGATCGACGCCGTGACCAGGCGCTGGACCAGCTCGCTGTCGCGCAGCCGGGTGACGCCCTCCGGCGCCGCCAGGATGCAGGCGACCGTGATGGGGCCGGCGTTGCGGTCGCGCAGGAGCCGGCAGGCGTAGATCATGGAGCCGCCGGTGGCCAGCATCGGGTCGAGTGCGAGGACCGGCCGGCCGTCGAGGTCGTCGGGCACCGAGTTCATGTAGGGCTCGGGCTCGTGGGTCCGTTCGTCACGACTGACGCCGATGAAGCCCGTGTCGCTGCCGGGCAGGAGGCGCAGGACGGGCCCGAGCATGCCGAGCCCAGCCCGCAGCACGGGGACGATCAGCGGCGGTCGGGTCACCTGCACGCCCTCGGTCTCGGTCAGGGGCGTCCGGATGGTGACCGTCGTGGTCTCCAGGGTGCGGGCCGCCTCGTACACCAGCATGCCCGACAGCTCGTCGCAGGCTTGGCGGAACGTGGCCCGGTCGGTCTCCATGCGACGCATGCGGGTGAGCAGCTGGGCGGCGAGCGGGTGGTCGACGACGAGGGTGTCCATGCGGGCATGATGGCACCCGTGGAACATCCCCCTGACCGTGCTTCCGTGGCCGCCATGATCGACCACACACTCCTCGCGCCGGAGGCGACGCCGTCCGCTGTGGTGGCGCTGTGCGAGGAGGGGCTCGCACTCGGCGTCACCGCGGTGTGCGTGTCACCCCGATGGGTCCCCGTGGCGGTCACCGAGCTGGCCGGATCGGGCTTGGCGGTCGCCGCCGTGGCGGGGTTCCCGTCCGGCGCCCACGTCACGGCGATCAAGGCCGCCGAGGCGGCTGGCGCGGTGGACGACGGTGCGAAGGAGATCGACATGGTGGTCACCATCGGTGCCGTGGTGGCCGGTGACTGGGACGTCGTCGCCGCCGACATCGCCGCCGTTCGCCGGGCCGTCACCGGGGGAGCGTTGCTGAAGGTGATCGTCGAGAGCGCGCTGCTCGACGACGACCAGCTCGATCGTGTCTGCCGGACCGCCGTCGACGCCGGCGCCGACTACGTCAAGACGTCGACCGGGTTCCATCCCGCCGGTGGCGCCTCCGTCGAGGCCGTGACACGCATGCGCGCCGCGGTCGGTCCGGACATCGGCGTGAAGGCCTCCGGGGGCATCCGGGACGCCGAGACCGCCTTGGCCATGATCGACGCCGGCGCCACCCGCATCGGTGCATCGGCCAGTGCCGCGATCCTCGAGCCACTGTCCTGATCCCGGATCAGCTGACCTCGAGCGACCGGGCCCGCATGGCGGCGTACCCGGGCTTGATGATCTCGTTGATCAGCCGGAGCCGCTTGTCGAAGGGCCAGAACGAGCTCTTCATGCCGTTGACCGCGAACCACTCGAGGTCGGACCAGCCGTAGCCGAACGTCTCGCACAGGTTGGTCAGCTCCCGGGACAGCGTGATGTCGCTCATCAGCCGGTTGTCCGTGTTCACCGTCACCCGGAACCGCAACCTCGCGAGCAGCCCGATGGGATGGTCGGCCAGCTCGTCGACGACGCCGGTGTGGACGTTGGAGGTGGGGCACATCTCGAGCGGGACCCGCCGGTCACGGACGAACGACGCCAGCTGCCCCAGGTGGACCGAGCCGTCCGCCGCCACTTCGATGTCGTCGACGATCCGGACCCCGTGGCCGAGACGCTCGGCCCCGCAGATCTGGATCGCTTCCCAGATCGACGGGAGCCCGAAGGCCTCGCCCGCATGGATCGTGATGTGGTGGTTGGCTGCAGCGATGGTGCGGAAGGCATCGAGATGTCGGGTCGGGGGATGGCCCGCCTCGCTCCCGGCGATGTCGAAGCCGACCACGCCCCGATCCCGGTGGCGGAGGGCGAGCTCGGCGATCTCCGAGGAGTTGGCGGCGGTCCGCATGGCGGTCACCAGCACACCGATGGTGATCGGTAGGTCGGCGGTGGCGGCCTCGAAGCCCTCGAGTACCGCCTCCACGACCTCGTCCGGGGTCAGGCCGCCGTCGAGGTGGAGCTCCGGAGCGAACCGGACCTCGGCGTACACCACGCCGTCGGCGGCCAGGTCCTCTGCGCACTCGGCGGCGACCCGCTCCAGCGCGTCGTGGGTCTGCATCACACCGACGGTGTGCTCGAAGGGCGCCAGGTAGCGCTCGAGGCTCCGCCGGGCCGCACCCTCGACGAACCAGGCCGCCAGCTCGCCCGGATCCTTGGTGGGCAGCGCCTCGTAGCCCTGCTCGGCCGCCAGCTCGATCACCGTCTGGGGCCGGAGCCCGCCGTCGAGATGATCATGGAGGAGCACCTTCGGCGCCTTTCGGATCTGCTCCCGGGTGGGTTTCGTCGCCATGGACCGACGCTACCCGTGCGAGACTTCCGCCACGGACTGGACTGGAAGCCGTCAGGTGATCCGGTCGGCCACGAGCGGTCGCCGCTCCGGTTGTCCGTCGCCCACGTCGATGGCGCCGTCGAGTGCGGCCAGTGCCCCGGCGAAGCGTTCCTCGTCGTCGGCGTGGAGCACGAGGAGCGGATCGCCGGCCTCGACCCGGTCGCCCACCTTGGCCTCGACGAGGGCGCCGGCGCCGTAGCTGACGTCGTCCTCCCTGCGGGCCCGGCCGGCGCCGAGACGCCAGACCGCGATGCCGACGGCCCGGCAGTCCATGCGCTGGACGTGCCCGCTGCGTTCGGCCTGGACCACGTGGGTGTGGGCGGCTGTCGGAAGGGGCCGGGACAGGTCGCCACCCTGGGCCGCCACGAGGCGCTCGAAGTCCTTCATCGCCCGTCCGTCGTCGAGCACGGGTTCGGGATCCACGTCGAGGCCGGCGACGGCGAGCATCTCCCGGGCGAGCACGAGCGTCAGCTCGCGCACATCGGCGGGCCCGCCGCCGGCGAGGACCTCGAGCGATTCGGTGACCTCGAGGGCGTTGCCAACAGCCCGACCGAGTGGCTGGTCCATGTCGGTGAGCAACGCGACCGTCCGCACACCGTTGTCGTTGCCGATGCCCACCATGGTCTCGGCCAGGGTCCGGGTGAGAGCGTCGTCTCCGAGGAACGATCCCGAGCCCAGCTTCACGTCCAGGACGAGGCCGCTGGTCCCTTCGGCGATCTTCTTGGACATGATCGACGAGGCGATGAGCGGCACGGATTCGACCGTGCCGGTGACGTCGCGCAGCGAGTACAGCTTCCGGTCGGCAGGCGCGATGTCGCCGCTGGCGCCCGCGATGACGCAGCCGACCTCCTCCAGCACCTCCCGGTATCGCTCGGCGGTCAACATCGAGCGGAACCCGCTGATGGACTCCATCTTGTCGAGCGTGCCGCCGGTGTGGCCGAGGCCCCGGCCCGCCAGCTGGGGGACCGCAGCACCACACGCGGCCACCAGCGGAACGAGGATCAGCGAGATCTTGTCACCGACCCCACCGGTGGAGTGCTTGTCGACGGTGGGACGGCCGAGGAACGACAGGTCGGCACGATCGCCGCTGTCGATCATGGCGGCTGTCCAGGTGGCGAGCTCGCCGGCAGAGAGGCCCCGCAAGGCGATGGCCATGAGCAGCGCGGAGGCCTGCTCGTCAGCGATGGTGCCGTCGGTGTAGCCCTCGATGAAGAACCGGATCTGCTCGTCGGAGAGTGTCTTGCCGTCGCGCTTGGTGCGCAGCACGTCGAGGATGTCGGTGGCCATCTACGCCAGGTCCTCCGGACCGAAGGCGTCGGGGAGGAGCTCGGACATCGGGCGTTCGTTGACGAGGAGGTCGGGGCCGCCCATCTCGTGGAGGAGCTGGCGGCACCGGCCACAGGGGGCGAGGTCGTGGCCGGCGGGATCGGTGATCGCCACCGCGACGAGGTCGTACCGGCCACCGCCGGCTGCGACGAGGACGCCGATCAGGGCGGTCTCGGCACAGATGCCGGCCACGTAACTGGCGTTCTCGACGTTCACTGCGGTCAGCACCGTGCCGTCACGGCGGAGGCCGGCGGCCCCCACCGGGAAGTTCGAGTACGGGGAGTACGACCGGTCCGTCGCGTCGGTGGCCGCACGTCGCAGGGCGGTCCAGTCGGTGCTCATCCGCCCGACCGGTAGACCTGACCGTTCGCCGCCGGCACGCGGGGACGGCCGATGAGGCCGGCCACGACGATGATGGTCACGACGTAGGGGGTCATGAGCAGGAACTCCGACGGGATCGGCGTGTCCAGGAGAGCGAGGTAGTCGTTGAGCTGCTCGGAGAAGCCGAAGATGAGGGCGGCGATGAACGCGCCGATGGGGTGCCAGCGACCGAAGATCATCGCGGCGAGGGCGATGAAGCCCTTGCCGTTGGTCATGTTCTCGTCGAAGCGGCCCGCCGAACCGAGGGTGAACCAGGCGCCGCCGAGACCGGCGGCCAGGCCACCGAAGATCACGTTGCGGTAGCGGATGAAGTACACGTTGATGCCCACGGTGTCGGCGGCTCGGGGGTGCTCGCCGACCGAGCGGACCCGCAGGCCCCACCGGGTGTTGAACAGCGCCCAGGCGAGGAAGAAGACGAGGGCGAACATGAGGTAGCCGAAGATGTCCTGGTTGAACAGGAGCGGCCCGACGAACGGGATCTCCGACAGGAGAGGGATCTCGATGTTCCTGAACGTGCCGGGACGGTTGAGCTCCGGGTACTGGACGAGGACGCGCGCCGTCAGATAGCTCGTCATCCCGAGGGCGAAGATGTTGATGAAGGTGCCGCCGACGATCTGGTCGACCTCGTAGCGGATGCTGATCACGGCGTGCAGTGCACCGAACGCGGCACCGGTGAGGAGACCGCAGAAGAGCCCGATCCAGAGGCTGCCACTGGCACTCGCCGCGATCGCGGCGCCGAAGGCCGACGCGAGCATCATTCCCTCGATGGCGATGTTGATCACGCCCGTCCGTTCGCACAGCAGGCCGGCCAGGGCGCCGAGCGCGATGGGCGTGGCCCGCTGGATGGAGCCGGTGACGAGTCCGTAGAGGGCACCGGTGCCGTCCCGGGCCGCCCAGATCACCAGGGTCAGGGCGAACAGCCCGAACGCGCCGCCGAGGTAGGCGGTGATGTTGGGCGCTTCTGCCCGAAGAGCTCGCAGTCCCAGGCCGATGGCGGCGAAGCCGAGCACGAAGGCGGCGATCTGGGTGGGAAGCTCCAGGTCCGGGAGCGTGTCCTGGCCGCGCGGGTTGAGGATCAGGGTGGAGATCTGGCCGGACTCCGCGGTGAGCGCGAAGGCGACGAGGGTGACGAGGCCCACCAGTACGCACAGCGCAGCGACCGTCCGCGAGTGTCGGCGGTCCCTGGCGGGACTGGCGGGACTGGCGGCGTCGAGGCGCGAGTCGGGTGTCACGACACTCATGCCGTGCCCCACCGCGCACTGAACCGCTGGCCCGTGCCGAGCCCTTCGTCGCCGAAGCGCCAGATCGCCCGGATGATCGCGGGCGCAGCCACGAACACGATGATCAGGGCCTGGATGACGAAGATGATGTCGATCGGCGTCGAGGTCTGGGCCTGCATCCCGGTGGCGCCGGCCTGGAGGGCGCCGAAGAGGATCCCGGCGCCCACCACGCCCACGGGGTTGGCCCGGCCGAGGAGGGCGAGAGCGATGGCGTCGAAGCCGACCTGGGCGAAGAAACCGCCGGTCAGCCGGGGCGTGCTCCCCAGGAGGATGGACGTGCCACCCAGACCGGAGAGCCCGCCGGCGATGGCCATCGACAGGAACGTCGTGGCGGCCACGCCCATGCCGGCGTACCCGGCGGCATGCGGGTTGGCCCCCACCGCCCGCATCCGGAACCCGATGGTCGTCCGTCGCAGCAACCACCAACAGCCCCAGGCGACGAGGAGGGCGATCGGAAACCCGAGGTGGACGTCGAATGCGCCGCCGAGCTCGGGGAAGCGCACGGAGTCGGGCATCTCGGGACTGATCGGATCGGTTCGGCCGGGCCGGCGAAAGGCCTCGGTGCCGAGGGCGTAGTCGAGCAACCGGAACGCGATGAAGTTGAGCATGATCGACGTGATCACTTCGTGCGCACCGGTGCGGGCCTTGAGGACGCCGACGATGCCGCCCCACGCTGCGCCGCCGATCACGCCGGCGATGAGCGCGAGCGGGAGGTGGACGACTGCCGGGAGGTCGACGTGGATGCCGACGAAGGCCGCGCCCATGGCCCCGACGATCAGCTGACCGGCACCGCCGATGTTGAACATCCCGGCCTGGAAGGCGAGAGCGACCGACAGCCCCACGAGGATGAGGGGGGTGGACACGACCAGGGTCCTGGACAGCGCCCCGGCGTCGCCGAGCGACGAGTCGAACAGCGCCCTGTAGCTGGCAGAGACGAGATCCCACGACGCATCGAGGGCGCCGAGAGGATCGGAGAAGAACCCGCTCCATGCGTCGAGAGTCACGGGGTCGGTGAAGACGATGATGAGCGCGCCCACCACGAGGGCGGTGACGATGGCGAGGATCGGTCCGATCAGACCGCGGATGAAATCCTGGACGATGCGGACGGGACCGGACGAGTCGCGCCGCGGTTCGGCGTCGAGCGGATCGACGGTCTTGTGCTCGACGTCGCTCATGCGTGGGACCCGGCCATCAGTAGTCCGACGGACTCACGGGTGGCGTCGTCGCCGCTCACCTCGCCGATCACCGAGCCGCGGTACATCACCACGATGCGGTCGGCGAGGGCGAGCACCTCGTCCAGCTCCGAGGAGTTCAGCAGGACGGCGAGCCCCTGGTCTCGCGCCTCGACGATGCGACGATGGATGTACTGGATCGAACCGACGTCGAGCCCGCGAGTGGGCTGGCTGAGGATGAGGAGCCGATCAGCGTGAGACATCTCGCGACCGACGATGACCTTCTGCTGGTTCCCGCCGGAGAGCGTGCCGACGGGCGTGTCGACCGAGGAGGTGCGGATGTCGAAGTCGCGGACGAGCCGTTCGGCGTTGTCCTGGATCGCTCGGCGGTCCATCCGGATGCCACGGGAGTACGGCTTGCGCCGGGCCAGGTTGAGGACGAGGTTGTCCGAGACCGGGAACGAGCCGATGAGGCCGTCGCGCTGGCGGTCCTCGGGGACGTGGGCGACGCCGAGGTCCACCATGCGCCTGGTCGTGGCGGCGGTGACATCGGTGCCGTCGAGAGACACTCGCCCCGTCGTGGGCCGCCGCATCCCGACGATGCCCTCGATCAGCTCGGTCTGGCCGTTGCCCTGCACGCCGGCGATGGCGACGATCTCGCCTGCCCGAGCCTCCAGGGAGACGTCCGCCACGGCCATCTGGTCCCGGTCGTCTCGGACCCAGAGTCCATCGACCCGGAGCACGACGTCGCCCGGTGCCCCTTCGTCGCGGTCGACGACGAGCTGGACGTCACGGCCGACCATCGCCGTAGCCAACTCGCGTTCGTCGCTCTCTGCCGGCGTGGTGGTGGCGGCCACACGTCCGCGTCGCAGGATCGTGATGGTGTCGGCGATCTCGCGGACCTCGCCCAGCTTGTGCGAGATGAAGATGATCGAGCGACCGTCGTCGGCGAGCTGGCGGATGATGCGCAACATGTCGTCGATCTCGCGCGGGGTGAGCACTGCGGTGGGCTCGTCGAGGATGAGGCAGTCGGCTTCGCGGTAGAGCGCTTTGACGATCTCGACCCGCTGCCGGACACCGACGGGGAGATCCTCCACGAGTGTATCCGGGTCGACCCGCAGGCCGTGCTGCTCGGACAGCTCGATCACGCGTGCGCGCGCCGCATCGCGATCGAGCACGCCCACCCGGGACGTGGGCTCCACACCGAGCATGACGTTCTCGGCGACGGTGAAGACCGGCACCAGCATGAAGTGCTGGTGGACCATGCCGATCCCG
>JBPPNA010000163.1:0-10846 GCA_051306355.1 Acidimicrobiales bacterium | reverse complement strand
CGGTTCTGGTCCTGGCACACGAGGACCATGTCGCCGTCGGCGCCGGCGGTGCTCGCGCTGACCGGTGTGGCCCGTCCCACGGCGGTGGCGTCCGAGATCCGGTCCGTGATGTCCCCGCCGGTGTGCGGTGGCGTGGCGAACAGGACGGTGACCGGCCCGTCGGCTGACTGCCAGGTGACCCACGCGTCGAACCACCGCTGCGCGCAGTGCCACACGAGCTCGATGGCGCGACGATCCGCGACGGCCGAGGGAAGGGGCTGGCCGCGGTCGACGCCCCAGGCTCGCTCCATGGCGAACAGGAGGGCCTCCCGGACGATGCCGTCGACATCGCCCTCGTAGTCCAGCCAGTACGGCGTCGGCCCGCCGGCGGCCGCTTGCCCGAACCAGCTCCCCCGGACGAAGGTGCCGAGTCCGTCGTCGCCGGCGTTCCCGAAGTAGTCGTCGAGCGTCGGCGCGGTACCGAGCGCGTCGGCGAACACCTGCCCCAGCGCCGTGCCGTCGCGTAGCCCGTCGAATACTCCCGCCAGCACGCCGTGGTGGCTGGCGTCGTTGAGGAGATCCTCCAACGCCATCAGCGCGTGGCCCTTCTCCAGATGGAACGGCATGCCCGGCATCGCCTCGCCCCCTTGGTCCCGACCACCGTAAACCAGGTCACCGGCATGCGCTACCCCTGGGGTCACGCCAGGATGAGCTCCACGACGTCGACGGGTTCGGCCAGTCCCTTGAGCGCCAGGCTCCCCACGGCACGGGTCGGGACCGCTGCGGCGGTGACCGTCGTGGTCTCGGCCGTGCACAGCACCTGCCCGTCGTCGGCTGCAGCGCAGAGACGGGCTGCGGTCACCACGGCGACACCGAACAGATCACCGGCGTCGTCGACGGGCTGTCCGGCAGCGATCCCGGTGCGCAGCCGCAGGGGATCGTCAGGGGCACGCGCCCGTCGACGTCGGAGGTCGACGGCGACCCCTGCGGCGCAGCGCAGGGCGTCGGCCTCGTCGAGGAACCAGGCGAAGACGCCGTCGCCCGTGTACTTGAACGCCACACCCCGGTGCGTGGACAACCGGCGGTGCACCAGGGAGTTGAGCTCATGGACGAGGTCGACGTAGGCCTCGTCGCCCACTGCCACGAGGTGCCTGGTCGACTCCACCATGTCCCACACGACCACGGCGCGGCGCAGGCGGGCCGCGATCGGCAGATCGGGAAGCTGCTCCCGCAGACGCTGCAGCACGGCGAGCAGCGAGGCGGCGTCCAGCTCGCCGGCCACGGTACGGGCCTCGTCACGCACGCTCGGGTCGTCGAGGGCGGAAAGGGCCAGGCAGCGCTCAGCGCGGCAGCGCAGTTGCTCGGTCACTGCACCCGTCGCCTCCAGCCGCTGGCAGGCAGCGTCGAGGAGGGCGACGGCTGTGGACGGGTTCCCCAGCGCGGTCGTCGCCATCGCCCGGAGCCGATCGACGGATGCGCCGATGGGCAGCAGCAGCTCCACACCGCGCGCTCGCAGGTCGTCGAGGCGCCGCAGCGCGTCGATCAGTACCTCCTCGTCGTCGAGCCGGGTGCCGACCTCGACGTCGACGATGAGGCCACCTGCACCGTAGACGTGTGGCTCGCTGCGGGCGGACGCCACATAGCGGCTCGGATCCACGACCACTCGCAGCTCCTCCACCGGCAACGTGAGGGCATCGACCAGCAGTGAGAACCGGCTCGCACCCCGCACCTCCGATTGCCGCCAGTGCTCGATCGACTCCACTGCCCCGAGTCGATCGAGCCGCAGCGCGCGCCCGTAGGCCTGCACCGGCCAGGCGACGGCCGCGATGAACGGGTACGACGACCGTTCGTGCACCTGCAGCGCCAGGCCGGCCAGGCGTTCGCTGGACGGCAGGTTGCCGTGGGCGAGGGCGATCACCGCCCCGCCGGACCGGGCGAGGCCCTCCTCCGACCAGTGATGCGTCCGCCGGGCAAGGTCCATGGCGGCATCCACACCTCGCGATGCGCCGACCAGGTCGCCAGCCAGGACGTGCGCCAGAGGCAGGCGACCCATCGGCCACGCCAGGACCCAGTCGTCGTCGCCGGCCCGAGCCGCGCCCACGCTGGCCTCGAAGGCCTCCACGGCCCGCCGGGGGTCGAGCGAGGCGAAGCCGGCCAGCCCCTCGGCGAAGGCGATCTGCGACTCGAGGACCGGATCCGACAGCTCGGCCGCGAGACCCTTGGCCTCGGCCGCGGCGCTCCAGGCCAGTGCCATGTCCCCGGCGCTGGTGGCGATCTCCGACAGCAGTTGCCAGCACTGCGCCCGCACCATCGGTACGCCGTCACCGGCCTCGTCGAGGAACCGCTCCAGATCAGCGTGGCGATCGACCTGCGTCGTGACATCCGGGTGCAACGTCAGCGCCGCCCGGTGGGCGATGAGCAGCGCCTGCCCCCACGCATCGAGATCGCCCAGGTGTTGGGCGAGGTCGATGGCTCGGGCGGCGTGGGTGGAGGTCGCCGTGCGGTCGTGGTTGCGGAAGTGGCCGAGTGCCGCCAGCAGGTGGAGCTCGATCGCGTGGCGGTCGTCCCCGGCGCCGACGGCGGCGCGAGCATCGAGGGCGAGCTCGGCGTAGCGGGCGGCCTTCGTCCACGCCGCGAGGGTGAGCGACGTCCGGGCCGCCCGCTCGGCGTACTGCAACAGGAGGTCGGGTGGGGCCTTCGGGCCGGCTCGGCGCAGGTGGTGCGCGATTCGGAGGAGCCGCTCGTCGGTCTCCGGTCGGAGCTGGATGAGGCGTTGTGCCACCCGCAGGTGCAGATCCTGGCGAGCCCGGCGGGACACCCGGCGGACCAGCAGCTGACGGATGAGGGAGTGCGGGAAGACCAGACGACCGTCGGAGCGTTCGAGGAGAACCCCGGCCGTCTCGAGGCGGTCGAGGTGCTGCTCGAGGTGGCGCAGCTCCATGTCGAGGACATGGCACAGGTCGTCCACCCGCTGCCCGTCACCGAGGTACGCAGCGGAGGTGAGGACGCGCTGGTCGACCTCGTCGAGGCCCTCGATGCGAGCGGTGAGGACATCGGACAGCGACGTCTGCTCGGGTACGACGTCCCCCGCCGAGCCGACCTCGCCGTGCTCGACGACGAGCGAGGCGGTGGCGCGCAGGTGCTGGACCAGCTCGTGGACGAACAGCGCGTTGCCCTCGCTTGCATCGAGGACATCGGTGAGCAGCCGGCGGGTCGGCGGACCGTCGAGCATCGTCCGGAGGAGCTGGTCCACGGCCAGCTCGTCGAGCGGTCCGACGGGTAGCCGGCGATGGGACGGATCACGAGCCACGCGCTCGAGCAGGCCAACGGACGGACCGTCCCCATCAGGACGGGTGACGAGCACCACGAGCAACGTGAGCGGACTCCCGAGTGCATGGTGCGACGCCGTCGCGAGCAGGTGGGCCAGCAGGTCGAGCGTGGCCGGATCCGCCCAGTGGATGTCCTCGACCCGCAGTACGACCCTGCGAGTCGACGCGACCTCGAGCAGTACCTCGGCGGCCCGGACAAACAATTCGGGTGTGCGCCCCAGCACGCCGCCGTCGTCGACGTCACCGGTTGCCCGGGTCCGGTCCGGCGAGCCCGGCAGCGCGGTGAGCAGCGGCAGATACGGGACGGCGACGTCCTCGTGGCACACCGCCGACCAGACAGCTGCTCCTGAGGTGCCCCACTCCGGGACGACGGCATCGACCAGCGCCGTCTTCCCGGTGCCGGCGTCCCCGGACACGGTGACGACGCGCATGGCGCCGTCCCACGCCTCGACGGTCCACCGTTCCAGTGCCATCCGCTCGGCCTCGCGGCCGACGAGGGCACCCGCCCCCTCCGCGGAACGACCCACGCCTCCGGATCTCACCGGCCCGACCGTACCCGGAGGCCCCGAAAGCGGGCCCCCGTTTCCGGTTGGACACGGCCTCGGAGATAACGGGTCGCGAAACATTGCAGCGGCGAGGCGACTCCGTCGCTCCATCGTCGTACGGTCATCGCATGTCCGTCCCGTCCGTGCCCGTGCCGGGCGCCCCGGCCACTGCGGCCCGGGTGCTCGTCATCGACGACGACGTCCACCTCGCGAACGTGGTCTGCCGGTACCTCGAGCGAGAGCGTTTCGCCGTCGAGGTGGTGCACGACGGGCGGGTCGGCCTCGAACGAGCCCTCGACTCCCTGCCCGACCTCGTCGTGCTCGACCTCATGCTGCCCGGACTCCACGGCATCGAGGTCTTCCGACGGCTGCGTCGCGTCGCCCCGATCCCCGTCGTGATGCTCACCGCCCGTGGCTCGGAGGAGGACCGGGTGACCGGCCTCGAGCTGGGCGCCGACGACTACGTGGCCAAGCCGTTCTCTCCCCGTGAGCTCACGGCTCGGGTACGGGCAGTGCTCCGGCGTGCGGCCGGCCCGGTGGGCTCCTCGCCAGGCTCCGTGCTGCGCGCCGGCGACCTCGAGGTCGACATGGTGGCCCTCGAAGCCCGACGCGCCGGCGAGGTCCTGACCCTGACGGCCAAGGAGCTCGACCTGCTCGCCTTCCTCATGTCGAATCCCCGGCGGGCCTTCGCACGCGAAGAGCTCCTCCAGGCGGTGTGGGGCTACGACATCGGCGACACGGCCACGGTGACCGTTCACGTCCAACGGCTGCGCGACAAGACCGAGACCGAGCCCCGATCGCCGCGCCACCTCGTGACGGTGCGCGGTGTCGGGTACCGGTTCGACCCATGAGTCATCGAACGGATCCAGGACAGCGACGACGCCGGACGGCGCATCGGTCGCACCGGTTCATTCCCGGGCTGCTCCTCGGCACCGGCTTGGTTGCTGCGCTCGTCATCGCGGCTCTGGTCGAGGCGAGCGTGGACGAGACCGCGACCCTCGTGGCCATGGCGGGCGGTGGCGCCGTCGCGGCGGTGGCGGTCACCGTCGGACTCCTCGCCTTGTTGCGGCACCGCAGCTTGGCCACCCAGCTCTTCGTCGTCGCGTTCGGATCGGTCGGCGCAACCGCACTGGGGGTGGGCGTCGCGGCGTGGGCCATGTTCTTCTCCGCCCACGACCTCGGTGTGCTCGCCGTGGTCCTCGTGCTGTCCGTGTCCGTGGCGGCCAGCGCAGCGTGGATGCTCGGCGAGCGTTTCGCGCACAGCGTGGATCTCATCGGCGAGAAGATCGACGCCCTGGATCGCAACGAGCTACCGGTGGGCGAATCGCCGACCACGACCGTGGTGTCGGCCGAGCTGCGTCGCCTCTCCGAAGTGCTCGACCGCATGCACCGCCAGCTCGTCGACGCCCGTCGTCGCGCCGAGGCGCTCGAGTCCTCGCGGCGCGAGCTGGTGGCGTGGGTCTCCCACGACCTGCGCAGCCCGATCGGCGCAGTCCGGGCCATGTCTGAGGCGTTGGAGGACGGTGTGGTGTCCGACCCGGATGAGGTCGACGCCTACCACCGGGCCATCCGCCAGGAGACCGAGCGCCTCGCCCGCCTGGTCGACGACCTCTTCGAGTTGTCCCGCATCGAGGCGGGAGCGCCGACCACCGACGTGCCGTTCGTCCCGCTCCACGAGCTGGTGGGGGAGCTCATCGATGCGGCGGAAGTTCGGGCCGACGCGCAGCGCATCACCCTGCGCGCCGACCTCGCCGCCATCGGGCCGGAGCTGATCATCGCCGCCGAGCTGCGTCGCGCCATCGACAACGTGCTCGACAACGCCATCCGGCACACACCGCCGGGTGGGTGCGTCACGGCGACGGCGTGGGCCGACGGCGGTGGCCTCGTCCTGGTGGTCGGGGACGAATGCGGAGGCATCCCCGATGCGGATCTCCATCGCGTCTTCGACGTCGCCTTCCGGGGTGACGTCAGCCGGTCGCGAGACACTGGCGGTGGCGGACTCGGTCTGGCCATCGCCCGCGGGTTGGTCGAATCCCATGCGGGCGAGATCTCCGTGCGCAATCGAGCGGACGGCTGTGAGTTCATCCTTCGAGCGCCAGCGAGGTCGACGCATTGAATGCCGTAGAGAACATCGGAGTGGGACGCCCGTCCCGGGTCGAGACCGCCGGGCGAGCTGCGCTCGCCGGCACGCTGGCGGCGGCGGCCGCTCTCGCCGCCGGCCAGGTGCCGTCTGCGCTCGCCGGCGAGTCCACCGGGCCGGTGACCGCGGTCGGCAACGAGTTCGTCGACCGGTATGCCGCATCGCTCAAGGACCTGGCCGTGGAGTTGTTCGGGCGGAACGACAAGATCGCGTTGGTGATCGGCATCGTGGTCACGAGCCTCCTGCTCGGCGCGGTGCTCGGTCTGGCTGCGCTGCGGTCGCGTGCCATCGGCGTGGCGGGTCTGGTGATCTTCGGCCTCGTGGGTCTGTGGGCCGGGGCGACCGATCCCGGAGCCGGACTGGTGCTTCCCACGGTGTCTGCGATCGTGGGTGTCGCCGCTGGCGTGGGGGTACTGACCATGCTGATGCGATGGGTGGGCCCGTCGTCGGAGCCGTCCCCTGTCCGGGTCCCGGCCGAGGACCCGACCGTCGTGACCCCGGGTCGGCGTACGTTTCTCCTTGCCAGTGGGGCCGTGGGTGCAAGTGCGGCGCTGACCGGTCTGGGTGCATGGTCGCTCCGTGGTCGTTCCACCATCGCAGTCCAGCGTCGGGCGGTGTCGTTGCCGGATCCGGTCCGGGCCGTGGTCCCGCCCGACGGGGGACTCCTGGACGTGGAGGGGATCAGCCCTTACGTGACCCCCAACAGTGACTTCTACCGGATCGACACCGCCCTGGTGACGCCACAGGTGGACGCCGACTCCTGGCGTCTGCGGGTGACCGGCCTGGTCGACGCTCCATTCGAGTTGACCTTCGACGAGTTGCTGGCCATGGACATGGTCGAGGAACTGGTCACCATCGCCTGTGTCTCCAACGAGGTCGGTGGAGACCTGGTGGGAAACGCTTCGTGGCTCGGCGTGCCGCTTGCCGATCTGGTGGCGCGGGCGGCGCCACAACCCGACGCCACCCAGGTCGTGGGGCGTTCCACGGACGGGTTCACCGTCGGGTTCCCGACCGAGACCGCGCTCGACGGCAGGGTCGCCCTCGTTGCCGTCGGCATGAACGGCGAGCCCCTCCCGGCCAGCCACGGCTACCCGGCTCGACTCGTCGTGGCCGGACTCTACGGTTACGTGTCGGCGACGAAGTGGCTGACCGAGATCGAGTTGACCCGCTTCGAGGACTTCGACGCCTACTGGGTGCCGCGAGGGTGGTCGAAGCTCGGACCGGTGAAGACCCAGTCGCGCATCGACGCTCCTCGCGCAGGAGCCGACGTCGACCCCGGCACCGTCGCCGTGGGTGGGGTGGCGTGGTCACCGACGGTCGGGATTCGCAGCGTCGAGATCAGCGTCGACGGCGGTCCCTGGGAGCCCGCCGAACTGGGCGCTGCGACCAACGACAACACCTGGGTCCAGTGGGTGTACCCCTGGACCGCCGAGCCGGGCCGCCACACGCTCGCCTGCCGCGCCACAGATGGTGACGGCCGCACTCAGACCGCCGATCGGAGCGATCCGCGCCCCGACGGTGCAACCGGCCTCCACACGGTGGAACTCACCGTACGGGCCTGAGGCGTTCCCACCCAACCAACGAGAGGAAACATCCACCATGTATCGCTTCCGCCGTTCGAGCCGTCTGCTCGTCGCCGCGTTGGCCGTTTTCGCCTTCACGGCGGCGGCCTGCGGCGACGACGATGACACCGTCGACACCGAGTCGCCCGTGTCTGACGAGGAGATGTCTGACGAGGAGATGTCTGACGAGGAGATGACGGACGAGTCCTGACCCCGGACGCGCCGATGGCCTGCTCCATCGCGGAGCAGGCCATCGGGAGTGATCGGTTCGCCGGAAGGGGGTTCGGCGGGCCGATCAGGTCATGAGGTCGCGGCGACGACGGCAGCCGAGATCGCTGCTGCGGCCATCGGCATGTGCTGGCCGGCCGCGCGGAGCTGGGAGAACGCCGCCGGGTCGCCGGCAACGACGGAGTCGATGGCCAGCGTCAGCGTGGCCACGTGCTCGTCGAGGCTCTCGATGAGGGCGTCAGCGGGGAGCTCACCGGCGGTGATCTCCTCGAAGAACGCTCCGGCGGCTTCCTGGTAGCCGTCGAGGTCGGTGAGGGCCTGGTCGACCATGGCTTGGTCGTCGGTGGCCTTGCCGAGGGTGTAGTCGACGAAGAAGCCGATGTGCTCTCGCCACAGGCCGAGGAAGGCCTCGCGGTTGTCGTCACCGGCAACGCTGCCGATCACATCGGCCAGTTCGACCGAGTTGGCATCGAGTGTCGCCACGGCTGCCGCAGGGGCAGGCGCTTCGAGATCTCCGCCGGCTTCCACGGCCTGCTCGATGGCGATGCCGGCGAGGTAGGCGTGCTCCTGGAGCAAATCCGTCAGCGTGGCCCGTGTCTCGGCGGGAACGCTCTCGACATCTCCGTCGAACTCATCGGGCAGGGCGGCCACGATCGCACCGGACAAGGCCAGGGCGGCCGAGGGCATGTGATCGGCCGCGGCCTGCAGCTTGTCGAACGCCGACGGATCGCCGGTGACGAGGGCGTCGATGGCGGCGGTCAAGGTGTCGATGTGCACCTCGAGGCTGTCGATGAGGGCTTCGGCGGGGAGCTCACCGGCGGTGATCTCCTCGAAGAACGCTCCGGCGGCTTCCTGGTAGCCGTCGAGGTCGGTGAGGGCTTGGTCGACCATGGCCTGGTCGTCGGTGGCCTTGCCGAGGGTGTAGTCGACGAAGAAGCCGATGTGCTCTCGCCACAGGCCGAGGAAGGCGTCGCCGTTCTCCTCGCCTGCCACGCTGCCCACGGCCTCGGCCAGCGCGACGGTGTTCTCGTCGAGCGCTGCGGCGGCGGCCTGCACGGCGGGGGCTTCCATGTCGCCACCGGCGTCGAGGGCCGTCTCGATGGTGATGCCGGCGAGGTAGACGTGCTCCTGGAGGAGCGATGTCAGGTTCGCTCGGAGGGTCGACGCACCGTCGTCGGTGCTCGCCATGGTGGCCTCGCCCTCGCCACTGTCTTCCTCGGTTCCGGTGGTGGTCGACTCTTCGACGGGATCGCCGGACTGGGCGACGTCGTCATCGTCATCGCCGCAGGCGGCGAAGAACATCGCTCCTGCGAGCCCGACGGCCAATACCTTC
Organism: Acidimicrobiales bacterium; assembly: GCA_051306355.1. Taxonomy (GTDB): domain Bacteria; phylum Actinomycetota; class Acidimicrobiia; order Acidimicrobiales; family Salinilacustritrichaceae; genus Salinilacustrithrix. The sequence goes on along the minus strand of JBPPNA010000163.1, from coordinate 1,730 downwards.
TGGGGGGTCCTACGCATTGCCTTCTCCACTGATCGGGGGTTCGGACGGTTTGCACCCCGGGCCTCTCGGTCTCGAGAGCCACTCGGGCGCATCAATGGGTTCTCCGGTGCAAACAGGTCATCCGGATGACCACCGACGCTGTGACGTCCCGCAGGTCAAGGTGTGCATCCGTCGACGCGCCGTGATACGTACCTATGCCATGGCCCCCTCCAACACCCTCTTGCGCCCTCGCCCGCTTCGTCGCTTCCTCTCCGGAGTGGCGCTCTCGGGGGTGCTCGTCTTGGCTGCCGGGTGCGGTGATGACGACACCGATACGGCTTCCGAGCCCGAGGCCACGACCGGCGAGGCGGGCTCCTCGACGGCCACGGTGGAGATCGAACGGTCCCGTTTCGCGCCAGAGGAGGTCACGGTCGACGCCGGCGGGTCGGTGGAGTTCGTGAACCTGGATCCGTTCGACCACACGGTGACGGCGGCCGAGGACAGCGGTATCGAGTTCGACTCGGGTGCCGTCGGACAGGACGAGACGTTCGAGCAGGTCTTCGAAGAGGCCGGCACCTACGACTACTTCTGCAAGATCCACCCCACCATGCGGGCCACCGTCACCGTGGAGTGAACAAGGATCGACGAGTGGCTCGGTGCTCGTGGGCCGGGTACTGGCTGAGGAAGCGGTGCTCGGAGTCGCTGTCGCCGATGAGGACCAGGTCGGTGCCGGCGGGCAGTGGTGCCATGGGGTCGGGATTGGCCTCCAAGTGATCCTCCGACGCGAGTGCCACCACAGTGCAGCCGGTGGACTCGCGTAGCTGGGACTGAGCGAGCGACTTGCCCACCAACGCCTGGGGGACGTGGACTCGGAACACGTCGAGACCCTCGGCCAGCTGCAGGGTGTTGTCGGCGCTCAGGATGTTCCACATGGCGTTGGCGCCCGTGGACGCATACGACAACACCGAGTCGGCGCCGGCCCGGTGCAGGGTGGAGACGTTCCGGTCAAGGCGGGCCCTGGCGATGATCTGGATGTCGACGCGCAGTCGGCGGCAGTAGTTGGTGAGGTACACGTTCACGTCGTCGTCGTGGGTGGTGATGACCACCGCCGGTGACTCGTGGATGCCAGCCTCTTCGAGGATGCGAAGGTCGGCGGCGTCGCCGATCACGTAGATGTCGGCATCCCGGATCCGGTCGGCCTGCTGCTCGATGATGCGGTGCTCGAGCCCGAGTGCGGCCAGGTCGCGGGCCACGGCCCGTCCCACCCTGCCGCCGCCGATGATGATCACCGGACCGGAGAGCGACTGGCCCACGGCGAAGAGCTCGTCGTACAGGTCGAGCTGGGCGCGTGATCCGGCCAGCACGAGCGTGCTGGATCGCTCGAGGACCGTGTCGGCCCGGGCGATGTGCAGGGTGCCCCGCTCCCAGACCCCTCCGACGGTCAGGCCCGTCCGCCTCCGCATGTCGGTCTCGACCAGCGGTATGCCCACGAGCGGAGCGGGGGCGACGGCTTCGGCGATGAGGAGCTCGCCGAACTGGCCGATGACCTGGCTGCGCCCGTCCGGACCCAGCACCCTCCGGGCCAGGGCGGCTCCGAGCATGTCGCCGAGGCGCAGGACGTCGTCGCACCCGGCGAGCTGGAGGATGTCGACCGACGCCTCGGCGTTGGCGGTGGCCACGATGTCGATCGACTCGGAGATCTCCCGCACCGTGAACGCCACGTTGGCGTTGGTGGTGTCGGTCCGGGTGGT
>JBPPNA010000063.1:0-8769 GCA_051306355.1 Acidimicrobiales bacterium | reverse complement strand
CGACCATGGCCAGTCCCACCGCCACCCCCATCGACTACGACGAGGCCCATCTGGCCAACGTCACGTTCAACGCCGATGGCCTCGTCCCCGCCATCGTGCAGGAGCAGGGCACCGGCCGGATCCTGATGATGGCGTGGATGAACGACGAGTCGCTCCGCAAGAGCCTCGACACCGGCAGGACGTGGTTCTGGAGCCGCTCCCGCCAGGAGTACTGGTGCAAGGGTGAGACGTCCGGCGACCGCCAGTACATCCGCGAAGCCCGCTACGACTGCGACGGCGACACGCTCCTGCTCGTCGTCGAACAGGTTGGCAACGGGGCCTGCCACACCGGCGAGTACTCGTGCTTCTTCCGCTCGTTCGGCGACCCAGACGTCTCCCCGAACAGCTGACGCCATGCCCCGCCCGAGCCGAGCCGAGTTCCACGCGCTCGCGGCCACCTACACCGTCGTCCCGGTCTGGCACGAGCTCCTGGCCGATCTGGTCACCCCGGTGGCCGCCTTCGCCCGCATCGTCGGCGACGACCCCGGCTTCCTCCTCGAATCCGTCGAGCACGGCGACCGATGGAGCCGCTGGTCCTTCGTCGGCCGCAACCCGCTGGCCACGCTGACCTCGAAGGACGGCGCCATCACCGTGGAGGGCGACCTCCACCCCGATGTGCCGACCGACGCAGGCATGCTGGCCGCCATCGAGGCCATCCTCGAGCGCTACCGGTCGCCCCTGCTCGACGACCTCCCCCCGCTCCACGGTGGCCTCATGGGCTACCTCGGCTACGACGTCGTCCGCGAGGTCGAGCACCTCCCCGACGTGCCCACCGACGATCGGGGCCAGCCCGACGCCGTCATGTCGATCATCGGTCAGCTCGCCGCCTTCGACCACTGGCGCCAACGCGTCACCCTCATCGACAACGTCATCATCGAACCCGGCGCCGACGAGGCCGCCCTCGATGCCGCCTTCGATGCCGCCCTCGCCCGCCTCGACGTGCTGGCCGCCGACGGGGCCAAGCCGCTCGACGAACCGCTCCTCGCCCCGCCGTACCCCGACGACGAACCCCCCGAGGTCACCTCGTCCATGCGGCCGGGCCAGTACCAGGCGGCGGTCGAGGCCGCCCGTGAGTACGTGTTCGCCGGTGACGTCTTCCAGGTCGTGTTGTCACAGCGGTTCGACTTCGAGCTCGGCGCCGAGCCCTTCGACGTGTACCGAGCCCTGCGCCAGGTCAACCCGAGCCCCTACATGTACTTCGTCCGAGTTCCCGGCGTGACCCTCGTCGGCGCCAGCCCCGAGCCGATGGTGCAGCTCCTCGACGGCCGGGTCATCTCCCGCCCCATCGCCGGCACCCGCAAGCGGGGTCGCACCGAGGCCCACGACCGCAAGCTGGCCGCCGAGCTCGTCGAACACCCCAAAGAGGTGGCCGAGCACATCATGTTGGTCGACCTGGCCCGCAACGACGTGGGCCGGGTGGTCACCTTCGGCACGTGTGAGGTCGAGGAGCTGATGACCCTCGAGCGCTACAGCCACGTGATGCACATGACCTCGCAGGTGGCCGGCGACCTCGCCCCGGGCCGCACCCCGGTGGACGTGCTCCGGGCCACGCTCCCCGCCGGCACGGTCTCCGGGGCGCCGAAGGTGCGGGCCATGGAGGTCATCGACGAGCTCGAGCCCGTCAAGCGGGGTCCGTACGCCGGCGTGGTCGGCTACCTCGACTTCTCGGGCAACATCGACACGGCCATCGCCATCCGTACCATGGTGATCGGCGACGACGGCACCGCATCGGTCCAGGCCGGTGCGGGCATCGTGGCCGACAGTGTCCCCGACGACGAGCACCTGGAGTGCCAGAACAAGGCACGGGCACTCCTGGTCGCCGTCCCCGCCGCCCGGCGGATGACCGCCGAGCGACGAGCCCAAGCGGCAACATCGCCAGGAAGCAGTTCGACATGACCAGCACCTTCGCCTTCCGCACCGAGCGCGACGTGATCCGGATCTCCGGTCCCGACGCCATGAGCTACCTCCAGGGACAGCTCAGCCAGGACCTCGATGCCCTCGCGGTCGGCACGTCCACCTGGACCTTCGTCCTCCAGCCCCAGGGCAAGGTCGACGGTTGGGCCCGGATCACCAAGTCGGCTGCCGACGTCTTCTGCCTCGACACCGATTCCGGTGCCGGCGAGGCGCTCGAGACCCGCCTCCGACGGTTCCTGCTCCGCACCAACGCCGACATCGAGCGCTTCGTGGAGCCGTGCGTCGTGGTCCGCGGCATCCACGCCCCCCGTGAGGACCACCTCCCCGACGGCGTGCTCCGCCTCCCCGTGAGCGGACCGGACGTCGAGGGGTATGACCTCCTGGGCGCGGGTGTCGACATCCCGGCCGACGTGCCCGAGGTCGACGGCGAGCACTACGACGCCTACCGCGTGGCCCACGGGGTCCCCGTGGTGGGCCGTGAGCTGGACCGCAACACCATCCCGGCCGAGATCGGCCAGTGGATCATCGACCAGTCGGTGAGCTTCACGAAGGGCTGCTTCACCGGCCAGGAGCTGGTGGCACGGATCGACAGTCGGGGCGGCAACGTGGCTCGCCACCTGCGCGCCATCGTGCTCGACGCCCCCGTCGAGGTCGGCGCCGAGATCGATGCCGACGGTCCTGCAGGCCCGGTCACCACGGCGGCCCGTTCCGACCAGCACGGCCCCGTCGCGCTCGCCTTCTGCGGCCGGCGGGTCGAGCCCGGCGCGTCGGTCACCGTCGCCGGCGTGGCCGGTACCGTCCACGCCGTTCCCTTGGGCGGACCGATCACCGAGGGCTCGGAAGGCTGATCGCCCGACCGTAGGATCGCATCCGTGGGGCACTACGACGAGCTGGGCGTGGCACCGACCGCCACGCCGGCCGAGATCCGCAAGTCGTACCTCGCGCTCGCCCGGCGCTACCACCCCGACGGCCTGGGCGCGGCGCCGAAACGAGACCGCGAGCAGGCCGCCACCCGGATGGCCCGCATCAACGCCGCCTGGTCGGTCCTGTCCCACCGGGAGCGGCGAGCGGCCTACGACGCCGCCCTGCGAGGCGACCAGGGCGACGGCGAGCCCACCGGCGCCACCATCCGCGACGTGTTCGACACCTGGACCCCCTACGACGACCTGGACGACTACGTCGACCCCCGCCTGCTCGACGACACGCCCACCGGCGCGCCCACCCTGCGCCGAAGCATCACGTTCCTTCCTGCGGTCTTCGCCGCCGCCGGGCTCGGCGTGCTCCTGGTCGGTTTCGTGCTCGGCCTGATGCCGGTCCTCGTGGTCGGACTCCTCCTGCTCGCGGCCGCCGGCCTGTCGTTCCTCCTCATCCCGTTGCTGGCGCTGTTCAACTCCAGCCGTGCCGACCGGGACTGGTGACGTGGCAGGCGAACCGGTGAGCCGCACCTACCTCGACGACATCCTCGCCCGGCACCGGGCGGAGGCGGCGCGAGACGACCGCGACGCGTCCGACCTGTTCACCCGGGCCACCGAGATGGGCCCCACCCGGGGCTTCGCCGCTGCCCTGCGCGCCACTGGTGGCCTGGCCGGCGGCGTGGGGGTGATCGCCGAGGTCAAGCGCCGGTCGCCGTCCAAGGGCGACCTGTACCCCGACCTCGACCCCGCCCACCTCGCCGGCCAGTACCGCATCGGCGGCGCCACCTGCCTCTCCGTGCTCACCGACACCGAGTCCTTCGGCGGCGCGCCGGCGGACCTGGCCGCAGCTCGGGCGGCCTGCCCGCTGCCGGTGCTGCGCAAGGACTTCACCGTCTCGGCCCACGACGTGCTCGACGCCCGGATCATGGGCGCCGACTGCGTGCTGCTGATCGTCGCCGCCCTCGACGATGACGAGCTGCGCGAGTTCCACGCCCTCGCCACCGACATCGGCCTCGATGCGCTGGTCGAGGTGCACGACGAAGCCGAGCTGGATCGGGCGCTGGCCGTCGGCGCCAGCCTCGTGGGGGTCAACCAGCGCGACCTCGTGACCTTCGAGGTCGACCACGAGCGTGCCGTGCGCATGGCCGCTGGGTTCCCGGCCACGGTCGTCTCCGTGGCCGAGTCCGGTGTGCGCGACGCCGATGACGCTGCCACGCTGGCCGCAGCGGGCTACGACGCCGTCCTCGTGGGCGAGTCGGTCGTCACCTCGGGCGATCCCGCCGCCGCCGTGGCAGCGCTGCGTGGAGCGGCTGAGTCGGCGAACGGCTGAGGGGATCGCCGGCGTCGGCCGGTACCGTCACGGGCGTGTTCGTCAAGATCTGCGGTATCACCGATGCAGCCGATGCCGAGGCTGCTGCCGACGCTGGCGCCGACGCCCTCGGCGTGAACTTCGCCGCGTCCCGGCGCCGGGTGACGATCGACCAAGCCATCGAGATCGTCGCTTCCGTGCCCGACCACGTGCTCACCGTGGGTGTGTTCCGCGATCACATGGCCGACGAGGTCATCGACATCGTCCGCCAGGTCGGCCTCGGTGCCGCCCAACTCCACGGCAGCGAGTCGGTCGCCACCAGCCGGAAGGTGCACGAGTCGGTCCCGATGCTGTTCCGGGCCCTGTCGGCCACGGATCCGGCCCTCGCCGACATCGACGCCCACGGTGCCGATGTCGTCCTGCTCGACGCCCCGGTGCCCGGCGGCGGCGTGCCGTTCGACTGGACGTTGGTCGGCGACCTCACCGCCCGCCACCGTGTGCTCCTGGCCGGCGGTCTGCGCCCCGAAACGGTCGCCGACGCCGTGACCGCCGTCCGCCCCTGGGGTGTCGACGTCGCCTCCGGCGTCGAGGTCGAACCTGGCCGCAAGGACCACGACGCCATGCGCCGCTTCATCGACGCGGCTCGCAGTGCAGCGCTGACCACCGAAATGGATCCCGACAGGAACCCGGTATGACCACGTCCCTCATGAGCGATCCCGAGAACGGCCGCTTCGGTCGCTTCGGCGGCCAGTACGTCCCCGAGACCCTGGTGGGGGCCTGCCAGGAGGTGGAGGCCGAGTTCCACGCCGCCTGGGCCGATGCCGAGTTCCGGGCCCGGCTCGACGGGCTCCTGCGCGACTACGCCGGCCGCCCGTCGCCGCTCACCGAGTGCGGGCGCCTGTCCGAGGAGCTGGGCTGTCGCCTGTTGCTCAAGCGCGAGGACCTGAACCACACCGGCAGCCACAAGATCAACAACGTCCTCGGCCAGGCCCTGCTCGCCCAGCGCATGGGCAAGCAACGCATCGTGGCCGAGACCGGCGCCGGCCAGCACGGTGTGGCCACCGCCACCGCGGCCGCGTTGCTGGGCCAGGACTGCGTCGTCTACATGGGTGCGGTCGACATGGAGCGCCAAGAGCTGAACGTGTTCCGCATGCGCCTGCTCGGCGCCGAGGTCCGTTCCGCCGAGACCGGCAGTCGCACCCTCAAGGACGCGGTCAACGAGGCCATGCGTGACTGGGTGGCCACGGTCGAGACCACGCACTACCTGCTCGGCTCGGTCATGGGCCCGCACCCGTATCCGATGATGGTGCGCGAGTTCCACCGGGTGATCGGCGACGAGTGCCGTGAGCAGGTCCGCGCCCTCACCGGCCGCGACCCCGACGTGGTGGCGGCCTGCGTGGGTGGCGGCTCCAACGCCATCGGCATCTTCTCCGGCTTCGTCGACACCGACGCCGAGTTGGTGGGCGTCGAGCCCGCCGGGGGAGCGGCCATCGGTCACGGCGTGCCCGGCATCGTGCACGGCTCCACCTCGTTCCTCCTCCAGGACGACCACGGCCAGGTGCAGGAGGCGCAGTCGATCTCTGCCGGCCTCGACTATCCCGGTGTCGGTCCCGAGCACGCCCACCTCGCCGACATCGGCCGGGCCCGCTACGAGTCGGTCACCGACGCCGAGGTGCTCGACGCGTTCAAGCTCCTGTCCCGTCTGGAGGGCATCATCCCCGCGCTCGAGCCGGCCCACGCCCTGGCCTGGATCAGCCGGGCCCGCGACGAACTGGCCGGCAAGACCGTGGTGCTCAACCTGTCGGGCCGGGGCGACAAGGACGTGGCCCAGGTGGCAGAGATCTTGGGTGAGGAGGTCTAGGTGGGCACGCTCGAGAAGCACCTCCGTTCCCGTCGCGACGAGGGCCGCAAGCTCCTGCTCCCGTACGTCACCGGCGGGTTGGGCGACGACTGGCTCGACGTCATCCGGGCCTACGACGACGCCGGCGCCGACGCCATCGAGGTCGGCATCCCGTTCTCCGATCCGGTCATGGACGGTCCCACCATCCAGGCCGCATCCGATCGCGCCCTGGCCGGCGGCGCGACGCCGGCCGGCATCCTCTCCGAGCTCCGTGGTGTCGATGTGACCACCCCGCTCATCGTGATGACGTACGCCAACGTGCCGTTCCGCATGGGTTTCGAGCGCTTCGTGAACGAGTGCGGGGCCGCCGGCGTGCACGGGGCCATCATCCCCGACGTCCCCATGGAGGAGCAGGCCCCGTGGCAGGAGGCCGTCGGCGACGCCGATCTCGACACCGTGTTGCTCGCCAGCCCCATCAGCTCCGACGAACGCCTCGAGCGCCTGGCCGCCATGAGCAGGGGCTTCGTCTACGGCGTGAACGTGCTGGGAGTGACCGGCGAGCGGGCCGACGTGGGCGAGTGGTCGGGCCAGTTGGCCGGCCGTCTGAAGCAGGTCACCGATCTCCCCGTCGTGATGGGCTTCGGGATCTCCACCCCGGACACCGCCGTCGCCGCGTCAGCTGTGTCAGATGGGGTCGTGGTGGCCTCGGCCATCATGCGCATCCTCCTCGACGGCGGCAGCGCGGTCGACGCCGGCGACTTCGTAGGCACGCTCCGCGCTGCTCTGGATGAACTCTGAGTCGACGTACTGGTCCTGGATCAGCAGCTGGTTGACCTCGCCGCCGATCATCACGGCCAGGGCGAGCAACCAGAACCACAGCAGGACGATGAGCGCCCCGCCGAGGGCGCCGAAGACGGCGTTGCCGCTCTGGGCGAACTGGACGTAGAGGTTGAGGCCGGCGGAGAACGCCACCCACAGCACGCCGGTGACGATCGCCCCCGGCACGTCGCTGCGCCAGGGTGTGTGGTGCGCCGGCGCGATGTGGAACACGATCGCCGCCCACAGCACGAGCACGACGAAGGCCAGCGGCAGGCGGACCACGTCCCACAGGAACACGAACTGGTCGCCGAGGCCGACCTCGGTCGCGATGTCCTCGCCGGTCCCGATGAGCGGTCCGACGATCAGGAGCGTGAGCATGATGGCGCCGGCGATGGTGGACCCCACGGCGAGCAGCAGGGCCGTCCCGCGGATCTTGAGCCAGGGTCGGAGCTCGTCGAGGTCGTACACGACGTCGAGCGCACGAACCAGGGCGGCGAAGCCCCGCGACAGCGTCCACACCGCGGTGAGCAACGAGAACGTGAACAGCCCGGGGCTCGACTCCACGAACAGTTCCTGCGCCGCCTCGATGGTGCTCTCCGCTTCGGGGGTGAGGACCCGCCGGAGGAAGTCGAGGACCTGGTCCTCGACGTCTTGGGCCACGTCGGCGCCGACGAGGCTGTCGAGCGCGCCGAGTATCGACGCCAGGGCCAGGAAGGCCGGGAACAGGCTGAGGATGGCGTAGAAGGCCACCTCGGCGGCGAGGTCGGGGACCCGGTCCTCCCGCCACTCGGTGAGCAGCTTGCGACCGAAGTCGAGCGTCATCGCCTGCCGGACAGGGGCTCGCCGGAGAGGAACGCAAGGGTGCGCTTCCAGGCCAGGTCGGCGGCGTCGGCGTCATAGCCGGGCGTGCCTTCCTCGGCGAAGAAGTGGTCGACGCCCTCGTAGCTGTGGACCTCGACCGGTCGACCGGCGAGGCCGAGGCTGGCCTCCATGAGGGCGAGCTCGTCGGCGTCGATCATGGGGTCGTCGACCGTCATGTGGAACTGGTACCGGGCCCGGGTCTCGGTGAAGTCGATGCCCTGGGTGCCGTAGAGCCCCACGACGGCCTCGACCGAGGCGGGCTCCCGCTCCGACAGCCAGAGCCCGAGCGATGCGCCCATCGAGAAGCCGACGATCATGATGGGCTCGTCGTCGGTGGCCGGCATCTGGCGCAGGGCCTCGGCACACGACTTCACGCCGATGGCGAGCTGGTTGGGGTCGACCTCCTGGAGGAGCCGGCGTCCCTCCTCGGGATCGTCGGTGGTGACGCCGTCGAACAGATCGGGAGCGAGGGCACAGAACCCGGCGTCGGCCAGCTGGTTACAGCGCTCCTTGACGGCGTCGGTCAGCCCGAACCACGAGTGCAGCACGAGCACACCCCGTCCCGATCCGGAGGTGGGGGCGTTGGCGTAGGCGGCGGTCGAGTGGGCACTCACCGAGACGACGTTACCGGCCACCTGGCTGTGCCAGGCTCGGCCGGCATGGCGGATGATCCCGACTGCGAGCTGTGTGAAGCAGCCCGGATCTCGCCCTGGTTCCACGAGGACGATGTGTGCTGGATCGCCGAGTGCGAGGCGTGCTGCACGCCGATGGTGGTGTGGCGCCCCCATGGCGTGGAACCGCCGGACGCAGACCGGGAGCACATGATGGCCTCGCTCGAGCGGGTTGCGACCGAGACCTACGGCGAGTTCTGGATCGACCCCGACCGCCGCTCCATCCCGGGCCACTGGCACGTCCACGCCCGGCCCAAGGGCCGCTTCTACGGTTTCCACGGCATCTGACACATGCAGTTCGTCGATTGGACAACCATGACACCCTGGTCGGGATGAGGTGCGAGGGGTGCGGTGCAGCGAACCGTGAGGTCGCCTCGTTCTGTGACCGGTGCGGAAGTCCGC
>JBPPNA010000059.1:0-22891 GCA_051306355.1 Acidimicrobiales bacterium | reverse complement strand
CACTGGCCCCCACCTACGGTGAACGGGTGCCGAGGCCGAGCGACGACGCACCACGGTGACGGCGCGCCAGACTCGGAGCGGTGCCCGGTGAGACCGACCTGTCGAAGATGCTCGCGTCGCTTCGGATCGAGCGACGTGAACAGCCGGTGACCGTCGTCCATCTCCCGGAACCCGTTGTCCTCGGAGCAGGGGTCATGGCCGTCGTCGCGGAGGACGAAGGCACGACCGCTGTCGTCACCGTCGAGGAGGCGGAGCGACGAGGTTGGTCGGTTGACTTCCGAGCTGCGTGGTTGACCGTCACAGTGCACAGCTCTCTCGAGGCCGTCGGCCTGACTGCCGCGTTGGCCGAGGTGCTCACTGACCTCAGAATTCCCTGCAACGTGCTTGCCGGGTACTTCCACGACCACCTGCTCGTGCCGCTCGATCGAGTGGACGAGGCGATCCAAGGCTTGGAGTCACTCGCCGAGTGACGTGGTGCCTCCGACGTGCCGACTGGCGGCCAGCGCAACGCGGACCGCTATCTGCCTGTGCGCTCGTGGTGCTTGCAGCCGGGCCAGCAGCAGGGCCGACGCTGGCCCTCCTCCAGCTCTTCCTTGGTCCGGCGAACTCGCCGTTCGCGGGTCGTCTCCTGCTTGGCGTCCTCGACCCAGCAGATGAACTCGTTGCGGGCGAGCGGAGTGATGTCGTTCCAGGCATCGAGAGCCGTGGCGTTCGCGATCAGCACCTTGCGCAGATCTCGAGGAAGCCCATGGACAACCCCACCGGGCACTTGCGGACTGCTCACACGGACCACTCGCAGACCGCATCATCCCCAGCGTTGCGGGTCGTCGGGGTCGATGCCGAGGCAGAGCTTGGCGATGAGTTCGTGGGCGAGGAACGTGTTGCCGGGGTGGAATCGACCCATGCGGACGTCGCGGAAGATCTGCTCGAGGCGGTTTCGCTTGAACACCCCGGAGCCTCCGGACAGGTCGAGGGCGCGGTCGACGATGTCGAAGGATTCGGTGATCACCCGGTAGCGGGTACCGACGATACGTACCGGCCAGTCGGGGTGTTCGACGCCCGCCGCCCAGTCGCCGGTCGTGCGGTCCAAGAGCGCCTCGCTGGCGTCCAGCGCGATGCGCATCTCGGAGATGTGGTGCTGGACCTCCGGGTGGTGAGCCATCGAGTTCGTGAGGGCGACGGAGGACCGTGTCGGCGCCTTCGCCAAGGTGATGTCGAACGCCCGACGTGCGGCGCCGTGGTAGACGGCGGCGAAGCCGAGCAGCGCCCAGGCGAACATCGACACCTGGAACAGGTCAGCGCCCGCGAAACCCGGTGGGCACACCCGTACGACCATGTCGTCCGGGGCGACGGCGTCGGTCAGCACCGTGTCGTGGCTCTGGGTGGCCCGCATGCCGAGCGTGTCCCACGTCTCGACGATGTCAACGCCTGGCGTGTCACGGGGGAAGAACGCGTGCACGATCTTGGGCGCGGCGGGATCCGTCGTGTCCATGGCGTGGAAGCCCGCGTAGTCCCACACCGGGGACAGGCTGCCGAAGATCTTGTGGCCGTTGATCTTCCATCCACCGTCGACCTTCTCGGCCGACGCGGAGGAGAGCAGGACCGGGATGTCGTTCCCGGCCTCGCCGTGGATGGCGGCGAAGATCTTGCCTGCGCCGGCCTCCTCCAGAACGAAGCGGGCCGAATCGTCGCCGGCGCGGAGCAGGTCCGCGGCGACACCAGTCCAGTAGATGTGCATGTTGACGGCGACCGCAGTGGCAGGGGCCACGTAGGCAAGGCGTCGTGTGGCTTGGCTCACCTGGTCGAGGAGCAAGCCGGAACCGCCGAACTCCTCCGGCACGGCGATGTTGAGGAAGCCGGTGGCCTTGAGCGCCTCGAAGTCCTCGGTGAAGAACGTGTTCTCCCGGTCGTAGGTCGGTGCACGTTCGTCGATGGCGGCGAGCAGGTCTGATGGGAGGAGCCGATCGATGGTCTCCTCGGCTGTGGGCGCGTTCGTGGAAGGGGTTGTCGTGGTCATGGTTCGCTCTCCTGTGTGGTGGTCAGTTGGTCGGCGACGGGAACTGTTCGCTCATCGGCCCGATGCCGTCCACGGGGGTCACGACGTCGGCAGGAATGCCCAGGCGGGCAGCTGCTTCTCGGAGTGACTCGGGGTTCGGCGCTTCATAGAGGCAGAAGGTCTTGCGCTTGTCGGCCGAGAGGAACGACAGGATCCACTTCACGCCGACTTCGTCGTTGATGGCTTTGATGCCGTCGCCGTCGAGAGCGTCAGGGTCGAGCCCGTCGAGAAACTCTCGTTCGATCACGTACAAGCCCATGATGGTGCTCCTGTGTTGTCGTCGGTTCTGACGGTACGGAATGCCGGTGTCGGTGTCATGACCTGTCCTGACTGTTCGCGTTGGCGGAATGCACCGCTCGGCTCGGGCCTATAGTCAGGATTGACCATCGGGCGGCTGCCCGGGTCGGACGAAGGCGCTGATGAGCACTTCAGGAACGGCGATGGCCACCGTGTTGTTCACCGACATCGCCGACAGCACTGCCCATCGCAGCGCGATGGGAGAAGTCGAGGCCGACCGCATCTTTCGCGCCCACGAGCAGCAGCTGCGGGGCATCGTCAGCGCTCATTCCGGCCGGGTCCTCAAGACTGCTGGCGATGGGATCATGGCCGTGTTCGACGCTGCTTCGGATGGTGTCGCCGCGGCGGTCGCTCTCCAGCAGGGCGTGCACACGGAGACCCCCGATCTGCACATCCGCGTCGGGCTGGCAGCTGGCGACGTCAGTTGGGAGGCAGAAGACTGCTTCGGCCTCCCAGTCGTCACCGCGGCCCGGCTCGAGTCGGCGGCTGATCCCGGCCAGATCCTCGTGTCCGCAGTGGTGCGGCTCATGGCTGGTGACCGAGCGGCGGTGTCCTATCGAGCAGTCCCGGCGATGGAGCTGAAGGGGATCAGCGGGTCGGTCGATGCGTTCTGCGTCAACTGGGAACCTGCGCAGAAGACGTCGAACGAATGGGCCTTTCCCTTCACCCTCTCGGCGCCGGCCAACCGCCCCTTCGTCGGCCGCGACGTCGAAGTCGAGGATCTCCTCCGCTGCTTGTCCGATGTGCGGAGTGGCGAACCGCGCATCGCCCTGATCGGCGGCGAGGCCGGTGCCGGCAAGACCCGGCTCGCGACCAATCTGGCGCAGACAGGCCACGAGGCCGGGCACATCGTGTTGAGCGGCGTCTGCGACAGCAACCTCTCGCTCCCGTATCAACCATGGGTGATGGCGCTGCACCAGCTCCTCGTGCAGCTTCCCGAAGAGACGCTGGATGCGATGCGGTCCGATCTGTGCCATCTCTCCGTTCTCGTCCCGCAGATCGATCAGCTCGTGACCGGACTGATCCGTCCCGAGCCGGCCGATCCCGAGGCCGAACGTCACCGGGTCTTCAACGCGATCCGCACGGTCCTGGTGGCCGGAGCCGCAGAGGCCCCGGTCGTCCTGGTGCTCGACGATCTGCACTGGGCAGGTCACCAGACACTCGCCGTGCTGCGCTACCTGGCCCGCACCGAGCCCATCCCTGGTGTCTTGATCGTCGGTACCTTCCGCGACAGTCGCGACGAGGTGGACAGCGCCCTGGCCGAAGCGCTCGCTGACCTGCGACGGGTCGACTGGGTCACTCGCATCAAGCTCGGCGGCTTGAGCCTGGACGCGGTCCTCCAGCTCATCGCAGGGCGCGACGGCGTCCCCGGTGATCTCGCTGACTTCGCGTCCACCATCAGCGAGCAGACCGGCGGCAACCCGTTCTTCATCTCCGAGGTCTGCGACCACCTGATTCGGTCAGCGGGCACGGATCCGGGGGTCCCCGAGAGCATCCTGGAGACGGTTGCGGCGCGTTTGCAGCGGCTCTCGAGCGAGGCTCGAGACCTGGTCGAGTTCGTTGCGGTCGCCGCCACCCGCGTCGAGCTCACCGTGATCATCGAGGCATCCCCGCAGGAGATGTCCCAGGTCACCGTCGCGCTCGACGAGCTTCTCGGCACCGGCCTCATCGAAGAGCTCCCGGGTCCGCTGCCGACGTACCAGTGCACCCATGCACTGCTGCGCGATGCGGTGGTGGAGGCGCTCCCGGCACTGACCACCTCAGCGCTCCATCTCCGCATCGCCGGCGCCCTCGAACGTGCCCACGAAGGCGATCGCCGTCTGGTGCTGGCCAGTCTCACCCGTCACTTCGCGGCCGCTGCTGCAGTCGGTGGCCGTGACAAGGCCGTCTACTACGGCGGTCGGGCGGCTGCGCAGGCACGCCGGACGTCGGCATACGACGAAGCCATCACCCTGCTGCGCGTCGCGCTCGATGTCGTGCCTGACGGCACCTCCGAACGGGCGTCGCTGCTCGTCGACATGGTCGACCTCCTGCAGCGATCAGGTCGGCTGCTCGACGCGGCCCGTACGGCGAGCATCGCCTACGAGACCGCGACACTGGCCGAGGACCTCCGACTTCGGGCCGAGGCCGCGATGAGCTTCGAGAAGTCGGCCCATCTGGCACACATCCCGGGCAAAGAGCGAGCGACCGTCTCGGTGCTGCTCACCGAGGTGCTCGACAGCGTGGACGATGAGGATCCGGCGCTGCGCGCCCGATTGCTCGCGTCCCTGGCGCGATCCAAGGCGCTCGTCGGTGACCCCGAGGCTCCCGAGCTCGCACGAGGTGCCGTCGCGGCGGCTCGCGAGATCGAAGACCAGGAAGCCATCAGCCTGGCTCTCGAGGTCGCCTCCATCGCCGCCGTCGATCCGATCGAGAAGCTCGACTTCGCCGTCGAGCTCGAGCGGATCACCACCAAGACCGGCAACGCGTGGCGTTCGATGTGGGCGACCGGCACCCAGGTCGCCGCGTGTCTCGAGCTCGGCCGGCTCGACGACATCCGCCCCGTGCTCGACCGTCACCGTGCCGCCGCCCAGACGCTCCAGTTCCCGCTGTTCCGGTTCCAGTCACACGTCCTGACTGCCGCGCTCGCGCTGGCCGACGGTCACCTCGACGAAGCCGAGATCGAGGTCGAGACAGCGGCCCAGGTCGAGCTCGCCGATGACGGTCTGCCCCAGAGCGGCGTCTACGGCCTCTTGATGTTCATGATCCGTCGCGAACAGGGACGCCTCGCCGAGATGCGCCCCGTCCTCCATCTCCTCAGCCAGAGCGACGACACCAACGGCGTATGGGGTCCGGGTCTCGCCCTCGCGTATGCCGAACTCGACATGTCGGCGGAAGGCAACCGGACCTTCGACGAGTTGTCTGCGGGTGGTTTCGCCAGCATCACCAGGGATCGGCTCTGGCCCATCTCGCTGAGCTTTCTCGCGGAGACCGCCATGTTGCTCGAACGCGACGAACACGTCGACGTGCTTGCCGAGGAGCTGGACCGCTACGCGGGCCGAACGCTCATGGCCGGGTTCACCGTGTCGGCGGGGCCTGCCGATCGACTGCGGGCCGGGCTCGCCGAGATGGCCGGCCGCCCGAGCGATGCAGACGTCCACATCGCATCGGCTCTGGCGCTCGCCCAGCAGAGCGGATCTCCCATATGGACATCGCACGTCGAGGCCACGTGGTCGTGGATCCTGGCCCGTCGCAACGACTCGGCTGGCGCCGCCGATCACGCCAACCGGGCTCGTGACCTCGCATCCGGTCCTGAGTCGTTCGATGGGGTCGTCGACCGCCTGCTGCCGCAGGCGGCACAAGCCGTCGCCGCCCCCCGGCCCGAGTTGCCCGACGGACTCTCGACACGAGAAGCCGAAGTACTCGTCCTCGTCGCGGCTGGCCGCTCCAACCGTGACATCGCCGAGGAGCTGTTCATCAGCCCCAACACTGTGGCCAACCACGTCCGCGCCATCCTGCAGAAGACCGGCTCGGCCAACCGCACCGAAGCCGCGGCGTACGCAGTGCGGAACCACCTCAACTGAGAGCCACTTGCACGGGTGACGCTCGCTGACATCCCAGGTGTCCGGACCGATCATTCCGATTGCCCTCGAGATCGAGGGGCGAAGCGAGTCGGTCTCTCGAGAACCGAGTATCGCCGAACTCACCGGGGTGCCCGTCGAACGCCTCGGCATCAAGTAACTCGATCGCACCGGTCAACCGCACCGATTACCAGACCGTGCCGTGACCGAGCGCAGACAATTCAGGTTCGATCGATCGCCGTAGCCTGCCTCGGATGACCAATCGGGCGAAGCGGGCGGTGACCAAGGCGGTCCGATCGACGCTGGGATTCGCCGCGAATCGAGTCGCGTCGAGCGACCACCTGATGACGGTCGTGTACGACCTCATGAACGAGACCAACTTCGCCGGCCTCGCCGAGCACGAAGAGATGCTCAGCGATTCGGTCCGTGTCGAGGCATACCACCGTGGGATCCAACGCAACGTGAGACCGGGCGACGTCGTGCTCGACCTCGGCACCGGCACCGGCTTGCTCGCCTTCATGGCGAGCAGGGCGGGTGCCGAGAAGGTCTACGCCGTCGAACACTCCGACTTCATCGACGTCGCACGCGAGATCGCGAACCACAACGGCTTCACGAACATCGAGTTCGTGCAGGCCAACAGTCGCGAGTTCACTCCCCCCGAACCGATCGATGTCGTCCTGCACGAGCAGATGGGGGACGAGCTCTTCAACGAGAACATGCTCCAGAACGTGCTCGACCTCCGCGACCGCGTCCTGGCCCCCGGCGGGCGGCTCCTCCCGGCGAGGTTCCGACTCTTCGTCGAACCCGTGAGCATGCGGGCGTC
The DNA here is from genome assembly GCA_051306355.1 of Acidimicrobiales bacterium. Taxonomy (GTDB): domain Bacteria; phylum Actinomycetota; class Acidimicrobiia; order Acidimicrobiales; family Salinilacustritrichaceae; genus Salinilacustrithrix. Next base: position 16,155 of record JBPPNA010000059.1, on the reverse strand, counting down.
GATGCGGGTCCGACGCTTCTGGAACATCGGCCTCCCCAGCGGCATCGACCTCAGCGCCATGGAGCGGTCCCCCGTCGCTGCCCGGTTCGACACCGGCCGCAACGAACAGCTCTGGGCCCGCCCGGGTTCGGTCGAGACCACGGTCGACTCGCCGGAACCGATCCTCGAGTTCGACCTCCACACCCTCGACGGGCTCACGTCCCTGCCCACGGACCACGTCGTCGAACGCACTGCGTCCGCCGACACGATCGTCGATGGCTCGTGCGTCTGGTTCGAGGCACGCTTCGACGACGCCACGACGCTGTCCACCTCGCCCCTCGACCCCGTCACCAGCTGGGGCAACCGCATGTTCCGCCTCGACCGGGAGGTCACTGCCGGCGAAACGCTCCGCCTGCACGTGCACATGGGCCAACTCGACGACCCCTCGACATGGAGCGTCGAGGTCGTCTGACCGGAACCCCGAGCTGGCTCAGCTCACAACGCCGCCCGGCCCCTGACGGTGCCACCCTGGAGACATGAGCTCCGAGGGCATCGCAGGCACGACCCCGATCCGTCGGGAGCCACCGACCTTCCGCCGCGTCGCAGTCCGGTCCATCGAGCACCTCAGCCCCCGGATGCGACGGTTCGTCCTGGGCGGAACCGAGCTCGAGGGGCTCGAGATCGACGAGCCGGCGGCCAGCGTGCGCCTGCTCCTCCCACCACTGGGCGGCGACTCCCTCGTCATGCCGGAGTGGACCGGAAACCAGTTCGAGCTCCCCGGCGGTGAGCGAGCACCGATCCGCACGTTCACGCCGCGGCAACTCGACACCGGCGAACTGGCCCTCACCCTCGACATCGTCGTCCATGACGGCGGCGCCGCGTCGGACTGGGCGTCGACCGCCGCACCGGGCGACGAGGTGGCCATCTCCGGCCCGGGCCGCGGCTACGAGATCGATACCCACACCGGCGCGTACCTCCTGGCCGGCGACGAGACCGCCATCCCGGCCATCAGCCAACTGCTCGAGGTCCTTCCCCACACCATGTCCGTGCGAGTCCACGTCGAGGTCGCCCATCCCTCGGCCCGGTTGGAGCTCCCGGCACATCCCGGCGCAGACATCCGATGGCACGATCTCGATCCTGGCGCCCGACCCGGTGACGCCCTGGTCGACGCGGTGACCGGCACTGCGGACATGCCGCCGAGTGTGTGGGTGGCCGGCGAGGCTGCGTCGATGCAGAGGATCCGCAAGCACCTCTTCGACGAGCGCGGCATGACCCGGTCGGCAGCCACCGTCCGGGGCTACTGGAAGCAAGGCCGTTCCGCCACCTGACCCTCGAAACCCCCGTTCTTGTCACCAAAATGGGGCCCAAGAGACCCGAATTGGTGACAAGAACGGTCAGGAGCCGGACGGCGTTCAGCCCTTGTCGCGCAGGTGCCGGTTGTTGCGCGGTTCGGAGCGGTTCTTGGCATCGGTGAGCTGACGTATGAGATCGTCACGCACCTCGTTGAGGGCCTGATCGAAGGACTCCTCGCCCGAGGTGGCCACGATGGTGGGCTGATGATCGATCGATGCCTCGAGCGTCGTCCGTTGCGAGGGCGTATCGCGCTCCTTCACGGTGAGGTGCAGCTCGACGGTTCCGGATCGAAACGATCGCAGGCGAGAGTCGAGCTTGCCCCAGCGCTCGACGACGAACTGCCGCTCCCCCGCTTCCACACCGGCACCAAGGCGGAGCGCGGCGTCCACGGTCGCCACATCGGCGGAATCGTTCATGTGCTGCATCCCTTTCGTTCGCCGGCCAAGTGGCCGGTACTCCGGTTCCATCGGACACCCTTCGTTCTATCGGCTGTTCCATCGGATCTCGCGTGCGGCCCGACCGTGACGATCCACGGGCGCCAGCCGGACCGCAGCGCTCGTCTGGGAACACTTCGCTCCGAGGGACGACCCGCCCTCGGTGGCGCGGTAGTGTCATCGGTGGTGTCATCCGCCAGCGACCGTGAGGCAAAAGACACACTCTGACGACCGATGTCGGGTTGTCGTTCCCCGAGAACGACGGCATCGTGACCCAAGGAACATATCGAGGAGGATCAGATGCACGTGCTCGCCACCGCAAAGACACTCGGTCTCGAGGCCGACGAGCACGGTGAGCTCTCCGGCACCGTCGAAGAAGGTGTCGTACTGGCCGCCCTCGAGGAGCTGTCGGCCGCTCACCCTGATCACGCCGATCTGTTCATCCTGGCATCCGACCGGGTGCGTAGCACCCGTTCCGCCGGGCTCGAGGTGCTCGACAAGAACAGCGTCTTCGGCCGTTACCGCGAGTCCAACGAGATCCAGCTGCGCTATCGCGGCGAGACGGCCGAGATCTTCACCGATCTGGCCATCGACCTGGCGCTCCGGGGCGTGGCGGTCACCGAGCCGGACGAGTCCGGCGTCAGTCCCACCACGGTCTGAGCATCACACCGACGCCTTCCGGCGGCGCTTGACGTCGCCCATGTCTCGGGATGCGGCGGCGAGGACCTCGTCGATGTCTTCCCCCATGCCGACGGTCGACTTCCCCACACTGAGCCCCACCTGGACCGTGAGCGCTCCGACGGTGATGGGCTCGCTGGTGGCCTCGATCAGGCGTGCGGTCAGTTCCTGCACCACCACAGGATCGGTCGTACCGGGACAGTGGATCACGAACTCGTCGCCGCCGTAGCGAGCGACGAGGTCACTCGGCCGGACCGACTGGCGGAGTCGCTCCCCGATCTCCTGGAGCACGGCGTCGCCTGACGCGTGACCGTGCTCGTCGTTGACCGGCTTGAAGTCGTCGACGTCGCAGAACAGGACGGTGCCCGGCGTCCCCGGCGCCACCGGTGTGCGCAGACGCTCGAGCAGAGTGCGGCGATTGGCCAATCCGGTCAGCGGATCGTGGTTGGCCGCGAAGCGCAACGACGTCCGGCCCCGTTCCCACTCGAGGGCCAGGGCCACCAGCTCGCCCATGACGTCGATCTCGTGGGAGGGGAACAACGCCCGGTCGATGTCGCCACCCCGCCAGATGAGCATCACCGCCGCTGGGGTACCCGTGGCGATCGATGTGACCGGCTGCACCCAGCCGCTCGACAGGCCGATCTCACCCATCCAACGTTCCACCTCCTGGGGGAGGTCATCACCTCGCTGGAACCACTGCGGATCGTCGTCGCGGAACGCTTCGATCCATGGGCGACGTCCTGGGTCAGTCGGCACGTCGTTCGCCGGGACCAGCAGGGCATCGCTGGAAGCGTGGGCGGCGAAATCGCTGCCCGTCCATTCCCACAGGATCTCGGCCCGGGCGTCGGCCACGTCGACGGCGAGCGCCGATGCCACCGACGACAGGACCCGGCGGAGGGGCAGGTTCCCTGCCATGGATGCCAGCGCCTCCTGGATGTGGCGCCCACCCCCACGGCGGCGGAACTGCAGGACGAACCCGTCCATGCCGGTGCGCACGGAGGTGGCAATCGCCACGTCGCAGGCGACGTGGGACCCGTCGGCGTGGATGAGGTCGGCCAGGATCCCCGACGACCGCCACGCACCCGAGGACTGCCCCGTGGTCTGGTATCGCACGAGCATGTCGGCGGCCCGTTCGAGGGATGCCGGCTCGAGGAACTCGGCCATGTTGCGCCCGACCATGTCCTCCGGGGCCCACCCGAGGAGCTCGGTGATACTCGCTCCCGCCCAGGTGATGGTGGCGCTCTCGTCGATGGTGCAGTATGGGCTGATCGCTGTGTCGACGATCACCGTCGCCCGGTGATCTGCCCCCGTTCCCACGGATACGAAGGTACCCGACCGGCCGTCCGCACCATCAGCCCACCGCAGATCGTCCGGCGAGCGGGACCGGGGGGTGGAAGGTGGCCTGCCAGTCGTCACACAGGGTGATCGCCGTGGGGACCGCATCCGACAGGCCGAGGGCCCGGAGCTCGTCAGCCCAGGCGTGATCGCCCAGTTCGAGCGAGTACCCCGCCGGATCGACGGTCATCCGCAGACCTCCGGTGACGTCCGACGCCGACATCGCCGGCGTCCCGTCGATGACGCTCAGGCACACGGTCGGCGACGGCATCGCAACGAAGTCGACCGCAGCCAGCTCGGGGAAGGTCTGGCGCAGCACGAGAGCCCCGTCCGAGTGGAGTGAGCAGGAGACGGAGTCCGCGTCGCGAACGACCTCGATGCGCTCGACCGTCTTCGGCAGCCCCAGCATCCGGACGCCGGCCTCACGGGTGAACTCCTGGTTGACGGGCAGTCGCCAGATGAAGGCGCCCTCGGTGGCGCCGGCCCTGGCCATGACCGAGAACAGCACTTCGTCGTAGTCCCCGAGGTCGCTGTCCTCGTAGTCGACGAAGCCGAGGACCACCGTTGCCGAGCCCTGCTCGTCGATCACCACCTCGAAGGCAGGATCCACGAGAGCCTCGATCAGGGGGGCGGGGATGCGGTACACGGCATTGGCCATGCGGGCCCTGCGCACCTCGATCGGGAACGAGACCGTCCGGCCCTGGATGTCGAACGTGGTGGGGAGCGATCGCCCCGAAGAGGTCACGGCAGAGGGCACGGCGTCAGTCTTGCAGAGCCGCCTTCACCGCGTTGATGGCACCGCCGGAGAGGACCGAACGCACCTGGCGGGGAGACAACCGGTGGCGAACCGGGACAGGGTCGCCGTCGGCCTCCAGGGTGATCGAGTCGCCCGAGGACAGCTCTGCCCGGACGGCGGGCAGGCTGAGGACAGAGCCCGGCACGATCCGCTGACGGTCGGCAGGGTCCTCGAACTCGAGGGGCAGGACGCCGAAGTTCGCCAGGTTCTGCCAATGGATGCGGGCGAACCCTTCGGCGATCACCACGCGGAGGCCGAGGGAGCGCGGGGCGAGGGCGGCGTGCTCTCGAGATGAGCCCTGGCCGTAGTTCGCGCCGGCGACGACGGCGTGGGGCCCGTCGTGGGCCTTGGCCCGATCGGCATACGTCGGGTCGACGGGATCGAAGCTGAACTCGGCCAGTTTGGGCAGGTTGGAGCGGAAGGGCAGGACGCGTGCGCCCGCCGGACTGATCTCGTCGGTGGAGACGTCGTCGCCCATCTGGAGCAGCACCAGGCACTCGAGGGATTCGGGCAGACCGTCGAAGTCCGGGAAGCTGGCGATGTTGGGTCCCTTGAGGAGCAACGCGCGGGCATCGGGGTCCGGGGCCACCAGCATCTCGGTGTTCACCTGGGTCTCGCCGCTCGGCTGGTAGTCGGGGGGGTCCATGTCGAGCGTGCGCGGGTCGGTGATCACGCCGGTGAGCGCAGATGCAGCTGCGGTCTCCGGGCTGCAGAGGAAGACCTTGTCCTCCTTCGTCCCCGACCGGCCGGGGAAGTTCCGGGGCATGGTGCGCAGGCTGACGGTGTCGGTCGCAGGCGCCTGCCCCATGCCGATGCAACCCATGCAGCCGGACTGGTGGATGCGGGCGCCGGCGGCGATGAGGTCGTAGAGGTAGCCGTCGCGCGTCAGCGCCTCGAGCGTCTGCCGGCTGGTGGGATTCACATCGAAGCTGACACGGTCGTCGGTCTGGCGGCCCCGCACGATGAGCCCTGCGATGGCGAAGTCGCGGATGCCCGGATTGGCCGACGAACCGATGACCACCTGAGAGATCTCCTGCCCGGCGACCTCGGACACCGGGACGACGTTGCCGGGGCTGACCGGCTTGGCGATGAGGGGGACGAGCGTGGAGAGGTCGATCTCGTCGGTCACGTCGTAGGTGGCGTCCTCGTCCGCGGTGAGCTCGGTGTAGTCCTCGGCTCTGCCTTCGGAGGTGAGGAAGCGCTCGACCTCGGCATCGGCGGGGAAGACAGTCGTGGTGGCACCGAGCTCGGCGCCCATGTTGGCGATGACATGACGGTCCATGGCCGAGAGCGTCGCCACCCCGGCACCGTGGTACTCGACGATGCGGTTGATTCCCCCCTCGACCCCGTGGCGGCGGAGCATCTCGAGGATGACGTCCTTGGCGCTGACCCAGTCAGGGAGGTGGCCGGCGAGGTGCACGCCCCAGATCTCGGGCATGGTCACGTAGAACGGCTCGCCTGCCATCGCGAGGGCCACGTCGAGGCCACCGGTCCCGATGGCCAGCATGCCGAGGGATCCGGCCGCGCAGGTGTGGCTGTCGGAACCGAGCAGGGTCTTTCCGGGCGCGCCGAACCGCTGCATGTGCACGGGATGGCTGACGCCGTTGCCCGGCTTCGAGTACCACAGACCGAACTTGCGGGCTGCGCTGTGGAGGAACTGGTGATCGTCGGCGTTGCGGCTGTCGGCCTGGAGCAGGTTGTGGTCGACGTACTGCGCCGACAGCTCGGTCTTGACGTGGTCGAGGTCCATTGCCTCCAGTTCGAGCATCACCATGGTGCCGGTGGCATCTTGGGTCAGGGTCTGGTCGATGCGCAGACCGATCTCGGTCCCGGGTTCCATCACCCCCTCGACGAGGTGGTCGGCGATCAGCTTCTGGGCGACGTTGCGTGGCACATCTCCGTTGTACCCGATCGAGGACGGATCCTGCCTCGTCTCGTGTGGTGACCCGACGGGCGGAACGCCTCCATCTGTGGTTGGGTGAGTCGTGACCACCCGGGGGGGACACCAGGTGGTCGATCATCCACATCGACCGCCAGGGGGATCCATGGCTTCAGTGACCGTGAACGTCGACGGGACGGCCTACACCGACGAGGTCGAACCACGAATGCTGCTGGTGCAGCACCTGCGCGAGACGCTCGGACTCACCGGGACCAACGTGGGGTGCGACACGTCGAGTTGCGGTGCGTGCACCGTGCACCTCGACGGCCAGAGCGTGAAGTCCTGCACCGTGCTCGCCGTCCAGGCCAACGGCCACGAGGTGTTGACCATCCAGGGGTTGGCCGCCACCTCGTCGAACGACGCGGACCTGCACCCGCTGCAGGAGGCGTTCCACGAGGCCCACGGCCTGCAGTGTGGGTTCTGCACGCCGGGAATGATCATGGCGTCCCTCGATCTGCTGAACGAGAACCCCGATCCCACCGATGCGGAGATCCGGCACGGCCTGGAGGGCAATCTCTGCCGTTGCACCGGCTACCAGAACATCGTCACTGCGGTGCGCTCCGCGGCGGCGAAGATGAACGGAGGTGCGGCATGACGGTCACCGACGAGCCGACCACCGGCCACGTGGGCCATGCCACCTTGCGCAAGGAGGACGCCCGCCTCATCACGGGTCAGACGACGTGGACCGACAACATCGCAGCCACGGGCGTCGTCCACCTGTCCTTCGTGCGCAGCCCGATGGCACACGCTCGCATCGGCGACATCGACACGGCAGGCGCCCTCGACGTGCCCGGCGTGCTCGCCGTGTACACGGGCGCCGATTTCGCCGGCGAGTGCGCCACCCTTCCCTGCGCCTGGCCGGTGACCCCCGACATGGTCCATCCACCCCACCCACCCATCGCCATCGACAAGGTCCGCTACGCCGGCGACCCGGTGGCCGTGGTCGTGGCCAGGGACAAGGCCGCAGCCGTCGACGGCGCCGAGCAGGTCATCGTCGACTACGACCCCCTTCCCGCCGTTGTCGACATGGAGGCGGCCCTGCGGGACGATGTCGTGCTCCACGAGGACGAGGGCACCAACAAGTCGTACTTCTTCTCGATGCCCACCGGAGACGACGTCGACGAGACCTTTGCCAAGGCCGACGTGGTCGTGAAGCGCCGCTTCATCCAGCAGCGGCTGCTCCCCACACCGATCGAACCCCGGGCCACGCTCTGTGTGCCGCAGGCGGCGTCAGGGGATTTCACCCTGTACTCGTCCACCCAGGTCCCGCACATCCTCCGGACGATGCTCGCGATCATCACGGGCATCCCCGAGCACAAGATCCGAGTCATCGCCCCGGACGTCGGCGGAGGGTTCGGCGCCAAGCTCCAGGTCACCGGTGAGGAGGTCATCACCCTGCTCGTCGCCCGCAAGCTCGGCCGTCCGGCAAAGTGGACCGAGACCCGCAGCGAGGCCCACCTCGCATTGCACCACGGGCGGGGCCAGATCCAGGACATCGAGATCGCGGCCACCAACGAGGGCAAGCTGCTCGGCCTCAAGGTGGATCTGCTCGCCGACATGGGCGCCTACCTCATGCTGGTCACCCCGGGCATACCCATCCTCGGCGCCTTCATGTTCCCGGCCATCTACAAGATGGATGCCTACCGCTTCAACTGCACCGGCGTGTTCACCTCGAAGACCCCGACCGACGCCTACCGAGGTGCCGGTCGCCCCGAGGCGACGTTCGCCATCGAACGCATCATGGACGAGCTCGCCGTCGAGCTCGGGATGGAGCCGATGGAGCTCCGGCGCAAGAACTGGATCACCCACGAGGAGTTCCCCTACGAGACGGTGGCCGGGCTCACCTACGACTCGGGAAACTACGAGGCCGCCACAGACCGTGCCATGGAGCTCTTCGGGTACGACGAGCTCCGGGCCGAACAAGCAGAACGTCGCCAACGGGGCGACAAGGTGCAGTTGGGCATCGGCATCTCGACGTTCACCGAGATGTGCGGCCTCGCCCCCTCGAGGGTGCTCGGCAACCTGGACTACGGCGCCGGCGGCTGGGAGTCGGCCACGGTCCGGATGATGCCCTCCGGCAAGGTCCAGGTCGTCACCGGGACCTCGCCGCACGGTCAGGGGCACGAGACGTCGTGGAGCCAGATCGCGTCGTCCGCGCTGGGCATCCCCTTCGACGACATCGAGGTCCTCCACGGCGACACCGCCGTCTCACCCCAGGGACTCGACACCTACGGGTCTCGGTCGCTCGCCGTGGGCGGTATCGCGCTCCAACGTGCCGCCGAGAAGGTGGTGGCCAAGGCGAAGAAGCTCGCCGCCCACCTGCTCGAGGCAGCGGAGGACGACATCGAGTTCTCCGACGGCACCTTCAGCGTCAAGGGCTCGCCCGATGCGTCCAAGACCATCCAGGAGCTGGCGCTGGCCGTCTTCGCCGCCCACGACTACCCCGAGGACATGGAGCCCGACCTCACCGGTCATGCCGTGTTCGATCCGGAGAACTTCTCGTTCCCCCACGGCACCCACCTGTGCGCGGTCGACGTCGACACCGAGACGGGGCGACCCACCATCCGCACGTATGTGTGCGTCGACGACGTCGGCAAGGTCATCAACCCCCAGATCGTGGAGGGGCAGGTCCACGGCGGGCTGGCGCAGGGCATCGCCCAGGCCCTCTACGAGGGCGTGGTCCACGACGACGACGGGAACCTCGTCACCGGCACCCTGATCGACTACCTGGTGCCAGGGGCGCCCGACCTGCCCGAGTTCATCACCGACCGGACCGAGACGCCGGCAGACAACGACCTGGGGGTCAAGGGCGTCGGCGAGGCCGGCGCCATCGCCTCGACCCCGGCCGTGGTCAACGCCATCGTCGATGCCATCCGGCACTTCGGCGTCAACGACGTGGAGATGCCCTGTACACCCGAGCGGGTGTGGCGGGCGATCCACCACGGTTCGGCCGAGGAAGGGAGCCCGTCATGATCCCCGCCGCGTTCGACTACGTCGCACCCACCAGCGTCGACGATGCCGTCGCCGCCCTCACCGAACGAGGCGAGGACGCCAAGGTCATCGCCGGAGGTCACAGCCTGCTCCCCCTGATGAAGCTGCGCTTCGCCGTGCCCACCGCGGTGGTCGACATCGGTGGCATCAGCGAGCTGCGGGGGGTGTCCGACGCCGGCGATCACCTCACCATCGGGGCCGCCACCACGCATCACGACGTCATGCACCACCCGCTGGTGCGCGAGCACTGCGGTCTCCTGGCCGAGGCGACCTCGACGGTCGGTGACGCTCAGGTCCGACATCGGGGCACGATCGGCGGCGCCAACGCCCATGGCGATTCTGCCGGCGACCTGCCCGCCGTCATGGTGGCGATGGACGCCCGGTTCGTCGCCCAGGGCCAGAACGGCACCCGCACCATCGGCGCGGCCGACTTCTTCGCCGGCTACTTCGAGACGGCGCTGGAGCCGAACGAGATCCTCGTCCGGATCGAGGTCCCGAAGTACGACTCGTCCTGGGGTCACGCCTACGAGAAGTTCAACCGGGTGGCCCAGGCGTGGGCGATCGTCGGGGTCGCGGCGATGGTGCGTCGTGACAACGGCTCCATCGCCGAGGCCCGGGTGGGTCTCACCAACATGGGGGCGGTCCCGATCCGGGCCACGGCCACCGAGGATGCGATCGCGGGCCGCGGTCCCGACGCCATCGAGGCGGCCGCAGGTCACGCCGCCGAGGGCACGTCGCCGTCGGCCGACCTCAACGCCCAGCCCGACTACCGCCAGCACCTCGCGCGGGTGCTCACGGGGCGTGCGCTGACACGCGCATCGGGGTGACCCCGGCAGAACACGACGGGCAGACCCTGATGCCGGTCGGCATCGGATCGCCGGCCGATCTGCGCGATCGACTGGCCGACCACGCGTACCTGGCCGACGACGGACTCGCCATGGCGGTCTATCTGGCGTTGACGCTCTCCCGTCCCCTGTTCCTCGAGGGGGAACCCGGCGTGGGCAAGACCGAGGTCGCCAAGACCCTGGCCGGATTGATCGGTGCCCCTCTCATCCGGCTGCAGTGCTACGAGGGCATCGACGCGGCCCAGGCGCTCTACGACTGGGACTTCCCACGCCAGCTGCTGCACCTGCGCGCCGTCGACACGGCCACGGCCGGTGACGACACCGCATTGCGAACGGTGTATGGACGCGACTTCCTCCTCAGCCGGCCCATCCTGGCCGCCCTCGAGACCGTCCCCAGCGTGTTGCTGATCGACGAGGTCGACCGGGCCGACGACGAGTTCGAGGCCTTCCTGCTCGAGGTCCTCTCCGACTTCTCGGTCACCATTCCGGAGATCGGCACCGTGACCGCATCGCAGCCACCGATCGTGGTCATCACGTCGAACCGCACCCGTGAGGTCCACGACGCGCTGAAGCGGCGTTGCTACTACCACTGGCTCGACCACCCCGACTTCGCACGCGAGGTCGCCATCGTGCGGGCCCGGGTCCCCGACGCCAGCCAGCGCCTCGCCGAGCAGGTCGCCGGGGTCGTCGCCGGACTCCGTGAGGCTCATCTGTACAAGCCGCCGGGGGTCGCGGAGACCATCGACTGGACCGAGGCGCTCGTGGCCCTGGGGTGCCAGACCCTCGATGCCGACCTGGCCACGGCCACGCTCGGCGCCGTCCTCAAGTACCGCGAGGACCAGGAGCGAGCCCGATCTTTCGACATCGGCGTGATGATCGACCGGGCTGTCGCCGGAACCTGACGGTGGCCGACACGGACGGTGCGGATGACGCGGCCGCGACGGCCGATGCCATCGACTCCGTGGTGGGCTTCGCCCGGACCCTGCGAGCTGCGGGCGTGGAGGCATCGCCCGGCCGGGTGGCCGCGCTGATCCGGTCGCTCGATGCCGTCGATCCAGCGCGGCACGACCATGTGTACTGGGCGGGACGGGTCAGTCTCTGCTCGTCCCACGAGGACGTCGTCCGTTACGACCGCGTGTTCCACGCCTACTTCGGTGGTGAGGATCCACTGCGCCGGCTCCGCGCCGCGGCGCCACCACGGCCCTCGGACCTGCGCCCGGTCAGCGCCGAAGCTGCCCCGAACACGTCCGATGCAGAGTCGGACGACGAGATCCCCTTGCTGGTGGCCGAGGCCTCCACGACCGAGCGGTTGCGCCATCGAGACTTCGCGGCGATGACCGCGAGCGAAGCGGCCATCGTCAACCGTCTGCTCGATCGCATGCGACTCCCCGGCGAGGCGCGCCGGACCCGGCGGTGGGACACCCATCACCACGGCCGGCTGGACCGTCGCCGCATCATGCGCGACGTGCTGCGCCAGAGCGGCGAGCCGGGCCGGCTCCACCACCAGGTCCACCGTGAACGGCCACGGCGGGTGGTCCTGATCGTCGATGTGAGCGGATCGATGTCCGCCCATGCCACGGCGCTGCTGCGCTTCGCCCATGCCGCCAGCCGACGAGGCTCGACCCCGACGGAGGTCTTCACCGTCGGGACCCGACTGACGCGTGTGAGCGACGAGCTCCGGCATCGCGATCCGGACACGGCGATGGCCGCCGTCAGCCGAGCGGTCCCGGATTGGAGCGGTGGGACACGCCTCGGCGGACTGCTCGAGGAGTTCCTCGACCGGTGGGGCCAGCGCGGGATGGCGCGAGGGGCGATCGTGGTCGTCCTGTCCGACGGGTGGGAGCGCGACGACGTCGCGCTCCTCGGTGGGCAGATGCAACGGTTGGCCCGCCTCGCGCACCGGGTGGTGTGGGCCAATCCACGCAAGGGGCGGGCCGGGTTCGAGCCGACGGCGGCCGGCATGGCCGCCGCCCTGCCCCACGTCGATGACCTCGTCGCCGGTCACAGCCTGGCTGCGCTCGAGGAGCTGGCCGACGTGGTCGCCGGCCGGCGACGGAACGCAACGCCCGAATAGGTTGGGCGCCGTGGCGCCGTCTCCCACCATCGTGGCGGTCGACGACGCCGCCGATCCGCGCCTGGCGGAGGTCGCCGGTTTGCGGGATGCGGCCGCACGGGCGGTCACCGAGGCGGACCACGGGTGCTTCGTCGTCGAAGGGCTCCTCTGCCTCGAGGTGGCGGCGGGCTCCCCGTACCCGCTTCGCTCGGTGCTGGTCTCGGAGTCCAAACTGCGGCGCGTCCTTCCACTGCTCGAGGGCATCGCCGTCGATGTCTTCGTGGGGAGCAGGGACCTCCTGGAGGAGGTCACCGGCTTCGCCATCCACCGGGGCGTCGTGGCCTCCGCGGGGCGACTCCCGCTGCCCCGACCCGACGCTCTGGTGGCTGGCGGCCGCAGGGCGCTCGTCGTCGAGGGCCTGAACGACCACGAGAACCTGGGCGCACTGTTCCGCAACGCCGCCGCCTTCGGCGTCGACGCCGTGCTGCTCGACCGCACCAGTGCCGACCCGCTGTACCGGCGGTCCGTCCGGGTGTCGCTGGGTCACGTGCTGCGCGTCCCGTGGACCCGGATCGGCGCCCTCCCGGACGGGTTGGACCTCCTCCGGGGAGCCGGGTTCTCCACCGTGGCGCTGTCCCCCTCGGGCGACGTCACCGTCGAGGCCATCGGCGACGAGCGTGTGGCGTGGATCGTCGGCGCCGAGGGACCGGGTCTCTCCGAGGCGACGCTGGCTGCGGCCGACCGCCGGGCCCGGATCCCCATGGCCCCCGGGGTCGACTCACTCAACGTGGCGACGGCGGCTGCGGTCGCCCTCGCGCTCAGTTCGCCGGAGCGCTGACCCGCATCGAGGAGCGCAGCTTCGTGTGGGTCAGCACCAGCCCCATGACGGCCATCACCGCGCCGCCCACGAAGGCGGCCCGCTCACCTCCGAAGATGGTGACGAGGAGGCCGAGCGCGGGTGCACCGAGACCCTGTGAGAGGTCGAAGAACAGCGAGAACGTGCCGACGGCATGGCTTCGCTCGTCGGCCGGCGCGTTCTGCACCGCGAGGGTGAAGAGCGCCGGGAAGAGCAGCGACATGCCGATCGACAGCAGGACCGTTCCGACCCACAGCCCGGCGGGGGAAGCGAACGCCGCAACCGTGCCGACACCCACGCCGATGGACGTGAGCGCCAGCGTCGAGGTCCGGATCACGCCCAAGCGGTCGGGGATCTTGGCGCCCACCACCCGCACCAGGAGCACGATGGCGCCGTAGGCGAAGAAGAACGGGCCGGCATCCTCGAGGCCGATCTCGTCGACGTAGAGCGGCACGAAGGCGGCGTAACCCGTGAACCCCAGGATCCCGAGCAACAGCACCGACCCGGGCAGGATGGCCGCCGGATGCAGGAGCCCACGGCGAGGCGGGGGGTTCTCGCTCCGGCCCAGCTCTCGGGGGATGAAGGCCGCCAGGACGAGGGAGACGCTGCAGGAGGCCGCCGCCGCCAGCCACATGGTGTCCGAACCGTGGGTGCGGTAGATCCACTCCCCCGCCGCCGGACCGAAGGCCAGCCCGCCGTAGACAGCGATGGAGAAGAAGGAGGCCGCCTCCCCGCGTCGGTCATCGGGCGAGAGATCCTGGGCCGCGGTGGCCGCACCGATGAAGAAGGAGGCCTCACCGAGCCCTGTCACGAGGCGCACGAGGATGAGGAACCACACCGCGTGGACCAGACCGAGCGGCACGATCGAGACTGCGGCGATCCCGGAACCGACGAGGGCCATGGTGCGCCGGCCCACGATGTCGCCGAGACGGCCGGCGGTCGGCCGGATCAGGGCGGCCGACACGGCGAAGGCACCGACCACGAGGCCGACTTCGAAACCGCTTCCCCCCAGCTCGTCCTCGACGTAGCGGGGCAACGTCGGCAGCAGCGAACCGATGGCCAGGAAGTAGAAGAGGCCCGATGCCGTGATGAGGGCGAACAGCGGCGTGACGAGCCGCTCGGTCTCCGGTTCGTCCGCCGATGCCGACATCAGGCCTGCGCGATCCATTCGTCGATGAGGACTCGTGCGATGGACAGCCGGGGCGGAATGGGTGGTAAGTCGTCCGCCTCGAACCACGCGGCCTCGGCGATCTCGACCCCGTCCACGTCGATCTCACCAGCGGTCCACTCGGCCCGGAACCCGACCATCAGCGAGTGCGGGAACGGCCACGGCTGCGAAGCACGGTACGACACGTTCCCGATCTCGATGCCGACCTCCTCGCGTACCTCGCGGGCCACGGCTTGCTCGAGGGTCTCGCCCGGTTCCACGAAACCGGCCAGGCACGAGAACATCGGCACCGGGAAGTTGGCGTTTCGAGCCAGCAGGGCCCGGCCGTCGTCCCGGGTGATCAGCGTGATGACGGCCGGCGCCAGCCGTGGAAAGGCGAGGAGACCACAGTCCGGGCACCGCATCGCCCGCTCACCGGGAACCTCGTCGGTGGCCACGCCGCACCGTCCGCAGAACCGGTGCGTACGTCGCCACTCGAGCAGTTGCACGGCCCGACCGGCCACCATCCACTCCTGCTCGGAGACGGCTGCGTGCAGGGCGAGCAGCGGGGTCACCATGACGTCGGGTTCCTCGTCGCCGTCGAGATCGACCGCCCAGCAGTCGATGTCGCCGAGCCGACCGAGATACACGTCGGCATCTCCCGGCCCGGCCGGACCGTCGCCCACGTGCACGGCGCTGCCCTTCACGGAGAAGACCAGGGGCACGCCGGCGGTCGGCGCCCCGACGGGCGGTTCGAAGAGGGGCGTGAAGGTGGTGGAGCCGGGCTCCGGGTTCTCAGCCAAGGGGCACTCCTTCCGGCGGTCGGCGACGTCCGGCGCGGATGACGACGACGATGCCGAAGAGGATCAACGCACCTGCTGGCGCGGCGGCGAGCGGTGGGGTCTCGTCGAAGGCGACGGCAGCGATGATCGATGCCCCGACGACCTCGAACAGGATGGCCACCGACACCGCGGTGGCGGAGATGGTCCGCAGGACCCGGTTGACCAGCGTGTGACCGAGCAACTGCGGACCGAGCACGAGTGCGACGATGGCCAGCCACGTGCCCGTGTCGTAGCCGGCCAGGTCCCGGCCCGACACCAGGCACATGGCGAGGAGGCAGATCGAGGCCACGCCATAGCAGCCCGTGGTGTACACGGCGGTTTCCACGGTGCGCCGGACGTGGGAACCGACCGTGACGTAGGCGGCGGCGAACACCCCGCCGATCACGGCCAGTAGATCGCCGAAGGCGGCCCGGGTCGACAGGCTGAGGTCGACCCCCGACAGGACGACCACACCGACGAGGGCGATGCCGATGCCGATCCACACCTCTCGGTGAACGGGCTCTCCACGCCAGCGAGCGAAGATCGCCGCCCACACTGGTTGGGTGGCGACCAAGGCCACGGACGAAGCGACCGTGGTGTACGACAGGGACGGGATCCACGTTGCGAAGTGCGCAGCGAGCAGGACCCCGGAGAGTGCGATCAACCGACGCTCTCGGCGGTCGGGTCGCTCCGCTCGCCGGGCGAACAGGTACGAGAACGGGACGGCGAGGAGGTTGCGCCACATCGCCACGGCGAGGGCAGGTGCCGCCGCGTAGCGGATCAGCGGACCCGACGTGGACACCGCGAGCACCGCGACACCGAGCAGGGCGAGATCGGCTTGTCGGCGGGCCTCGGGGCCCGGGGCGGGAGCGGTCGTGGGCATGGGCGGAAGTCAGGCTCGCACAACGATCTGCGCCCTCCCCAACCC
>JBPPNA010000100.1:0-16263 GCA_051306355.1 Acidimicrobiales bacterium | reverse complement strand
AGCGCAGCGTCGACTTCCTGACCTTCATCTACTGGACGGGCGACGTCGGCAAGCAGTTCGCGGAGTGCCTCGCCGAGCGGGCCCGGGGCGGCGTGCGGGTACGGGTACTCCTCGACGCCATGGGCGCGTGGAACCTCGACACCGGCCTGGTCGAGATGATGGAGGACGCGGGGTGTGACGTCCGTTGGTTCCGACCCGTCGACAAGGAGAGCGCCCTCCACGCCAACAACCGCACCCATCGCAAGGTGCTCGTCTGCGACGAGTGCATCGGCTTCACCGGTGGTGTCGGGATCGCCGACGAGTGGGACGGCGACGCCCGCGGCGAGGACGAATGGCGCGACACGCACTTCCGCATCGTCGGCCCTGCCGTCGACGGTCTCCGCGCCGCCTTCCTCGACAACTGGGCCGAGACCGGCCCTGACCTCATCGACATGGACATCGACGAGTTCCCGATGCAGCCCACCAGCGGCGACATCGAGGTCCAGGTGGTCCTGGGCATGGCCGAGGCCGGCAACAGCGACATCTGGAACCTGTTCCGCATCTTGATCGACTGTGCCGATCGGCGGCTGCGGATCAGCACCGCATACTTCACGCCGGACGAGAACATCCTCGAACGGTTGTGCGAGGCCGCCCGGCGGGGTGTGGATGTCGAGATCATGGTGCCGGGGCCGGGCGCCGACAAGCGCTTCGTGCAGGTCGCCGGCGAGGCGGAGTATGAGCAGATGCTCGATGCGGGTATCAAGACGTGCTGCTTCCAGCCGTCCATGCTCCACGCCAAGATCCTCACCCTCGACGACGAGCTCTGCGTGATCGGTTCGGCCAACTTCAACCGGCGCTCCACCGAGCACGATGACGAGGTCGTGCTCGTGGTCTTCGACAAGGGCATCACCGCCGAGCTCAACCGGCACATGGACGAAGATCTCGAACGCTCGACCGAGCTCGATCTCGAGAATTGGGAGGACCGCAACCTCCTCCAGCGCCTCCAGGAGAAGCTGGCGTCGCTGATCGACGGCTGGCTCTGACCCTCAGGATCGGGCTCGGGGAACGAACACCTTCCACGCCTCTCGTCGATGCGTGAGCGTGACCGGCGTGCGGAAGCGGATCATCTCGCCGTCGATGTTGGTGTGCACGCCGTCCCGGCCCGCGATCGTCACCGTGCTGGCCTGGTGGCGCGCCGCCCGCTCGGCGTCGAACACCCGGCCCCGTAGCGCGGCTCGGACCAGACCGGCCCTCTCATCGGCGGTGGCCGGTTCGACCAGCACGACGTCGACTTGGTGGGGTCGATCGGGGACCATCTCGACGCCGCCTCCCATGCTCGGGCCGAGGAGCACGAGCGCGGCGAGCAGCGGGCCGTCCCAGACCTGGTCGCCGTCGATGGTGACGGTGAGCTCCACCGGCTCGCCTTGGAGGCCCTCGTAGGCGGTGGCGACCGGGTAGGCAAAACGCTTGAGGACCTGCTTCAGGTTCGACGCCCGCTCCGCGGCGCGCACGCCGAGCCCCACGTGGATGTTGTTGGCCACCATCCGCGCGCCCTGATCGTCGCCCTCAGGCTCACCTTCGAGCGCCATGGCGTCGACGCTGGCCACGTGCCCGGCGATGACGACGTCGGCCGCATCGGTGGCGTCGAGGGGGATGTCGTGGTTCCGGGCGAAGTCGTTCCCCGTCCCGAGTGGGATGATCCCGACGGGCCGGTCGGTGCGCTCGAGGTCGACGATGGTCTCGAGGGCGAGGTGGATGCTGCCGTCCCCGCCGGCCACGACGAGCTGGCGGTCGTCGTCGAGCTCCCGAACGAGCTCGACGAACTCCGAGGGCTCACTCGTCCACACCAGCTGGGTGGCGGCCTCACCGGCCAATCGGGCGACCGCGGCGCTGACCGCGACGATCTCGGTGCTGCCCGCACCGTCGTTGGCCACCACGACGTACCCACCCGGCCGCCCGTCGGGCCGTCCGTCCGGATGGGTCGTGGATGGGGTCGCCTGGTCGGTCATGCGGACATCCGTTCCCGGCAGCGGATCATTTCAACTTCGGTCATGGTGACGGTCTCCCGACCCCCGTTGTCCGATCACTCGACGGCGATCGATGGACCCGTTGACGGGCGGTCACGGGAACTCCTATCGTTTCGTGAACTTTCCATCTGACCGAGGACGAGCCGTGGCACGCACCATCGGGACACTCCTGGTGACCGCAGCGCTGTTCGCCGGCGCGTGCGGCGGCGACGATGCGTCCGACGACGCCGGCGACGTCACCGTCCCCGTCGACGAATCGAGCACGACTTCGTCGTCGACCACCGAGCCCACCACCACGACCGAAGATCCCAAGGCAGCAGTCGAGCAAGCCTTCTACGACCAGTGGGACGCCTTCGTCGAGATCTCCAGCGCACCGGACATCGAGCACCCCCTCATCGACCAGCACTTCACCGGCGAAGCCAAGGAGGCTCTCTTGGACGGCGTCTCACGTCTTCTCGCCGACGGCGAGGGCTTCCGGCTTCCAGAAGATCAGAGCAGCTTCCATCCACGAGTCGTCAAGATCGAGATGACATCCGAGGACCAGGCCACCGTCTTCGAATGCACGGTCGAAGGTCTTGTGATCTTCAATCGCACGACCGGGGACGTCGTCAACGACAGCGTCGCCGATTACGAACGACGAAATGAGTTCAAACTCGTCAATGACCGCTGGCTCGTTTCCGAGACGGTCGAACTAGCTGAGGGAGAGCCGGGATGCGACGCACTCTGACCGCCGCAGCGGTTGCGCTCGCATTCGTCGCAACGTCCGCTTCCCCGTCTCTGGCTGCTGACGACAAACTCGGTGGCTACAAAGACACCAGTCAGGGCGCCGACGGTGCGGTCACGTTGACCGCAGAACGGGATGGGTCGGTGCGCCAGCCCCCGGCCCGGGGCGGCACGCTCGCCTGTCGCACCTTCGACCTGCGGGCCGACACCACCCACATCCTCGTCGGCGGCGAGGCTTCGTCCCTCCAGGTCGGCATCCCCTACTGGCTGATCTGCCACAACGCCACCGGCGAGGAAGTCGTGAGCCGACTCTTCCTCTATGAACCCGGCGTCGCCGTCCTCTCCGCGGCGGACCTCGCGGTCCGGGCCCGCAACGAGCTCGCCCTCGCCTACCCCGAACCCCGGACCAGCCCCGCCATGGCGCTGTCCCAGATCCCGGGCATCGACACGTGGATGTGGGTCGACGCTGCCCTGTGGGAACCGATCGTGGCCACGGCCAGCATCCCCGGGCTGTCGGTCTCGGCCACCGCCACGCCCCAGACCATGACGTGGGACATGGGCGACGGCACGGTCGTCACCTGCGATGGTCCAGGAACGCCGTACGAAGACAGCCGCCCCGAGGCCGACCAGTCCACCGATTGCAGCCACGTGTACCAGTCCCGCGGGGCCTACACCGCCACGGCCACGATCACCTGGTCCATCTCGTGGAGCTCGAGCGACGGTGACGGCGGCGAGCTCGCCGACGCCAGCCGCAGCACGCAGTTCGCCATGACCGTGATCGAACGCCAAGCGATCGGGCAGTGAGCCCGTCTCGGACCTAGTCTGGTCCCATGAGTGACACCGTCGAAGTGCACCGCGACATCGCGGCGCCGCCCGAGAGGGTGTGGGCGTTGGTCAGCGACGTGACCCGGATGGGTGAGTGGTCACCGGAGACCACGGCCTGCGAGTGGGTCGGTGGCGCCACGGGACCGGTGGTCGGTGCCAAGTTCAAGGGCCGGAACCAGGTGGACAAGCGGCAGTGGACCACGTCGTGCATCGTCACCGATGCCGATCCCGGCGTGTCGTTCGGGTTCCTCGTGAAGGTCGGCCCGTTCGACGTCGCCCGTTGGCTCTATCTCCTCGAACCGACAGATGACGGCTGCCGGGTCCGGGAGCGTTGGACCGAACGGCGAAACGCCGTGTCGAAGGTGCTGGGTCAGATGGCCACCGGCGTGAAGGACCGGGCCGAGCACAACCGCCCGGGCATGGAGACCACGCTCGAGCGGTTGGCCGCGGCGGCCGAATCCGGCTGACGGCGGCCCTGCCCAGCCGGCCCAGCTCAGCCGGCGAACGCCTCGTCGAAGATGGCGGTCAGCTCCGGGGTCGCCGGGCCGCTGAAGCCGCAGAAGTTCACCGAAGCGTCGAACGCCGACACGAGGTACCGCTCGCCGGTCTCGAACTCGAAACCCGCGATGAGCGCAGCCTGGCCTCCCTGTGCCCGGAGCTCGACCACGTCGGCGTCGCCGCCGGTGTACCAGCGGTCGACCTCCAGCGTGACGAGGTCGCCCTCGACTGCAGTCACGGTGCCGGCGAACGCCATGGGCATGTCGGCGAGGAATTCGGCCTCGACCGGCAAGCAGGACGCCATGGCGTCGCCGGCGCCGAGCGACAGCTCGAGCGGGGGGCCGGCCGAGTCGACTGGGGCGTCCCCGTCGCCCGACGAGAAGGCAACGCCCACGCCGATCGTGGCGACGACCACGGCCGCGGCCGCGGCCAACCACACGGTCCGCCGCGTTGCATGTGGTCCGTCCGGGTCGGCTGGATCTGCCGGTCGGTCGGTCGGGGTCGTGTCGGTGGTCATGGTGCACTCCAGACGGGCTCGGGCCGACGGGGCGGTCGGCGGTTCCGCGACAGCACGGCATCACGGGAGACATCGTCGAGTCGGCGCCAGATGGCGAGGAGCGCATCGTTCAGCACGTCATCGAGGTCATCGGCGGCGGCGCGTCGACGCAGGTAGCGCGGCAACGGCTGGTACACGTCGGCGACGATGGCCTCCAACGCCGCAGCCCGCCGATCCTGTTCCATACCGGGCTCTGACGTTCCGGCGGGCACGGTGGTTCCCGTGCGACCCGATCAGCCCGGGAGCGCGAGGCGCCAGATCCTCTTCCAGATCGGGCCGAGCCGAGCGGAGAACCGCCGGCGTGGTCGTCGCCGTGGCCATGGGGCTGTTGGTCGTCGCCTTCGCCGCCCTCCAGCTCCGATACCGCAGCCGCGTGGCCTGAGGATCCCCTACCGTTGTCCCCCAGACCACCAGGGGGACACGAGTGACCACCACCGACGAGACCACCACCACGCCTGCAGACGTCGAGCCGCTCGAGGAGCACTGCGAGTGGACGCGAGAGTCGCTCGGCGACGGCTACATCCACGAGCTGTCGGCGGACCACGTCGCCGAGGTCGAGGCGGCACTCGCCCAGGCCGAGTCCCGGACCGGCGACGTCCTCGACGTCACGAGGGACGACTTCCCCCTCCCCACCCTCGGTCCCGTGCTGGCCGAGTTGACCGAGGAGCTCATCAACGGTCGGGGCGTGGTGCTGCTGCGAGGTCTGCCCGTCGAGCGCTACACCAAGGACCAGGCGTCCACCATGTACTGGGGCATCGGCCTCCACGTCGGCGAGCCGTGGCCGCAGAACGCCAGAGGCCATGTGCTCGGCGACGTCACCGACCAGGGCAAGACGATCCACGATGCCGACTCCCGCGGCAACGAGATCGGCGGCGTGCCCTTCCCGTTCCACTCCGACGGCTCCGATCTCGTGGGGCTGATGTGCCTCGATCCCGGCCTGCGGGGCGGCGCCAGCCTGGTGGCGAACGTGGTCAGCATCCACAACGAGATGGCCCGCAACGAGCCGGAGCTGGCCACCGAGCTGTACGGCTCGTTCCCCTACGACCTGCGGGGGGAGCAGGCCCCCGGCGCCCGCAGCTGGTACGAGATGCCGATCTGCACCCGGCGCAAGGACCGGCTCTTCGTCCGCTACATCCGGCCCTACATCGAAGCTGCCCGGAGACACGACGATGCCCCGACACCGTCGACCGCAGCACGGGCCGCCATGGACCGGGTCGACGAGCTGTGCGCCGACCCGCAGTACCACGTGTCGATGACCATGCAACCCGGCGACATCCAGCTGGTGAACAACTACCACGTGCTCCACGCCCGCAAGGGTTACGAGGACGACCGTGTCGCCGGCAGGATCCGCCACCTCAAGCGCCTGTGGCTCGAGACCGGCCTCCTCCCCGACGACGACAAGCCCGAACGGTTCCGCATGGGCCACACCGACAGCCACTGGGCCCGCCACGGACGGACCAAGAGCGAGCTCGCCATCTGAGGTGTCGACCGGTCTCGGAGCGCCGCCGGATCGGGTCGGATCAGGTCGGTCAGGCCAGCTCGCGGTCGAGGAATGCCACCGCCTGGTTCACCGTGGCGCGGGCCTCCGGCAGGATCGGGACCAGGACCGGCCACACGTGGAAGAGCCCGTGCTCGTGGACGAGCTCGGAGCGGGTGCCGGCGTCGGTCGCCCGCTCGACCAACCGGAGCGCATCGTCGAGCAGCGTCTCGGAATCGTCGACGGTCACGAACATCGGCGGCAGGCCCGAGAGGTCGCCGTGCAGGGGGGAGATCTCCGGTTCGGCGGGATCGGCCGAGCCGACGTAGAGCCCGGCCGCCTTGCGCAGGGCAGCAGCGGTCAGCATGTCGTCGTTCTCGTCGTTGCGCTCGATGCTCGGTGCGGTGCAGGTCAGGTCGGTCCACGGTGAGAACAGGACGACGGCTGCCGGCATCGGCATCCCCTCCGACCTGATCCGCAGCAGCAGGGCGAGGCTGAGACCGCCACCGGCCGAGTCGCCGGCGACAGCGGTGCTGGCCGGGTCGGCACCGGCGTCGAGCAGGCCCTGGTAGGCGGCGAGGGCGTCGTCGACCGCCGCCGGGTAGGGGTGCTCGGGTGCGAGGCGATAGTCGGCGAGGAGCACATCGGCGCCCAGGCCGGAGGCGAAGCGGCCGGCGAGCGTTGCATACGTCTCGGTCCGGCCGCCGATGTAGTAGCCGCCGTGGAGGTAGAGCACGTGGCGGCAGGCTGCCGGGACGCCGATCCACTCGCCATCGATCGAACCGAGCTCGCCCGGCGCGACGGGCCGTCGGCCGACGCCGCGTCCCAGCACCGCCGGGATGGTCCGCCCCCCGATCCGGTTCCGGACCGTCTCCACGAAGTCGTCTCCGACCTCGGCGGGTTTCAACTGCGAGCGCAGGATGGGGCGGACGATTCGTGCGGTGCGCGAGGCCATGCCCCGATTCAAGCCGGTCCGAGGGCTCGGCGTTCAGACGTCCGGATTCCGTTGCGCCACGACGACGGCCAACCCGTCCGATTCGCGGTGGTACCGGACAATGAAACCCGGCTGGTCGACCGCCTCGCGGAGCTCGCCCGATGGGGCATGGTGGCGTCCGGGACGGTCGGCACCCACCTCCGACAGGACGCTGAGTACCGCCACGCCGTCAGCGGTGAGGTGGCGCAACAGCGACGGCACCAGCTCGGGGTCGCGGTAGCGCTGGCAGACGACCACCTCGAACTCGCCGAGCGCAGGCGGCAGCCCGGGTTCGAGGTCGTGGACCCGGGCATCCATCCGGTCTCGCACCCCGTGTTCGGTCGCCTGGGCCGCCACCGCCTCGATCGCCACCGGTGATGCGTCGAGGGCCACCACGTCGAGGCCGTGGCCGGCGAACCACAACGACACCGGGCCGGTCCCGCAGGCCACGTCCAGCACACGTCCCGACCGTGGCGGCGAGAGGCCGGCCTCCTCCCACCCGATGGGGGACGCCGGCTCGGCCGGGAGCGCCGTCCGGTGCCGCTCGTCCCAAGAGCTCCTCACCGACACCACCCGTCGATCACTGGTGCATCGCTCGCGGGTGCCGAGGCGTGACTCAACGGGCAGTGGGATTCGGGAGCATCGACGCGGCCACCGCACCGAGCACCGCGACGCCGCTCGAGAGGGCGAACACGACCGTGAACGAACCGGTGAGGTCAGCCAGCAGCCCCCCGACCTGGGGCGAGCTCACTTGGGCGATGCCGAACGCCAGCGTGGCCACGGCGTATCGAGGGCCGTACGTGACGCTGTCGCTGGCCTGCACGATGTAGGTGGCGATGACCGACGGCAGGCCGCCGAACATCATCCCGATGGCGATGCCACCGGCGGTGACGGCTGCCACCTGCCCGGTGAGGATGGCGCTGGCACCGATGGCGAACAGCGTGAAGCCACCGACGAGGGCGCGACGCGTTCCGATCCGGTCGGCGAGGGCGCCCAGTGCCACGCCGCCCACGATGGTGGCCAGACCGACGACGGCGAAGGCGGCCGCTGCCCGGCCCTCGGTGTATCCGGCGTCGTCCTCGAGCCGGGCGGTGAGGTAGGTGATGGCGAGCAGGTAGCTGAACCCGAAGGCGGCGTAGGCCGCAGTGAGCGGCACCCAGCCCGGCATGGTGCGCAGCACGGCGAGGCCGCTCGACGTGCGGGCCGGAGCAGGTGCGGCCCGGTCGGGTCGGAGCAGGAGGAGGATGGCGAGCGCGATGGCGGCGCCCAGGCCGGCCTCGATCAGGTACACGTCGTTCCAGGCCTCGTCGCCGTACCGGTCGCGCAGGACGTTGGCCAGGCGTCCGGCGAACACGATCCCCGTCCCGATGCCGGCGCCGATCATGCCGACCGCCAGGCCCCGCCGGCGCTCCGGCACGGCGGCCGCGGCGATCGCCGGTGACGGGATCCAGATGCACGCGCCGCCCAGCCCCATCATCACGAGGGCGAGGGCGAGGACGACGCCGTTCGGCGCGACGCCGGCCAGCGCCAGGCCGCTGATCGACAGGACGAATCCGGACCGCAAGATGGCGAGCAACCGCACCCGGGCCGTGGCCCGGATGATGAGCAGCGTGCCGACCAGGTAGGCGGCCACGTTGGCTGTGCCGAACAGGCCGGCAACGGTGTTGGACACGCCGAGGTCGTCCCGCACCGCAGGCAGCAGCACGCTGTACGTGAACCGTCCGAACGCCTGGGCGACGGTGGCGCCGAGCGCGACGAGCAGCACCACTCCCCAACCCCGGGCACGCACCGCCGTCGTCACCTCGGGAGTCTGTCACCACGCTGCCGGTCGCCACCCGAGGCTGTACCGTCGGGCCATCCGGCGGAGAACCGAGGAGGAGTGCGTGGATCACGACGAGGCCCGCGTGGCCGCACTCCGCCGTCTCGGGATCCTCGACACGGCGCCCGAGGAGCAGTTCGACGCCATCGTCCACCTCGCCAGCCTGATCTGCAGGACTCCCATTGCGGCCGTGAGCCTCGTCGACGACGACCGGCAGTGGTTCAAGGCCCAGCGCGGTCTCTCGGTGGTCGAGACCCCACGAACCGACTCGTTCTGCACCCACACGATCATCGGCCGGAACGTCTTCGAGATCCGCGACGCTGCTGCCGACCCCCGGTTCGCCGATGGTCCGCTCGTCCGAGGTGACCCGCACGTCCGCTTCTACGCCGGTGCTCCCCTCGTCACCCGGGACGGGTTCGCCATCGGCACCCTGTGCGTCCTCGACCGGGAGCCACGACGGCTCGACGACGACCAGCACACGGCCTTGCTCGCCCTGGCCGGTCAGGCCATGGCCCAGATCGAGCTCCGCCAGCAGATGGTCGTGACCGAGCAGCTCGAGGAGCGGTTCCGGGCCCTGGTCGAGCAATCGTCCGACCTCATCGCCCTGTTCGACGACACCGCCACGTTGCGCTACATCAGTCCGTCCGTCCGCGTGATCCTCGGCTACGAACCCGATGACGCCGCCCTCCACCATCTCGAGACGGTGATCGACGATGCCGATGCCCAGGCCGCCGTCCTCGACGCCTTCGGCTCGGCGCCTGGTTCGGACATCAAGTCGATGGAGATCCCGTTGCGCCGCAAGGACGGTTCCACCGCCTACCTCGAGGTGCGGTGCACGAACCTGCTCGACGATCCCGCAGTCGAGGCGATCGTGTTCAACGCCCGCGACATCACCGAGGTCCGCCGGGCCGAGACCGATCTGGAACGGGCCCGCCGGCAGGCACTGATCGTGCTGGAGAGCGCCAACGACGCCTACATGCAGATCGACATCGATGGCATCGTCACCGACTGGAACCGCCGGGCGACCGAGGTCTTCGGCTGGGAGAAGGAGGAGGCCTTCGGCCGGGCGCTCCGCGAGCTGATCGTTCCCGCCCGCTATCGCGGCCAGGACCTCGGCGCGCTGTTCGGTGTCGCGTCCGGATCCGATCCTCGCAGCGAGACCCTGGTCGAGAACCTCGAGGTGATGGCTGCGCATCGGGACGGCTCCGAGTTCCCCGTGGAGGTCACCTTGTGGTCGACCGACACCGAGGAGGAGGGGCTGCGGTTCAGCACCTTCGTGCGCGATGTCACCGAGCGGCGCGCCCTCGAAGACCGCCTCGCCCATGAGGCGCTGCACGATGACCTGACCGGCCTGCCCAACCGGCACCTGCTGCGGGACCGGCTCGAGATCGCGCTGGCTCGTTGCGTGCGCGATCGGCGAAAGGTGGGCGTCCTGTTCCTGGATCTCGACCGGTTCAAGGTCGTCAACGACGGCAGCGGGCACTCGGTCGGTGACGACCTCCTGGTCCAGGTGGCGCGTCGGTTGGAGGCAGAGGTACGGGCCACCGACACGGTCGTCCGCTTCGGTGGTGACGAGTTCGTGGTGGTGGTCGACGGCGTCGACGACTCGATCGAAGTGGCGGAGCTCGCAGAACGCATCCGCGTCTCGTTGGCCGAGCCCGCGGAGGTCGACGGGAGCGAGGTCCCGACCTCGGCCAGCATCGGCTACGTGGTCACCGACGGGGACATCGCCCCGGAACGTCTGGTCAGCGACGCCGACGCCGCCATGTACGTGGCCAAGCAGCGGGGCAGGAACCGTGCCGAGGCGTTCGGTGCCGAGCTCCACGCACGGGCCCGGGCGAGACTCGACGACGAGCGGGCCCTGCGGCGTGCGCTGGAGGACGACGAGCTCCGCCTCGAGTACCAGCCGATCATCTCCCTCGCCGACGGCTCGATCATCGGCGCCGAGGCGCTCGTGCGCTGGGAGCGACCCGGCCACGGGCTGCTGCCTCCCGCGGCCTTCATCCCGCTCGCCGAGGAGACCGGTCTCATCGTGGCGGTGGGCACCTGGGTCCTCGGCGAGGCGTGCGCCCAGCTGCGCGCCTGGCAGGACAGCCACCCGAGACACCGTCTGGGCATGGCGGTCAACGTGACCGCCCGACAGATCTCGAACGGTGACCTCGACACGGCGGTCGCCGCCATCCTCGAACGGTCGGGTGTCGAGCCTGGATCGGTGACGCTGGAATTGACGGAGAGCACGTTGATGGAGGACCTGGACCTGTCGGCGTCCACCCTGACCGAGCTGCGGTCCATCGGTGTCCGGATCGCCATCGACGACTTCGGCACCGGGTACTCCTCGCTCGGCTACCTGAAGGCGCTCCCCATCGACATCCTCAAGGTGGACCGGTCGTTCGTGATGAACCTCGGCACCAACCCCTACGACTCCGCCATCGTCACCGCCATCTCGACCATCGCGGGGTCGCTCGGGTTGCAGGTCGTGGCCGAGGGGGTCGAGACCGCCGAGCAGGTCGCACTCGTCCGTGACCACGGCTGCGACGCCGCCCAGGGGTTCCACTTCGCCCGCCCGATGTCGGCCGACGCCTTCGCCGACCTCCTCGAGGCCAGACCCTGACGCCTGCTCGCCGTGACCTGGTTCCGGATCAGGCGGCGACACGCAGTGCTGCGGCGGAGAGGAGCCCATCGGCCAGCGCCAGCACCTCCTCGGCTGTGTCCGCGGAGGAGTGGAGGTCGAGGATGACCTCGTGGGCACCCGCTGCCCGAGTGGCCTCGAGGTCCTGGGCGACCTGCTCGGTCGTGCCCCAGTAGCTGGGACGCTCGACGCCGAGCGGGGTGTCGGTGACCTTGATGTTCGCTCGGGCGATGAGCTCGATGTCATCGGGATCGCGCCCGTGTCCTGCGGTGAGATCCCGCAGCGCAGCCCACATCGGAGCCACGGCGGCCACCGGTAGGCCGGCGGGCGTCCAACCGTCGGCCCGGCGGGCGATCCGGTCGAGGCCGGCCGGGGTGTAGGCGGCCAGCACGATCGGGGGCCGAGGCCGCTGGTGGGGCTTGGCGCCGATCACGCTGGGGGCGATCGTGATGCGGTCGCCCTCGTAGGAGACGACGTCGGTGGTCCACGCCACGTCGAGCACGTCGAGCAGCTCCTCGCTCCGTCCGCCGAGATCGCTCTGCGGGACGCCGACGGCCTCGTACTCGTCCCGGGACCAGCCCAGACCGAGTCCCACCGTGAGCCGCCCGCCGCTGATCCGGTCGAGGGTGGCCAGGGAACGGGCCAGGATGACCGGGGGGTAGAACGGCCCGACGAGGACACTGGTCCCGACCCGGATCCGGTCGGTGACCGCGGCCGCCAGGGTGAGCACACCGACGGGGTCCAGGCAGGTGGCCTGCTCCTCGGGAAGCGTTCCGTCCGGTGTCGCGGGATAGGGCGTCTGCGGGCAGACGGGGGCGAGGACGCGGTCCATCGCCCAGAGGGCGGTGTAGCCCTGACGCTCGGCGGACGTTGCCACGGTCCGGATCGCGGCCGGGTCGGCGAGGGCGCCGACCTGCGGGATGGCGAGTGCGATGCGCATGATCACGCGACCCCGGTGCCGATACCGATGCCGGCGGTGATGCCGATGTCGGCGGCGAGCACCCGGTAGGAGTCAGCGTCGAGCGCCGCCTCGGCCCGGGCCCGGAACAGCTCGAAGATCTCGGCCGGCGCACCGGCCCGCATGCCGCCGAGCATGGCCGCCCGCTCCGCCCGGTTCATGCCGGGGACCATGACGTCGATGAACTCGCACATGACGGGTGGGACGACGGACCCGCGCAGCTCCATCTCGAGGGCGAGCAGGTCGTCGTCACTCATGACCGCCCGCAGCACGGTCATCACCCCGCCCTCCTCCAGCGCCATGTGCGTCAGGTAGCCGGCGGTGAACAGGGCCAACCGGCGGTACAGGTCGAGCCCGACGGCGACAGCGTGCCCGCCGGTGAGGACGGCGAGACGATCGCTCTCCTCCTCGATCCGGGCGATGTCCTCGTCGGTCTCGTCGTGCCCCTCCGCCACGATGGCCGCCAGCGCCGGGTCGTGCTCCTCGAGGATGGGTTGGAAGAACAGGTCCTCGTGGCCGTGATGGTGGTGCAGCAGGGCGATCACCCGATGGACGTGGGCCACGGCGGCCGACCGCTCGTCGGCGGCCTCGAAGTCGGCGGCACCGAGACGTGTGGTGAGGTCGAACAGCGCCAACCGCAGGCCCTTGTGGACCTCCCGGTAGAGATCGAACGGGATCGGGAACGGGGTGTGCGCCGCCTCGGTGGCGGTGGGTGCGGTGATGGTCATGACGTTCTCCTCGATTGGTGTCTGATGTGGTGGAGCGAACGTACGACGGTGTCGAGATCCTGTTCCCTGAGCTCTCCTTGTGGCGATGCTGCAAGTTCCCTATCGGGCTAGCGTCTCCCCCAGTGGCAAGCATCCAGTGGGCGGAGTTCCTGGATTCGGGGATCGCGATGCTCGGCGCGTCCGCCGACGCCGACGCCGTCCCGGAGGCGTTCCGCGTGTGGGGCGCAACCCACGACGGCGAGAGCGGCACGCTGCGCGTCCTGGTCGACGCCGCCGCCGGGCGCACCCTCGAGACGGTGCAGGACGGGGCCCGCATCGCGCTGGTCCTCACCGACATCGTGACCTTCCGCTCCTACCAGGTGAAGGGCGCCGCCAGCGGTGCCGCCGCACCGGCCGGACCGACGGACATCGCAGTGCTGCGCCGGTACGACGAACGGTTCTCGGCCCGGTTGCACGAGATCGGCCATCCCGACGCGCTCGTGGAGCGACTGCGTCCGATCTCGGTGTTCGTGCTCACCATCGCCATCGAGCACGTCTTCGACCAGACACCGGGCCCGGGCGCCGGTGCGATCCTGGAAGGCGTGCGATGACCGACTGGGACCTCCGCGCCATGCCGGGGTGCTTCGACGGCGTCATCCCCCCGGTGATCGCCACCGCGTCTGCGGCTGGCGAGCCGAACATCACCCACCTGTCTCAGGTGCACCTCGTCGACGAGCGGCACGTGGCGGTCACCAACCAGTTCTTCGGGAAGACCTCGGCCAACCTGGCCGACAACGTCCGGGCCTCCGTGCTGATCACCGACTCCCAGACCTACGAGACCTTCCGCTTCGCGTTGCGCTTCGAACGGACCGAGTCGGACGGACCACTGTTCGACGCCATGCGGGCGACGCTGGAGTCGATCGGGGTCCTCATGGAGATGGAGGACGTCTTCCGGCTGCGCGGGGTCGATGTCTACGAGGTGCTCGAGGTGCATCCCACGGGCGCCGTGGTCGCCCGGTGAGCCCGCCGACCTCACCGCTGGCCGCCCTCGCCGCGCTGACCGACCGGTTGGGCCGGTGCCTGGACCTCGACGAGGTCCTCACCGCTGCGCTCGACTCCCTCGCCGGGTCCTTCGGGTTCGAGCACTCCATGCTGCTCCTCGTCGACGAGACGGGAGCAGCAATGTTCACCATCGCCAGCCGCGGCTACGAGCGGGCCGGGATCGGATCCGAGGTCGCGCTCGGTGAAGGTCTCATCGGCTCGGTCGCAGCCGACGGGACAGCCCGGCGTATCGGCAACCTCCAACGCCTGCTGTCCTACGCACGGGTTGCCCGAGGCGACCCCGGGACGGATGACCGTCTGCGGATCCCGTTGCCCGGCCTCGAGGACGCCAACAGCCAGCTGGTCGCACCGGTGACGGTGGCGGGTCACGTCCTGGGCGTGCTGGCCGCCGAGAGCGCGCAGCTCGGAGCATTCACCCTCGACGACGAGCACCTCCTCTGCGTGGTGGCCCACGTCGTCGCTGCGGCCATCGAGCTCGACCGCGTGGGAGGGCCCGACACCGGGGCGGGCGAGCCCCGCGCACCGGCCAGCCGGCCCCCAGAGCGGCTCGGTTCCTCGCTGGTAGCGATCCGCTTCTACCCGGTGGACGGCAGCACGTTCATCGACGGCGACTACCTCATCAAAGGGGTCCCGGGCCGCATCCTGTGGCGGCTGCTGCGCGATCACGAGACCTCGGGGCGGACCGACTTCACCAACCGGGAGGTCCGCCTGGATCCCACCCTCGAGTTGCCGCCGTTCCGCGACAACCTCGAGAGCCGCCTGATCCTCCTCAAGCGCCGGCTGGACGAACGCGAAGCCCCGATGCGCATCGAGAAGACCGGTCGCGGCCGGTTCCGGCTCCTGGTCGAGGGCCGTATCCAGCTCGACTGCCCGGAGGCACCCATCGACTTGGGTGTCTTGTAGCAAGTCGGTAGGAGGTTCTTCGTCGCGGGGCCACCGTCCCGTCGCGCGGCACGCCGACGAGCTCACCGCCGCACAGCGCCAGGTCGTCCGGTTGAGCGCTCCGGACACGACGAGGGAGCGAGCTGCGATGGAGCACCAGCCCGGACCGACCGCGCTCGACGTGGTGCGTGACATCTACGGCGCCTTCGGGCACAAGGACCTCGCGGCGGTCCTCGGGCTCGTCCACCCGGAGATCGTGGTGACACAGGACCCTGCGCTGCCCTGGGGAGGGCGCTTCGAGGGCCACGACGGCCTGGGACGCTTCGTGCTCGCCCTCCTCGGCTCGATCGACCGGCGTGGCGTTCGACATCCCCGAGTGCCACGTGTGGACCCCTTCCGTTCTGGTCCCGTGACGGTCGAACGCAGTGGCGCGAGACGGGTCCAGAACCGAGGTGCGGGAGGGTGCTCGACCGCTGATCCGGCCCGCGCAGGCGATCGGCGTCACACCGTCCGCGGGACCTTCCCCGTCCGGGTGAACACGAAGCGCATCAGCTTGTGGCCGAGGTCGGCGGTGGGAGCGAACATCAGCGGGCACCCGCCGTCGATCACGGTCATGCCGTGGTCCCGCCCCCGCACAGTCGCCTCGTCGCACACGCTGCCCGCCCCGACCGAGCGGTGCATCCAGACCTTGGTGATGCCGAGGTCCGCACACTCCTGCACCGTCTCGTTCGCCTGCTCCGGACGGGTGGCGATCACGACCGCTTCCACGCCACCAGGGATGGACGCCAGGTCCGGGTAGCACCGGTCGCCCTCGACCTCCTCCGCGTTCGGGTTCACGGCGAACACCTCGTACCCCCGGTCCCGCAGCCGCTCGTACACCGGGTTGCCGGCGCTTCCGCCCGACGAGCGCGACACTCCTGTCACTGCGATCCGCCGGCTCCCTAGGAACGCAGCTGCCGCATCCTCGATCCTCATGACCACACCTCCATTGCCGCTTCCCCCCGACTGTCCTCCGAAGGAGTAGGCGGCGCCAGAGCCCAACGTCCCTACCGTTCTGGGTCCGTGACGGTCGAGCCCAGTGGCGTGTTATGTCCCGAGATGAGACAGTCGAGCCCAGTGGCGCGAGACGGGTCCAGAACCGGGGGGTT
>JBPPNA010000077.1:0-14687 GCA_051306355.1 Acidimicrobiales bacterium | reverse complement strand
CTCGGTGCCGGGTAGGGTCCGCCCGCACATCCGAATCGAGGGGGAGACGGCGTGGAGACGAAGGCAGCGATCCTGTGGGACCAGGGGGCGGAGTGGTCGGTCGAGACGATCGAGCTCGATCCCCCGCAGGGCCGGGAGGTGCAGGTGAAGTTGGCAGCATCGGGCATCTGTCACTCCGACGAGCACGTCGTCACCGGCGATCTGCCCGGGACGCTGCCGATGATCTGTGGCCACGAGGGTGCCGGTGTGGTCGAGGCCGTCGGCCCCGACGTGACCTTCGTCGAACCCGGTGACCATGTCGTGTTCAGCTTCGTGCCGTCGTGCGGCGCCTGCCCGTCGTGCGCTTCGGGCCACTCGAATCTCTGCGACAACGGCGCCGCCCTGATGGGCGGTCGGCAGCTGGACGGGACGTCGCGCCACCATGCGCGTGGGCAGGACCTCAACACGCTCGTCCTGCTCGGGACCTTCGCCCACCACACGGTCGTGCACGAGTGGTCCTGTGTCCGCATCCCCAAGGAAGTGCCTCTCGACCGAGCGTGCCTCGTCGGGTGCGGAGTCACCACCGGGTGGGGCAGCTCCGTCTACGCCGCAGAGGTCAAGGCGGGCGACAAGGTTGCCGTGATCGGCCTCGGTGGCATCGGTTCGGCCGCGGTGCAGGGAGCGGCCCTCGCCGGCGCGGAGCAGATCTTCGCCATCGACCCCGTCGATTGGAAGCGGGAGAAGGCCCAGCAGTTCGGCGCCACCCACACGGCCGCCAACCTGGCCGAGGCCCGGGAACTCATCGAGAAGGCCACGTGGAGCAGGGGCTGCGACAAGGTGATCATGGCCATGGGCGTCGGCGACGGTGACACCATGAACGAGGTGATGGCGCTGGCGGGCAAGCGCGGACGCGTGGTCATCACCAACATCCACCCGATGCTCGAGACCACCAACACGATCCCGATGCTCGATCTCACCCTGTCCGAGAAGCAGGTGGTCGGGTCGTTGTTCGGCTCGGCCAACCCGCGCAAGGACATTCCCCGTCTGCTCGAGCTCTACAGCGCAGGCCGTCTCGACCTCGAGGGGATGGTCACCACGACCTACACCCTCGACGAGATCAACGTCGCCTTCCAGGACCTCCGCGACGGCAAGAACATCCGCGGCGTGATGGTCTACGAGTAGGGAGTCGCCTCGTGAGTGGTCAGTGTTCTTCGGTGGTGCGGTAGTCGCCGAAGGGCTCGTCTCGCTCGGACAGCGCCTTGGTGAGGCCCTTGGACCGCATCCCCTCGATGAACTCCTGGAAGCTGGCCTGCTTGGTGCCGAGTGAACACAGCTCCGTGCCGGCCCGGATCGAGGCGCGGAGGCCCATGGCGTCCATGGCCCGGTGCACGGTCCGCTTGTTGAGCTGGACGATGTCGGAGGGGATGAGGGCGATGCGCTCGGCGACCGCCACCACCTCGGCGTCGAGCTGGTCGGCCGGGAAGGCTCGGTTGGCCCAGCCGAGACGCACCGCTTCCACGCCGGAGATCGAGTCGCCGGTGACCATCATCTCCATGGCGGCGCGTGGCCCCATGAACCAGGCGTGGAACTGCATGTCAGGCACGCCGAAGCGCACGGCCGGGTAGCCCATCTGTGCGTCTTCGGCCACGTAGACCAGGTCGCATCCGGTGGCCAGCTCACTGCCGCCGGCCAGGCAGTAGCCGTGGACCTGGGCGATGACCGGCTTGGCCAGATCCCAGATGCTCATCCAGCTCTCGGTGACGTGGCGCGGCCACTGCCCCTCGCCGCCGGGCGTGAAGTGCGGCATGTCGAGGCCCTCGTTGCCACCGCCGAGGTCGTAGCCGGCCGAGAAGCTGGGCCCGGCACCGCGCACGATGGTGGCCCGGACCTCGGGGTCGTCGTCGCCGCGATGGAGGGCGTCGAGCAACTCGCCCCGAAGCGTGTGGTTGAGGGCGTTGCGCTTCTCCGGCCGATTCAACGTGATGCGCCGCACCCGTGGCGCCGGCTCGTCCACCAGGACGAGCTCGTAGTCGACTGCGGTTCGGGCGTCCTGCTGCTGGTCGGCGTAGGTCACTTGATCGCCTTCGGGTCCATGTCGCCGGACAGACGTTCGAGCGTCTTGTCCGGCACCTCGTCGATGGGGGTCCGCACCTCACCGACGGTGGGTCCGTACTCGGCTCCGAGCGGCGCGAGGGCGTCCACGTCGAAGTCGTACAGCTTCGCCACATTGTCGGTCAGCATCATCTTCACCTCGGACGGATCGACAGCGGCGAATCGGGACCGCAGGTGCTCCCGTGTGTAGGGGTGCGTTCCCTCGTCGTGTGGGTAGTCGCTGCCCCACATGAAGCGATCGATGCCGAGTTCGTGGCGGGCGGCGACGTCGGCCAAACCGGGCTGGCTGACCCCGATCCACACGTTCTGGTGGAAGTACTCGGACGCGTCCTTGTTCAGCACGTGGTCGTCGCCGTAGCGGATCTCGCCGGTGGCGCCGGTTTCACGGATCCCACGAATGGTGCCGTCGAGGCGCTCGAGCAGCGGCGGGACCCAGGCGCATCCGACCTCGGTCATGACGAACTTCAGCCGGGGGAAGCGCTCGAAGACGCCGGAGAGGATGAACTGGGTGAGCGGGCGTTGGGAGTAGAACCCGGTCTCGGTGATGTAGAGCAGCATCGACACGGCGTAGGGCCCGTAGTCGGGATTCCCGGTGCCGCCGTGGATCGTCACCGGCACCTCGAGGTCCTGGCACAGCTCCCAGACCGGGTCGTAACAGGGGTCGTAGAGCGGCTTGACCCAGTGGGCATCCGGCGGGACGTTGGGCAGCAGTACCCCGCCACGGAGACCGTTGTCCTTGATCCAGCGGATCTCCTCGAGGGCGTCGTCGATGTCATTGAGGAAGATCTGTCCCACGCCGGCCCGCCGGTCGGGGAACTCGTTGCAGAAGTCGACCAGCCACCGGTTGTGGGCCCGGACGCCCGCCATGCGGTGCTCGTACTCCTCGGGCTTGGGTGGCTTGGCGAACAGGACGAAGCTCGGGAAGAACGGCGGCACCGTGTTCGGGAAGATGACCTCGCCCACCACGCCGTCGGCTTCCTGCTGGGAGTTGCGCAGCTCGTCGTCCCAGTTCCGCAGCTTCCGCGTGTCGCCCAGGTCCTTGTAGGGGTTCTTGTACTTCCCCCGCCATGCATCGAAGTCTTCGAGGTACCGCTCCTCCAGGTACTCGCGGTACTGGGAGTGGCTCCCCCCGGCGTGGCTGTCCGCCGTGATGATCGTGTAGTGGTCGGAATCGCTCAGCGCCGTGGCCATGTCGGTCCTCCGTGGGCAGTTGGTGATCGGCCGTCAGTCTGGACGAGAACCGGTTCTCGCGCCAGCTGTTGTTTCGTCGGGGATCTCGAGATGGTCCCGAAGGACGCGCCCCGGCAGCCGGATCGCCACCACGAGCGCTGCGATCGCAACGGGGACAGCGGCGACGAACACCGGCGGGAGCGCGGCCGCGAAGTCCTCGGCGGCGCGCCCCTCGCGGCCGACCAACCCCGCGTTGAGGATCCCGCCGAAGATCGGTGTCCCGATCGTGTTCCCCAATGCCCGGAAGAGGAGTGTCGTGGACGTCGCCGTCCCGACGAGCGAATGTGCCACGGCGTTCTGGGCGGCCAGCAGCGAGGGCTGCATCACGAACCCCACCCCGGTGCCGAGCAGCAGGACGAACACGGCGACGGCGGCGACCGACGTGTCGCGACCGACCGTGGCCAGGAGGGTGATGCCGACCACCATGATGGCGCTCCCCGTGATGGGCCATGGTCGGTACCACCCGGTCCGTTCGACGATCCGTCCCGTGATCAGCGTTCCGAAGGCGGCGCCGAACATGAGCGGCATGAGTACGAGGCCGGAACGGGTGGGACTCACGCCCACGACCTCCTGCAGGAACAGGGGCACGAAGAAGATCCCGCACCACAGCAGCATGCCGCTGGTGAGGTTGATGCCGGCGACGATCCGCATCACGGGATCGGCCACCAGCCAGAGGGGCAGGATGGGCTCAGGCGCTCGCCGTTCCTGACGGATGAACGCACCGAAGAGGATGACGAGGGCGAGGCCCAGGACACCGGCGGTGGGCGAGGTCCAGCCGAAGTCGACGCCGCCGAGCGTCGTGAGCAGCACCAGGCAGCACAGCGTCAGTGTCAGCAACGCCGCGCCGGCGTAGTCGAGCTGGTGCTCGACGCGCCGGCGGGGGACGTGGAGGTTTCCGACGACGATGGCCATCGCCAGCAGACCCACCGGGAGGTTGATGAAGAACGCCCACCGCCAGCTGAGGTGATCGACGAAGAGGCCGCCGACCACCGGTCCCAGCACGCTCGCAGCGGCATAGATGATGCCCTGGTACCCCAGCCACCGGCCGAGCTTGCGGGCAGGGACGATGTCGGCCAGCGTCGCCATGGCGAGGACCCCGAGGCCGCCACCACCCAGTCCCTGCACGAACCGGGCCGCGAGCAGCTGCGTCATCGTCTGCGCCGCGCCGCAGGCCATCGACGCCACCAGGAACATCGAGATGGCCGAGACCAGCATCCGCTTGCGGCCGTACAGGTCGCCCAGCCGACCGTAGAGGGGCATCGAGGCCACGACGGCGAGTGCGTAGGCGATGATCACCCAGGTGACCCGACTCAACCCACCCACGTCGTCGACGATGGACGGGAGCGCGGTGGCGACGATCGTGCCGTCGAGGCTGCTCATCACCTGGCCGAGTTGCAACCCGAAGAAGACGAGCGCCGCCTTCGGAGCGGCCTCGGTCGTGACGGCCATCGGCGGCATCGTAGACCGCCGGCGAGAACGCGTTCTAGAGTGCAGCCGTGCCCCTTCTCGAGGTCTCCGATGTCTCGGTCAGCTTCGGTGGCGTCCAGGCCCTGACCGGCGTGGACCTGTCCGTCGACCGTGGGCAGATCACGGGCCTCATCGGACCGAACGGCGCGGGCAAGACGACCCTGTTCAACATCATCTGCGGTCTGCAGGTCGCCGACGGTGGTCGTGTCGTCCTCGATGGTGTCGACATCAGCAGGATCAAGCCGCACAAGCGGGCCCGGCTCGGCATCGCGCGGACCTTCCAGCGCCTCGAGGTCTTCGGATCGATGTCGGTGCGCGACAACATCCGGGTCGCCGTCGACGTGCACCGAGGTTGGGCCACGGAGGCATCGCCGCCGGCCGAGACGACCGAGCAGATCCTCGATCGCGTGGGCCTCCGGGATGTCGCGAGTGTCCTCGTCTCATCGTTGCCCACCGGGCTGGCCCGGCTGGTGGAGGTGGGGCGCTGCCTCGCCAGCAAGCCCCATGTGGTCCTCTTCGACGAACCGTCGTCGGGACTGAGCGGTGAGGAGACGACCCGCTTCGCCCACCTCCTCCGCTCCCTGGTCGACGATGGGCTCGCCATCCTGCTCGTGGAGCACGACGTGGAGCTCGTCATGGGCATCTGCACACAGATCCACGTGCTGGACTTCGGGAAGATCATCGCATTGGGTGCGCCGGATGAGATCCAACAGAGCCATCAGGTCCGCCAGGCCTACCTCGGCACGCTGTGAGACCAGCCGAGCAGCGTCCGGGTGCACATGGTAGAACCGGTTTCAGCTACCGGATCGACCGGCTGCCGTCGCGGGAGGCGCCATGCGCATAGCGTTCACCGAGGAGCAAGACGCCCTCCGCCAGCAACTGCGGGCCTACTTCGCGGAGCTGATGACTCCGGACGTGCAAGAGGCGATGACCTCCGGCCAGGGCGAGTACGGCGGCGGCGACCTCTACAAGCGGCTCGTCCGTCAGATGGGCGAGGACGGATGGCTCGGCATCGGGTGGCCCGAGGAGTGGGGCGGCCAGAACCGCTCGATGCTCGAGCAGCTCGTCTTCATGGACGAGGCCAACCTCGTCGGCGCGCCGGTGCCATTCCTGACGATCAACACCGTCGGTCCCACGCTGATGCACTACGGCACCGACGAGCAGCGATCGGCGTTCCTGCCGAAGATCCTCGCCGGTCAGATGCACTTCTCGATCGGCTACTCGGAACCGGGTGCGGGCACCGACCTCGCCTCGCTGACGACGCGAGCGGTGCGCGACGGTGACGAGTACGTGATCAACGGTCAGAAGATGTGGACGAGCCTCATCCAGTACGCCGATTACGTCTGGCTGGCGGCCCGCACCGACGCTGACGCACCGAAGCACAAGGGTCTGTCGGTGTTCCTCGTGCCCACCGACGCCGAGGGGTTCAAGTGGACGCCCGTCCCGACGGTGAGCGGCACCACCACGAGCGCCACGTTCTACGAGGACGTACGGGTCCCGGCAGGGAACCTGGTCGGTGAGGAGAACCAGGGATGGCGGTTGATCACCAACCAGCTCAACCACGAGCGCGTCGCCCTCTGCTCCGCTGCCGGCGTACAACACCTCCTGGCTGACGTCCGCCGGTGGGCGAGCGACACGACGCTCGCCGACGGTCGACGGGTCATCGACCAGGAGTGGGTCCAGATCCACCTGGCGCGCGTCCACGCCAAGGTCGAGT
Organism: Acidimicrobiales bacterium; assembly: GCA_051306355.1. Lineage (GTDB taxonomy): Bacteria > Actinomycetota > Acidimicrobiia > Acidimicrobiales > Salinilacustritrichaceae > Salinilacustrithrix. Next base: position 8,182 of record JBPPNA010000077.1, on the reverse strand, counting down.
TCCTGAAGCTGATCAACTGGAAGATCGCATGGGGCGTCCACCATGGCGTGGGCCCGCAGGACGCGTCGGCCACCAAGGTGTTCGGTACCGAGTTCTACACCGAGGCCTACCGCCTGCTGATGGAGGTGCTCGGCCAGGAGTCGGTCGTGGCCGCCGGATCACCCGGTTCGATCCTGCGCAGCCGCGTCGAGCGCATGTACCGATCGACGCTCATCCTCACCTTCGGTGGCGGCACCAACGAGGTGCAGCGCGACATCATCGCCATGGTCGGTCTCGGCATGCCGCGAGCCCCGCGGTAGCACCACCGACGGCCACGCACAGGAGACACGACATGGATTTCGGCTTCACCGAGGAGCAGGACGATCTGGCCGCTCTGGCCCGCAAGATCCTCGAGGACAAGACCACCATCGACGCGCTCCGCAAGGCCGAGGCCGGCACCGACCGCTTCGACCGCGACACGTGGTCGGCGCTGGCGAACGCCGGGATGCTCGGCGTGGGTCTCCCCGAGGAGTCCGGAGGCGCCGGGTTCGGTGTCATCGAGCAGTGCCTCGTGGCCCGGGAGGTGGGCCGCACCGTCGCACCGGTCCCGCTGGTGGCACACACCATGATGGGCGCCGACCCGATCGTCCGCTTCGGCACCGGCGCGTTGCGGGCCCGCTGGGTCCCGGGGGCCGTCGACGGGTCGGTGATCCTGTCGGGTGCGCTGGCCGAGCCGATGAACCGCTGGCCCGACCGCCCTTCCACGGTCGCCAGCCGCGATGGTGCGGGCTGGCGCATCACGGGTGTGAAGTCGTGCGTGCCCGCCGCCCCGCTCGCGGATGCGTTCGTCGTCCCGGCTCGCATCGACGACGACGGCGACGAGGTGGCGGCGTTCGTGGTCGAGGCAGGAACTGCCGGCGTCACGGTCGAGCCGCAGCAGATGACGAACCGGGACCGTGACGGCCGGGTCGTCCTCGACGACGTCGTCGTGGGAGCGGAGGCGCGACTCGGTGACCCGGAGGGCGGCGACGGCGTCGTGGACTGGCTCTTCGAACGCGCCACCCTGGGGCTCTGCGCCCAGCAGCTCGGGATCGTCGAGCGGGCACTCGAGCTGACTGCGGACTACACCAAGGAGCGGATCCAGTTCGATCGGCCCATTGCCACGTTCCAGGCAGTCGGTCAGCGGGCCGCCGACGCGTACATCGACGTCGAGGCGGTCCGGCTCACGCTCTGGCAGGCGGCATGGCGACTGTCAGAGGAGCGTTCGGCCGCAACCGAGGTGCAGGTGGCCAAGTTCTGGGCAGCCGACGCTGGTCACCGGGTGGGCCACACCGCCGTCCATCTCCACGGCGGGGCAGGGGTCGACGTGGACCACCCAATCCACCGCTACTTCATCGCGGCCAAGGCCATCGAGTTCGCCCTCGGCGGCTCGACCGACCAGCTGCTGCGCATCGGCCAGCACTTCGCCACCACCCGGGAGTAGGGGCCATCTGAGTGACCGCGCGGTCGACCGTCGCCATCTGCGGTCACCGGCGGCCGCTGACACCGGACACGGACCGGTCTCAGGAACCCCCGGGTGGGAGACCGGCGTCCCGCTGTCGAGCGGCGACGCGCACGGAACCGAGCGCGAGCCACTGGGCCACCTCGTCGGCCGCGAAGCCGTGCCACAACCAGCCGACGAGCTCATCGGCGGACACCGGTGCGGTATCGACGACCTCGGGGTCGGCGCCAAGCCGTCGCAGCGTCAGTGCGGCGGTCGGCGTCGCCCCGACTCGCCTCCAACGTTCGATCTCGTTTTCCGGAATGCCTGACGCGGCCCAGGCTTCATCCTCGGTTTCGTCCGTAGGCGACCCCGACACCGGCACGGGGATGAACGCGTTGCCGGGATCGTCCGCTGCGACCGATTCGGCACCGATCACCCCCGCCCGGTCGAGCAGGGATCGACGGTCGCGCCCGTCGTGCGGCACCGGCTCGTCGACCGCGGTCGACTCGTGGTGGGGGGCATACGAGTCCAGCCAGTCACGCTCGTTCACCTCAGCGATGGTACGAGGCGCGCAACCAGACGCGGTGGTCGCCGGTGGCGTCACGCGTCGGTGAGGTCGTCGGCCATGCGTTGGGTGACGTCGACGTATTCGTCGACGAGGTCGAAGACGACCTGCTTGGCCGACCGCATCTCGTTCATCCGGCTGACGATCTGACCGACGGGCATGCCCACCATCTCCTTGGGCGTGTTGCCGCCCATGCGACGGGTGGCGTTGGCGTTGAGGATGTACTGCAGCGGCATGGGCAGCGTGCCCGGCGACTCCGGGGCCTCCCAGGCATCGGTCCAGCCCGTGCGCAGCATGCGGGCTGGTTTGCCCGTGAGTGCCCGTGACCGCACCGTGTCGGTCGAGGTGGCGGCCAGGAGCTTCTCGGCGAGGACGCCACTGGTCCCGTTCTCGACCGTGGTCAGCCAGATGGAACCAGTCCAGACGCCGTCGGCCCCGAGCGCCATGGCGGCGGCCATCTGCCGGCCCGACCCGATGCCGCCGGCGGCGAGCACGGGCACGGGGGCGATGGCGTCGACGACGTCGGGCACGAGCACCATCGAGGCCACCTCGCCGGTGTGGCCGCCGGCCTCGTAGCCCTGGGCGATGATGATGTCCACGCCGTCCTGCACATCACGCTCGGCCTGTTGGACGCGTCCGATGAGGGCGGCCACCTTCACACCCTGGGCGTGGGCTTGGTCGATGGCGGCCTTGGGCGGCGGCCCCAGCGCGCTGGCCAACAGGGCGATGTCGTGGCCGAGCGCGATGTCGATCTGCGGGCTGCCGGTGGCCGCCGTCCAGCCGAGCACGCCCGACGAGGTGGCCGGCGAACCGTTGTCAGTCGCCGGTGGATCGGTGTCGGGGTCGATGCCGTGGTCGGCCAGGATCTTGTCGACATAGTCCCAGTGCTCCTGGCTGATCATCTCCCGCAGCTTGGAGCCGATGTCCTTGGTGTCGTCGAACCCGGCCTCGCGATCGAGAGTCTTGACCGGCATCACCACGTCGACGCCGTACGGCTTGCCGTCGACGTGCTCGTCGATCCAGTTCAGCTCCAGCTCGAGCTGCTCGTCGGAGAAGGCCAGCGCCCCGAGCACCCCCATCCCGCCGGCGTTGGTGACGGCGGCGACCACGTCACGGCAGTGGGAGAAGGCGAAGATCGGGAACTCGATCCCGAACATCTCGGTGAGGCGGTTCTTCATGCGATGGCTCCTTGGGTGACGTCGCGGGCCCGTCGGTAGTCGGGCTTTCCGCTGGGATGTCGGGGCATGGCGTCGACCAGGTGCAGCTCCCGGGGCACCTTGTAGCCGGCGATCTTGGTTCGGCAGTGCTCGACGAGCTCCTCGAGCGTCGGCGTCGTGCCGTGGCGTGGCTGGACGAGGGCGGCAACGCGCTGGCCCCATCGATCGTCCGACACGCCGACGACGAGGGCGTCGAACACCGACGGGTGCGCCTTCAGGGCAGCCTCGACCTCTTCGGGGTAGATCTTCTCCCCGCCGGAGTTGATGCACTGTGAGCCCCGGCCGAGCAGGGTCATCGTCCCGTCCTCCTCCAGCCGGGCGAAGTCCCCGGGAACCGAGTACCGCTTGCCGTCCACCTCGATGAAGGTCGCCGCGCTCTTCCCCGGATCCTTGTAGTAGGCGAGGGGGACGTTGCCACCGCGTGCCATGCGACCGATCTCGCCCGGCGCCACGGGCCGGTCGTCGTCGCCGATCACGATGGTGTCCGGGCCCCGGTCGACGTTGATGATCCCGTCCGTGGTCGCCGTCTTGCCCTTCTCGATGAGGCGGATTCCGTTGAACCCGCTCTCCGACGAACCCACGGCCTCTGTGACGAACACGTCCGGCAGCAGCTCGAAGAGGCGGTCCTTGACGGCGGGGGAGAACACCGCGGCCGTCGAGCTGAACGAGACCAGCGAGGAGAGGTCGTAGTCGTCGCGTTCCAGGGCATCGAGGAGAGGGATGGCCATGGCATCGCCGGTGATCGCGATGCCGCTGATGCCGTGCTCCTCCACCGCCCTCCAGACATCGTCCGCGTCGAAGTGGGTGAGCAGGACCGAGGTCGTGCCCCGGATCAGACCGCCGAGCGTGCCCCACTGCGCAGCGCCGTGCATCAGCGGAGCGAGGACGAGCCCGGCGGTGGGCTCACTCTCGGATGCCTCCCGGCTCATCTGGTGCTCGTCCTCGATCCTGACGCCGGACATGAAGTCGATCCCGCCGCCGAGCGTGCGCCACACGTCCTCGTGCCGCCACACGACGCCCTTCGGCGAACCGGTGGTGCCGCCGGTGTAGAGGATGTAGAGATCGTCGGCCGAGCGTGGCTCGAAGTCGCGCGCCGGAGAGGCGGCGGCGAGCGCCGCTTCATAGTCGACGGCGCCGTCGACTCCCGGCGTTTCGCTGCCGTCGTCGACCGTGACGAGATGATCGAGCAGGGGGAGCTGTTCGGCGACGCTGGTGGCCAGCGGCCCGAACCGGGCCTGGAAGACGAGGGCCTTGGCATCGCAGTTGTCGAGCAGGTACCGCAGCTCGTCCTCGACGTATCGGTAGTTCACGTTGATGGGGACGGCGCGCAGCTTGTACGCCGCGACCATGGTCTCGACGTACTCGATGCTGTTGAAGGAGTAGATCGCCACATGGTCCTGCTCACCGATGCCCTGCGCGACGAGGTGATGCGCCAACCGGTTGGCGCGCGCTTCGAGCTCGGCGTAGGTCACCCGTCGGTCACCGCAGATGAGCGCCGTCCGGTCGGGCACGGCGTCGACGGTGTGCTCGATGAAGTCGGCGAGGTTGAAGGCCATGGCCAGCAGTAGAACACGTTCTCCAGCACTCGGCAACGAAGATGGTCCTGAGCCAGAGGGGATCGCTGGCGTCCCTCGGTAGAATGTGTTCTACTGCGGACCGTGACATCGGGGGAGTCGACATTCACGATGGAGCTGCCCTACCGCCGGAGCCTCGGCCCGGTGGTGGGAGCGTTCCTCACCGCACTGCGCGACGGCAGGATCGTCGGGAGCAGGACGAGCGCGGGGCGCGTGCTGGTGCCCCCGCTGGAGTATGACCCCGAGAGCGGCGATGCCGTCGAAGACCTGGTCGACGTGGCCGACATGGGCACGGTGCGGAACTGGGCCTGGGTCGCCGAGCCGTTGCGCAAGCACCCACTCGATCGCCCCTTCGCATGGGCCATGGTCCAGCTCGATGGCGCCGACACCACGTTGCTCCACGCCCTCGACGCCGGTTCGCCCGAGCAGGTGTCGACCGGCATGCGGGTGCGGGTGCGTTGGCGCGACGAGCGTGAGGGCCACATCACCGACATCGAATGCTTCGAGCCGGAGGGATCATGAACGAGACGTCGGCCGGCACCGCCACCGAGACGGCTGACGGCCGACTCAAGTTCATGACGCAGTTCATCAGCCTCGACTACGCCGTCCGGGTGTCGCCGGTCAACGCCGAGTTCGGGCGCCGCCTCGCGGCGGGCACGATCAGCGGGCACAAGTGCCCCGAGTGCGGTCTGGTGTACGTCCCGCCACGGGGTTTCTGCCCCATCTGCGTGGTGGAGACCACCTGGGACGACGACGTCGTCGAGGTGGGCGACCACGGCATCGTCACCTCCTGGACCGTGCTCACACCGATCCAGTACCACGGCCAGAACGAACGCCAGGACTACGCCCTGGCCAGCATCCTGCTCGACGGGGCCGATGGCACCATCGGCCAGCAGCGATTGGTCGACATCCCGCTCGACGAGATCCGCAAGGGTATGCGGGTCGAGGCGGTGTGGGCGGATGCGTCCGAGCGCGACGACGACGGAGGTGATCCTCGGGGCTTCGGTTTCGGGAATGCCATCCACGGCTTCCGACCGAACGGGGAACCGGACGCCGAACCGTCCACCTACGAGAGGCACACCCTGTGAGAGACGTCGCGATCGTCTCGTTCGCCCAGTCGCCTGCTCTCGCGCAGGTCGAGGTGACCGAGACGCAGATGCTGTACCCGGTCATCACCGAGGCCATCGGCGCCTCGGGGATCGACCGTCGCGACATCGGGTTCACCTGCTCCGGGAGCGCCGACTACCTGGCGGGGGCGCCGTTCGCTTTCGTCGGCAACCTCGAGGCCACCGGTGCCTGGCCACCGATCTCCGAATCCCACGTCGAGATGGACGGCGCCTGGGCCCTCTACGAAGCGTGGGTCCGTCTACAGCACGGCGACGTCGACGCCGCGCTCGTCTTCTCCTCCGGCATTTCCTCGCGCGGCGACCTCCGCGAGGTGCTCTGCCTGCAGAACGACCCCTACTACCTCATGCCGTTGTGGGCCGATCACGTCTCGATGGCTGCGCTGCAGGCCCGGGCGTTCCTCGACGCCAATGGGCACGACGAATCCGATCTGGCGGAGGTCGTGGCGCGGAGCCGTCGCTCGGCCATGGGAAACCCCGACGCGCTGATCAGCGGCGAGGATGTTGCCGACGATCTGTTGGCGGAGCCCCACCTGGTGTCACCGCTGCGGGCGGGCGACTGCCCGGTGCCCGCAGACGGCGCCGCAGCGATGGTCCTGGTGGCTGGCGACCGTGCTCGCGAAGTCTGCGACCGGCCCGCCTGGATCCGGGGCATCGACCACCGCACCGACCCGCACTACCCCGGCGTGCGCGACCTCTCGACCTCGGGGTCGGCGCGCCTCGCAGCGGAGCATGCCGGGGTGGGTGACGGGGCCGTGGAGGTCGCCGAACTGCACGCCCGCTTCAGTCACGAGGAACTGATCCTGCGCGAGGCGCTCGGCCTCGGCGACGACGTCGAGGTCAATCCGTCGGGTGGGCCGCTGTGCGGCGATCCGACCATGGTCAGTGGCCTCATCCGCATCGGTGAGGCCTTCCGCCACATCAACGAGCACGGTCGGTCCCGCACCGTGGGCCACGCGGCCTCCGGGCCCTGCCTGCAGCAGAACCTGGTCTGCGTCCTGGAGGGGGAGTGACCCATGGCTGAACGGGTCGCCATCGTCGGCATCGGTCAGACGCACCACGCCAAGGTGCGTGACGACGTCTCACTGGCAGGGTTGCTGCGCGAGGCCGGTCAACGTGCCCTCGACGATGCAGAGATGACGTGGAGGGACATCGACGCCGTCGTCATCGGCACCGCGCCCGACAGCTTCGAGGGCGTCATGATGCCCGAGCTGTACCTGGCCGACGCGCTGGGTGCCGCGGGCAAGCCGATCATGCGGGTCCACACCGCAGGCAGTGTCGGCGGGTCGACCTCGGTCGTCGCGTCCCACCTGGTCTCGTCCGGCGTCCGCAAGCGGGTGCTGACCGTCGCGTTCGAGAAGCAATCGGAGGGCGACACCTCGTGGGGTCTCTCCGGGGGCCGGAGCGGTGGTGTGGGTGCCGGGGGGTACTTCGCCCCCCACATCAGGGCGTACATCTCGCGATCGAACGCCCCGGACTATGTGGGGTGGATGGTGGCGGTGAAGGACCGCAAGAACGCTCTCAAGAATCCATACGCCCACCTCAAGCTCGACGACATCTCGCTCGAGACCGTGCGCGACTCGCCGATGGTGTGGGAACCGGTGCGACGCCTCGAATCGTGTCCTGCCTCCGACGGGGCATGCGCCATGGTGCTCACCGATGAGAAGGGCGGCGACGCCGCCGGAAAGCCACCGGCCTGGATCCACGGCACCGCCATCCGCAGCGAGCTCGGACAGTTTCCCGGTCGCGACCCGGTCAACCCGCAGGGCGGCCAGGACTGCGCGGCCTACGTCTACCGCCAGGCCGGGATCACCGATCCTTTCCGCGAGGTCGATGTGGTCGAGTGTTACGTGCCATTCAGCTGGTACGAGCCGATGTGGATGGAGAACCTCGGGTTCGCCGCCACCGGCGAGGGGTGGAAGCTCACCGAGACGGGTGCGACCGAGATCGGCGGTGACCTGCCCGTGAACTGCTCGGGCGGGGTCCTTTCGTCGAACCCCATCGGCGCCTCGGGCATGTTGCGCTTCGCCGAGGCGGCCATGCAGGTGCGGGGTCAGGCCGGCGAGCACCAGGTCGACGGGGCCCGTACGGCGGTGGGGCACGCCTACGGCGGCGCCGCGCAGTTCTTCGCGATGTGGGTCGTCCGGAGTGAGAAGCCGTGACCGTGACGGAGACGCCGCCGGAGGAGCACCTACTCGTCGAACGGCGCGGGCATGTGATGGTGCTCACCAAGAACCGAC
>JBPPNA010000072.1:0-5677 GCA_051306355.1 Acidimicrobiales bacterium | reverse complement strand
CGTGCTCGGTGGGGTCGTGCGGCGCCGCTATGCGGCTGCGATCGAGGCGGCGTCTTCCTTGAGCTCGTCGACCGCCCGCTTGACGATCCGGCGGGCCGCCTCGGCGGTGACGCCGAGCTCCTCGCCGACCTCGCGGTAGCTGCGGGTGCGGCCGTCGTTCAGGCCGAAGCGCTGCTCGACGGCGAAACGAGCTCGGGGCTCGAGGACGTCGAGCAGGCCGGTGACCATCTCGTCTTCGGCGCGGGCCAGGGTGATGGCCTCTGGCCCGGCCTTTGAATCGGCCAACAGGTCGACCAGCTCGGACCCATCGGGATCGTCGCCGACCTGACGGTCGAGCGACGTGGGGGTGGTGAGCCGGTGCAGGCGGGCGTGCTCGTCATCGAGTTCGCCGCCCTCACCCGAGGCGTGGCGGAGCGCAGCTCGGAGGCTGGCAGAACGATCGCCGGGGAGACGGACCAGCGACGCCTTCTGGTCGAGGGCCCGACCGATGGCCTGGCGGATCCAGAAGGTGGCGTAGGTCGAGAACTTGAACCCCTTGCGCCAGTCGAACTTGTCGACGGCGTGCTCGAGGCCGAGGTTCCCTTCCTGGATCAGGTCCAGCAGCTCCATCGAGGGGGGCAGCGGGTACCGGCGGGCGATCGAGACCACGAGACGGAGGTTGGCCCGGATGAACCGGTCCTTGGCCGCCGCGGCGTCGCCCACCGCCCGGCGGAGCTCCCGGGACACCGGCTCGCCGGCGTCGCGTCGATCCTGGGCCTCACGGCCCTTCTCGATGGTTTGCGACAGTTGACGCTCTTCCTCTGCGGTGAGGAGGGGCACCATGCCGATTTCGTTGAGGTATTGACCTACTGAGTCGCTCATGACATGTCTTCCAACGAGGGTTGCAGGCGTGTGATTCCATCGGGTGCGGTGACTGAAGTCACAGTCGGTGATTGACCAGGGCACCCGGATCCGAAGTCCTACCCGGTGGGGGGATGGATCAGTCTCCCACAGGGTGAGCCGGGGCCCACACATCAATACGGTGCGCGTACGCTGGCCGGATGACCGAACGGATCGGCGTGTTCGGGGGGACCTTCGACCCGCCCCACGTCGGCCACCTCGTCACGGCGGTGGACGTCCGTTTCGAGCTCGACCTCGACCGGGTGCTGCTCGTCGTCGCCAACCAACCATGGCAGAAGGTGGGGTCCCGTGCCATCAGTTCGGCTGCCGATCGTCTGGCCATGGTCGAGGCAGCGGTGCGAGGCGTCGAAGGCCTCGAGGCGTCGGCGTGCGAGATCGAGCGGGGAGGCGAGAGCTACACCGCCGACACCCTGGCCGAGCTCCGCGAAAAGCATCCGGGGGCGGAGCTCCAACTGATCCTGGGAGCCGATGCCGCCGCCGGCATCCGAACGTGGGAGCGGGTGGAGGAGGTGAGGGCGCTGGCATCCCTGGTCGTCGTGGACCGCCCGGGATCTGTGCCGGCCGCGCTGCCGGCCGGGTGGCGCGGGACCTTCGTCGAGGTGCCGAAGCTCGAGGTGTCATCGACGGAGCTGCGTCGGCGGGTGGCCGAGGGCCGCCCGCTGCACTACCTGCTGCCACGCGACGTGATCACCTGCATACGGGACCGCCACCTCTATCGTGGCCCGACGTGAGTGGTGACGGGCAGGGAGGCCACGAGTCCCCCGACGAACGCGATCGGCGTCTCGCAGCCCTCCTGTCGGTGGACATCGGCGCCGCGGTCCGGGCTCACGCCGAGCAGCACGATTCGACACGCACGAGCACTCCCATACCGGTGCCAGCGCGGCGGCAGCGGCCGACCTGGTTCGTCGTCCTGGCGTTCGGTGTCCTGGCCGGACTGCTCCTCGCCGGCGTCGGACTCGCCTACGCCGGAACGCGGCTGATCCGCTCGAGCACCGAGGGCGAGGTGTTCACGCCCGTGAACGATCCCACCGCTCCGGGATTCGAGGCCCTGGTGGACCCGACACCCACCCTGGTGATGCTCCACGACGTCGACGGCCTGCTGGACGCGATCACGGTCTTGACCCTGCCCGATCCCGATGGTGCCGGGGGTGGGGTGGTGCTGGTACCCGATCGCACCGTGGCGGACATCCCCGCCTTCGGCGACATCCCGGTCGAAGCGGCGTACGACCTCGGTGACGCCCAGTTCGCGGCGCAGTCGGTGAGTGGTCTGCTCGGGGCGGCCATGCTGGAGACTGCGGTGGTGGACGCTGGGCGGTGGGCGGACCTCGTCGCCCCCGTGGCACCGATCACCCTCGACAACCCGAACGAACTGCGCATCGACGGCGACGTGCGCTTCCCCATCGGGACCATCGACCTCGAGGCTTCCGATGTCGCGGCATATCTCGAAGCCGACGACTTCGAGGGGTCGGATCTCGCCCGGCTCGCCCGGCACCAGCTCTTCTGGGAAGCCTGGCTGGAGGCGGTGGAGGACGAGGGCACCGCCGGCGCCGTCCCCGGCGAGCTCGACAGTGGGATCGGGCGCTTCGTTCGGACCCTCGCCCGAGGATCCGCGGTCGTCGAGACCCTCCCGGTCCGTCCGGTGGGTGATGATCGCTACGGACCCGAACGCGCGTTCTTCCCCGAGGGTGGCCCGGTCACCGAGCTGCTCACCCGCCTCGTGCCCTTCCCCGTGTCATCGGCACCGGGTGCCCGCGCCAGACTCCGCCTCCTGAACGGGACGACCGACACCAGCATCGCATCGTCCGTGGCGGCCGATCTTCCGCCCGCCGGCGTCGAACTGGTGCTGATCGGCAACGCCGGATCTCTCGATCACGACACCACCACCGTGCGGTACGTGGGGGAGGAAACCCGGGAGGAGGCACTGGCGATTGTCGACATCCTCGGCGTGGGCGAGGTGGTCGAGGAGCCCCGACCAACGGATGCAGCCGACATCACCGTTACGCTCGGGGCCGACTATGGATGAACCTCGCCGATGAGCAACCCAGATCCCACCCCGTCCGGAAGGCCCGATCCCTCGGCGACGAGCCTGTCGTCCACCAGCATCGTCGACCACATGGATCCCCGGTTCCCGATCGTCGCTGCTCGGGCGGCGCACGCCAAGGGTGGCATCGACATCCTCGTGCTGCGCGTGGGCGACGTCCTGGCGATCACTGACTACTTCGTGATCGTTTCGGCGTCGAATGCCCGACTGGTGCGCACCATCGTGCAGGACATCGAACAGCAGGTGGCCGAGGACGGAGGCCCCCATCCCTCCCGAATCGAGGGCCAGAACGAGGCGGAGTGGGTCCTGGCCGACTTCGGCGCCTTCGTCGTGCATGTCTTCCACACCGAGACGCGCCAGTACTACGAGCTCGAGCGGCTCTGGTCCGACGTCGCGCAGATCGACTGGGTCGACCCCGACGCACCGGGGCCTGGCGCACCGGGGTCCGCCGGCTCGGGATCTCTCGACCCGGGCTGACCGGCCTCGGCCAGGAGCTCGGCCCACCGGTCGATGGCGAGGAGGTGCCCCTGGTCGGGATGGACCGTCACGGGGAGACCGAGCCGACGCCCCAGCCACCGGGCCATGGCCGGCGGGGTCACGGGATCTCGGGCGCCCACGTGAATGGCGCCGTTGCTCGCCACCTCGTCGAGTACCGAGCCGAGGATGGTCGCCTGGGCGGCAATCTCGCGCTCGAGGCCCCGCAGGCCCTGGAGCACGCTGCCGATGAGGGCCGCCACCAGCGCGTCCCCGGCGCCGTCGACGTGGCGGACCGCATCGATGCTCGCGGCCAACATGGTACGGGCAGTCGTGTCGTCGACCTCCGGCGGCACGAGCCACACGGCGAGTTCGCGCCCGGCCTCGTCGGGCGGGGTGGTGGCGAGCACCTCGGCGAACAGGCGGCGACTGTCGTCGGCGCCGTGCAGTACACCGTTGTACGAATAGCCGTCGGCAGGGATCAGCGGGGCGACCAGCGTGGTGCGGGTGGTGCGGGCCGGATGCCACCCCGCGAAGGCGAGCGCAGCGATCGTTCCGGCTGACCAGGCGAACACGCCGGCCCGCTCGATGCCGAGGTGGTCGAGGACCCGGACGTGATCGTCGGCCACCGTTCCCGGAGTGGCGTCCGGGTCGATGTCGGAGGCCCCGAGCCCCGGCCGGTCGACGGCGACGAGCCTGATGCCGAGGTCGGCGGCGATGCGGTCGTCGGGGTGGCGAGCAACCCGGGTGTCGGGCGTTCCGTGGAAGAACAGCACCGGCCGACCGTCGGGGTCACCCCGGTCGTCCACCGCGACCCGCCGCCCGTCCGGCATCCCCACGTACAGATCAGGTTCGGGCAGTCCGGGGGGCGTGGAGGTCATGATCTGCGACTCTCGTGGGCCTCGTGATCTGCCGTCAGAGTGGTTGCGAGGCGCAGCCGGGCAACTCGGGGTTCTGGCCCGCAGGGCGAGAACACGTGGAGCTAAGGGGAATCGAACCCCTGACCTCTTCCATGCCATGGAAGCGCTCTACCAACTGAGCTATAGCCCCGGGTCGTCGAGCCGTGGGATCCACGACTGGCGGGATCACAACGATAGATCACGTTGCCTTCTGCACACGCAATCGGATCGGTTTCTCGGAATCGGGGCGGTCGGGCGGCCTGGTTACGATGCCGGTCATGGGCGACCAGACCGCATCCGACGAGATCGTGGACGGACGCCTGCCCGCCTACGATCCGCAAGCCGTCGAGGCCAAGTGGCAGCAGCGGTGGCTCGACGAGGGCACGTACGAGGTCGATCGAGACGATCCGCGCCCCAAATACTACGTACTGTCGATGTACCCGTACCCCTCGGGCGCAGCCCACATGGGCCACGTGCGCAACTACACCTTCGGCGACCTGATCGTGCGCTACAAGACGATGCAGGGTCACGCGGTGCTGTCGCCGATGGGGTTCGACTCCTTCGGTCTGCCGGCCGAGAACGCGGCCATCCAGTCCGGCATCCACCCCCGCATCCACACCGACGAGAAGATGGCCGAGCTGACCTCCTCGATCCAGCGCATCGGCGGGGTCTACGACTGGCGCCGCAGGGTCACGAGCCACCAGCCCGATTACATCAAGTTCACCCAGTGGATCTTCCTCCGCTTCCTAGAGAACGGACTCGCCTACAAGCGCAAGGCCGCGGTCAACTGGTGCCCGGGTTGTCAGACGGTGTTGGCCAACGAGCAGGTCCTGGCCGATGGCACCTGCGAGCGCTCCGGCGATCTCGTCGAGGCTCGTGACCTGGAGCAGTGGTTCTTCAAGATCACCGACTACGCCCAGCAGCTGCTCGATGACCTGGATCTGGTCGAGTGGCCCGAACGGGTCAAGACCATGCAGCGGAACTGGATCGGGCGCTCCGAGGGCGCCGAGTTCGCGATGGATGTGGTGGACGCCGACGGGGAGCTCCACCCTGATGGGCTGTCCGTCCGGGTGTACACGACTCGTCCCGACACGGGGTTCGGCATGACCTACGCCGTGCTCGCCCCCGAACACGAGCTGGCGCTGCCAGCCACCACCGATGACCGGCGGGCTGCGGTCGAGGCCTTCATCGCCCAGGCCCGCAACACCTCCGAGATTGACCGTCTGTCGTCGGAGGGCGGGCTCGACAAGCGCGGTGTCTTCACCGGTGCGCATCTGATGAACCCGTTCACGGGTCGTCCGGTGCCCCTCTACCTGGCCGACTACGTGCTGGTCACCTACGGCACCGGCGCGATCATGGCCGT
>JBPPNA010000053.1:0-11341 GCA_051306355.1 Acidimicrobiales bacterium | reverse complement strand
GCGAGCCCGCCGGGCCAACACGGCGATGAGCGCCGTGGTGCCACAGCCCGCCTGCGCACCGACTACTGCGACGGCCGTGAGGTACCGCTCATTCATCGACGACGGCTTCGAGTTGGTCGATGGTGGGTGATCCCGCCGGCCCGTCAGGCGTCTGGTAGACGCGGCACGCCAGTCCGAACGGCTCGTCACCCGAGGCGAACGGATCCTCGCCGTCGACCAGGATCGTCGGCGAACCGCGGAACCCGGTGGCCTCGGCCTCCTCGGCGGTCGTGACGGTGCGACGCTCTACGGTGAGTCCGCGGCGGGTTGCGAGATCGTCGAGACGTTCGGCGGCGATCATCCAGTTGGGGCAGTCATCGAAGTAGAGCAGTTCGAGTCTCATGGCGTTCCTTCCCGAGGGCGGGTTCTCCGCTGTCTCCAGCTACGATAAACCTTCTAGTCGACAGGAAGGTCAAGGGGGGTCCGGATGCGCATCGGAGAGCTGGCCGACCACGCCGGCGTCACCGCCAAGACCGTCCGGTTCTGGGAATCTGCGGGACTTCTCCCCGATCCGGCACGGACTCCGTCGGGCTATCGCGACTACGAACCCGACGCCGTCGAGCGGATCGCCTTCATCCGCCACGCCCAGACCGCCGGGCTCACCCTCTCCGAGATCCGACAGGTGCTGGACATCTCCGACGATGGCCGACCGCCGTGCGGTCATGTCACCGACCTCATCCACCAGCACCTGGCCGACGTCGACCACCGCATCCGCGAGCTCACCGAGACCCGGCACCTTCTCGGCCAGCTCGCCGAACGAGCTGCCGGCCAGGATCCGGACGACTGCGACGGATACTGCGCCATCCTCGAACCGTGTGATGCTGGGGCTGCGGGGAACTGGTCGACGTCCTGACGTTCCTGTGCTGTCGCGCTGAGGTGGAAGACCGGGGATGATCGAGGCCTCCATGTTGGTCGTGGGCATCGGACTGGTGGTCTGGGGAGCCGAGCAGTTCGCCGAGAACCTCGCGGCAGCGTCTGCTCGGCTCGGTGTCAGCGCCTTCGCGCTCGCCATCCTGCTCGCCGGTGCCGAACCCGAAGAGCTGGCGACTGCGGTGGCAGCTGGTGTCCGTGACGTCCCGGCTGTTGCGTTCGGCGATGTCGTGGGGGCCAACACCGCCATCTGTCTCGTTGCCCTGCCGGTAGCAGCGCTGATCGGGCCGTTGCCGTTCTCTCGGCGGGTTCTGCGGTATGCGGTGCTCGGGCTGCCGGTTGGTGCGCTCGCGGTCGGGTTCGCGTGGGACGGTTCGGTCGGCCGTGTCGAGGGGCTGGTGTTGGTGGCTTCCTACGCCAGCTATGTGGCGTGGATCTGGATTCGGGAACGGCAGCCACCGTCGCTCGGTGAGACTGCCGAGCTCGACGAGGACCCCGACACACAGAGCCGGGTGGGGCGGGCGCTGTTCCTCGTCCTGGCCGGTACGGCGGCGATCGTCACCGGTGCATCACTGCTCGTCGAGGCCGTTCGCCGGTTCACCGATGTCGAGACCAGCCAGACCAAGCTCTCCCTCACCATCGTGGGGTTCGCCACCGCGTTCGAGCTCGTCGTCCTGGCATGGTCGACGGCACGCCGCGGGATGAGCGAAGCGGTCGTCGCCGCCGTGATCGGCAGCTATGCCTACAACGCCACCATGACGCTTGGCGCAGCTGCGGTCATCACGCCGCTGGAGATCACCGACACCACGGTGCTGCGACCGCCGATGCTCGTCATGCTCGCTGCGCTGGCAGTGGTGGTCGTGCTCGCCCGACTCGGTGGGCGCCTCACCCGACGGGAAGGCGTCGGTCTCCTCGTCGGCTACGGGGTGTTCCTCGCGGTCGCCGTCGCTTCCTGAATGCCGTCCCGGGTCGCCGACGGCGTCGTCGACCGTGGGGTCGGGGTATGTCCGTCGCTCGTTGCTCGCGCTGTTCGTGGGACCGGCGTGGGCGCCGCCGGCACGTGACACAGTGAGCCTGCACCCGCACTCCACCCCACGAGGGAAGGCCGCACCACATGGCACGCCAGATCCGATCGACCGTGACCGAGGACGGGACGGTGGAGCTGACCATCGCCGACGTCGAGATCCCCGAGCCCACCGAGGATCAGGTGGCGATCCAGGTCGAGGCCGCCCCCATCAACCCCTCCGACCTCGGGCCGATGTTCGGGCCCGCCGACCTGCGGACTCTCCGGTCGTCGGGGGAGGGTGATGACCGCAGGCTGGTCGCCGACATCCCCGAGCACCTGCTGTCGATGGTGCAGGCCCGGGTCGGGCGGGCGTTGCCGATGGGCAACGAGGGCGCCGGCACCGTCGTCGCAGCCGGCTCGTCCGAGGCCGCGCAGGCCCTGCTGGGCAAGACCGTCGCCGCCTCGGGCGGGGCCATGTACGCCGAGCGTCGCCTGGCGCCAGCCGACCAGTGCCTCGTCCTCCCTGACGGGGTCTCCGCCGCCGAGGGTGCGTCGTGCTTCGTCAACCCGCTGACGACGCTGGGCATGATCGAGACCACGCGGCTCGAGGGCCACACCGCCCTGGTCCACACCGCTGCGGCCTCCAACCTCGGCCAGATGCTGGTCAAGCTCTGCCTGGAGGACGGGGTGCCGCTGGTCAACATCGTCCGCCGTCAGGAGCAGGTCGACCTGCTCACCGACCTCGGCGCCACCCACGTGTGCAACTCGAGCGACGACGACTTCCGAGGATCGCTCACCGAGGCCGTCGCCGCGGTCGACGCCACCATCGCCTTCGACGCCACCGGTGGTGGCTCGCTCGCCGACCAGATCCTGCAGGCCATGGAGACGGCGCAGGCCACCAAGGAAGGTGCGGTCGGGCGGTACGGATCGACCACCCACAAGCAGGTGTACGTCTACGGCGGACTCGACCGCTCCCCGACCGAGCTCCGTCGCACCTACGGCATGGCGTGGGGCGTGGGTGGGTGGCTGCTGCCGTACTTCCTCGAGCGGGTCGGCCCCGAGCGGGCCGACGCGCTCCGCCGGCGCGTCGCAGAGGAGATCACCACCACCTTCGCCAGCAGCTACACGGCCACGGTGTCGCTCGAGGACGCGCTCACGGTGGACGCGGCCTCGGCCTACGGCCGCCAGGCGACCGGCGAGAAGTACCTGGTCCGGCCGTCGAGCTCGGACTGAGGGCGGGGAACCAGCCCGACCCCGCATACCGTCTGATGACCATGAGACGGTTCACGACCATGGTCATCTCACTCCTGCTCCTGACGGCAGCCACCGCCTGTGGGGACGACGACGAGCCCGTCGTCGCCGGAGACGAGGGGAACGGGAACGCGCCGGCTGACGACGAACCAGGGGGCGGCGACGATGCCCTGTTCGTCAGCGTGGAACGGGGCGGCGGCTTCGTGCCCGTCGGCCATGACTTCCGATCGTTGCCCTCGGCGGTCATCTACGAGGACGGCCGGACCTTCTCACCCGGAGCCGTCATGGAGATCTACCCCGGTCCCGCCGTGCACCCAGTGTTCGATGGCGAGATCAGCGACGAGCGGATGCGAGACGTCGTCGGTGCGGCGGAGGACGCCGGTCTGCTCGACGAGACGCCGCCGGACTTCGGTGAGACACTGATCGCCGACGCCGGCACGACGACGATCACGGTCGTGGTCGGGGGCGAGACCCACGTCACCTCGGTGTACGCCCTCACGGAGGGCGGCGACACGTTGCCGGGCATGGAGCCGGAGCACGACGAGGCCAGGGGCCGGGTCAGCGACTTCGTCGGTCTCGTGACGAGCACCGTGGCCGAGGGCGACGAGTACGTCCCCGACCGGTACCGACTCCTCCCCCTCCCGCCCGAGGAGATCCCGGCCGGAGGCGTCGAGCCCGACGAACGCGACTGGCCGTTCGCCGACGTCACCCTCACCGAGCGGGAGTGCCTGGCCGTCACCGACGGCCGAGCCGACACACTCCGGGATGCGCTCCAGGACGCGACCGAGATCACCCGCTGGCGCACTGAGGCCGCCACGGTCGTGCTCGTGGTCCGTCCACTGCTGCCCCACGAGCCCGACTGTCCCGACGCCGGCTGAGCCCTACGACCGACCACGGCCGGCGCCGGGAGCCGTCCGATCACTTCGTTCGCCTCCTGTCGGTTCATGGATCAGGCCTCGAACGCTGCGCCATGAGTTCCCGCCAGGCGCCGGTGGACCACAGGGCCCATGCCACCAGCGCGGGTTGGAAGAGGAGGCGCACGAAGCGGGCCCGATCGCTGTCGAGGCCGAACCCGTCGGTCCC
The DNA here is from genome assembly GCA_051306355.1 of Acidimicrobiales bacterium. Taxonomy (GTDB): domain Bacteria; phylum Actinomycetota; class Acidimicrobiia; order Acidimicrobiales; family Salinilacustritrichaceae; genus Salinilacustrithrix. Next base: position 7,092 of record JBPPNA010000053.1, on the reverse strand, counting down.
GTCGACGTACTGGGCGATGTTGCCCGGGAAGATGGCGACGAAGAAGGCGGCCGCCGTCCAGCCGACCTCGATGCGCCGGCGACGCCAGACGAGCAGGCCGGCCCCGAGACCGATCTCGACCAGGCCGGATGCGACGACCACGAGGTCGGGGTCGGCGGGGAACCAGTCGGGGACCTGGGCCTGGAACTCCTCCCTCGCCGTGGTCAGGTGGCTGATGCCGGCGAAGGTCAGCGCGCCGCCGAGCAGGAGACGGCCGGCGGTGCGGACTCGGCGGTCGGGCATCCCGTAGTCCTACTCCCTCCGGAGCGGTACGTTCCGGCGCGTGACCGACGACGGACAGGTCAGGGCTCCATCACGACCCAGCCCCGCCGTTGGAGCTCGGCGGCGAGTGCGGCGTCGGAGAGCTTCCGGATCGCCCGATCGGCGGCGGTCAAGCGTTCCGGCACCGGTCGCGGTGGGGCGGGTTCGACGTTGTCGGGGTCGAGTTCGGCCTCGAGTTGTTCGATGAACGCCGCCGCCTCGTCGCGCGTGAACTTCCCGGCCGCCTGCCGCTGGGTGAGGCCCATCGGTCCGCGAGCGTCCCGGAAGTCGGCGTGGCCGGCCTGGTGCAACAGATCGACCAGCTGATCGATCTCCCGCCTCGACGCCGGCGGACCGGACGGTTGACCGAAGGCCATGACACGACTGTGGTCAACGCCCCGAGCGACGCGGTGGATGGTCTGATCGACGGCTGACCCCGGTGGGCTGAGACCGCCTCCCACAGCGCCCGCGCGACCACCTTGCGGTTCGCGTCGACGACCGCCGTGGAGACCTACCAGTACACGGGTACGTCGTAGGCCGCGAAGGTGTGATCCCGGGAGACGATGGTGAGTCCGTCGCTGCGGGCTTGGGCGATGAGCATGCGATCGAACGGATCACGATGGTGATCGGGGAGGGTGCCGATCTCGGACGCGTGTCGCAGGGTCACGGGGAGTTCGGTGAGTCGTAGCGTGTTGATCATGTGGCGGTCGACGTCCGGGAATCGGAGACGGCCCCGGGATCGCTTGATGGCGATCTCCCACCCGCTGGCGGAACTCAGATAGACGTCGTGACCGGGGTCGCTGATCGCGGCACCGGCGCGCTCAGAGAGCCGACCAGCATCAGTGGCCATCCAGATGAGGGCATGTGTGTCGAGCAGGAGCCTCATGTCGGGTCGAAGTCGACTTCGACGTCGGGGAGGGGCTCGTCGAAGTCGTCGCTCATCCAGTAGTCGGCGACTTCGAACGTGCCCAGCGGGCGCGGATCGGTGTCGCGGTCGAGGGCGACGAGGCGAACCTCGGCCTTGCCGCGACGGCCGATGGCGATGCTCTCGCCGGCGAGGACTCGTTCGAGTAGCTCGCTCAGTGTCGCCTTCGCCTCGGACACGGTGACCGTTCGCATGGGCCCAGGGTATCGGATCGGCTCTGGTCTGGTCTGGTCTGGTCTGGTCTGGTCGCTGCTGTCAGATGTTGCGACGGCATCCCGGTGACCGTCACCTACTGCCCGCTGTGCAATTCCGCGACCGCCGCGACGTCGGCGCCACCGGCGTGTTCTCGCAGGTGGTCGACGTCTGAAAGGCTCCGGCCGTGGATACCGCACCCGAGCAACGACGACATCGCGACATCCTCGGCATGTCGGCGGTGCTGCTGCCGTTCAGCGACGAGGGTGACATCGACTGGGCGGGGTTCGAGGCACACGTCGCACGCACGGCGGCAGCGGGTCTCGTGCCGGCCGTGAACATGGACACCGGCTACGTGCAGCTGCTGAACAGTGGGGATCGCTCCCGCGTCCTCGACGTCACCGCGGCGGTGACCGGCGGAGACTTCGTCGCCGGAGCGCAGGTGGGCGACGCACCCGGCGACCGCTTCGACCACGCTGCGACCGTCGAGGCAGCAGCAGCCGTGGTCGCACGCGGTGGGACCCCGGTGGTCTTCCCGTCCCATGGCCTGAACGCGCTCGACGACGACGCCTGGGTCGGTGCGCTCGCGCAGTTCGGCCGCGACCTGGACCGCTTCATCGGGTTCGAGTTGGGACCGATGTTCGTGCCGTACGGCCGCATCTACGGGCTCGACGCCTACGAAGGCCTCCTCGGGATCGAGGCCTGCGTCGGCGCCAAGCACTCGTCGCTCGACCGGCAGTCCGAGTGGGATCGGCTCGCTCTGCGGGACCGGATCCGTCCCGACTTCCGGGTGCTCACTGGCAACGACCTTGCCATCGACATGGTCGTGTACGGGTCGGACTACCTGCTCGGTCTGTCGACGTTCGCCCCCGATCTCTTCGCCATCCGCGACCGCCTGTGGGCCGAGGACGACGCCCGGTTCTGGGAGGTGAACGACGTGCTCCAGTACCTCGGGATGTTCGCGTTCCGACCCCCGGTGCCGGCCTACCGCCACGACGCGGCCACCTTCCTCCTGCTGCGAGGCTGGGCCGCCAGCGACCACACGCCCGACGGCGTACCCCGCCGCCCCGCGGCGGATCGGGACGTACTGGCCGACATCGCGAGGCGCGTCGAGTTGCTCGTGGGGGAGCTCGGATGATCCGGTACCCCCAGGTGAAGAACCTCGACTCCCCGGCCGCGCTCCGAACTCGGTTGGACGAGCTCGGACTGCACCTGCCGGTCGCCGACCGGGTCGAGGCCGACGGCGCGCTGGCCCGACCGGTCACCTTCACCGACGGCAGCGCGGGCCCGTTCACGGTGCCCAATCGATTCGCCGTGCTGCCGATGGAGGGTTGGGACGGCACGGTCGATGGCCGACCGACGGACCTGGTCCGGCGACGCTGGCAGCGCTTCGCCGAGAGCGGCGCCGGCCTGGTGTGGGGGGAGGCGACCGCGGTGGTGCCGGCGGGCCGGGCCAACCCGAACCAGCTCGTGCTGGACGAGGGCACGGTCGAGGACATCGCCGGCCTGCGGGAGCTGCTGTCACCCGAGCAGGTCGCCGGCCTCCAGCTCACCCACTCGGGGCGCTGGGCACGACCAGACGGGACCCCGCATCCCCGCACCGGCTTCCGGCACCCGGTACTCGACGACCGCACGGGCGCCGGCGACGGGGCGCTGCTCTCCGACGGCGAGCTCGAAGAGCTGCAGGCCGCCTTCGTGTCCGCCGCCGTCCTGACGGCAGAGGCCGGCTTCGACTTCGTCGACGTCAAGTGCTGCCACGGGTACCTGCTGCACGAGCTCCTGGCCGCGAGCGACCGACCCGGCCCGTTCGGCGGCGACCTCGAGGGTCGGACCTGCTTCCTCCGTGGCGTGCTGCGCGGCATCCGCAGCGAGGCGCCCGGTCTCGCCGTCGCAGTCCGCATCTCGGTCTTCGACTTCGTCCCGTTCCGCCAAGGCGAGGACGGCGTCGGGGAGCCCGAGCGTGACGGTGTCCTGCCCCGGCCCTTCGGCGCGGACGCCACCGGAGTCGGCATCGACCTCGCCGAGACGCACGCCGTGTTCGACCTCCTGGCGGCCGAGGGTGTCGGTCTCGTCTGCACCACCGCCGGCAGCCCGTACTACACGCCCCACATCCAACGCCCGGCGTACTTCCCGCCCTCGGACGGGTACGACCCACCGGAGGACCCGCTCGTGGGTGTCGCCCGCCAGATCTCTGCGACAACCGAACTGACCCGAGCCCACCCCGACGTCGTGGTGGTCGGCTCCGGCTACAGCTACCTGCAGGACTGGTTGCCCCACGTGGGCCAAGAGGTCGTGGCGGCCGGCGGCGCCCACCTCGTCGGTCTCGGACGCATGGCGCTGTCCTACCCGACCCTGCCTGCCGACGTGCTGGCCGGCCGGCCGCTTGAGCGCCGCCTGGTGTGTCGCACCTTCAGCGACTGCACGACGGCGCCCCGCGCCGGCCTGGTCTCGGGGTGCTACCCGCTCGACCCGCACTACAAGGACATGCCCGAGCGGGTGCAGCTCGTGCAGGCAAAGCGTCGAGCGCGGCAGACCCGTCGGTGAACGCGCTCCGGCCGCACGTTGCACCAGGTGCCCCAGAGCGCCTGGTACGCGCTGGACCTCGCCCAACGCGGGGACCACGAGCGGCTGACCTGCACGGTGGACGCGCTGCTCGCAAGGTGCCGTCCGGTGACGGCTTCGTCCTCCAGGTCCAGCCCAGACGCCTGACAAGATGGCGCCATGACGTCGGGGGACAGGCTGCGGGTCGGGATCGTCGGGCTCGGAGTCGGTGCTGCGCACGCCGACGGGTTCAACCGGCTGCCCGACGACTACGAGGTCGTGGTCGTGGCCGACCCGGATGCGTCCAGGGTCGAGTTCGTCCAGAGCTTCACCGCGGCCGAGGGTGCGTCGAGCCTGGGGGACGTGCTGGCTCGCGACGACGTCGACGTGGTCAGCCTGGCGACCCCGCCGTTCCTGCACCTGGACCAGGTCAGCGCCATCCTCCGGGCGGGCAAGCACGCCATCTGCGAGAAGCCGCTCGTCGGGTCGCTCGTCCACGTCGATGCGCTCATCGACTTCGAGGCCGAGACCGGCCGGTGGGTCATGCCGATCTTCCAGTACCGCTACGGGCGGGGGCTGCAGAAGCTGCTGCACCTCATCGACGCCGGCGTCACCGGTCGCTGCCACACCGTGTCGGTCGACGTCAGCTGGCGCCGGCGCCCCGAGTACTACGACGTCGCCTGGCGCGGGAAGCAGGCCACCGAGCTCGGCGGCATCCTGCTGTCCCACTGCGTCCACGCCCTCGACATGGTCACGCTCGCCGTCGGCCAGCCCACCCGGGCCTTCGCCCGCACCACCACCCGGGTCAACGCCATCGAGACCGAGGACTGCGCGTCGGTGTCGCTGGAGCTGGCCGACGGCGGGTTCGCCACCATGTCGGCGACCCTCGGGTCACCGGCGGAGATCAGCCGCCACCGGTTCTCGTTCGAGCATCTCAGCGCCGAGAGCAACACCGAGCCCTACGAGAACCACCGCGAACCGTGGACCTACGTCGCCGACAGTGAGGACGACCAGGCGGCGATCGACGAGGCGCTCGCCACGTTCGAGCCGGGACCGGAGCTGTACAAGGGCCAGTTCGCCCGCCTCGCCGACGCGCTCCGCAGGGGCCACCGGCCGCCCGTCACGCTGGCCGACGCCCGATCATCGCTCGAGCTGCTCACCGCCCTCTACTGGTCGGCCGACCGTGGGGTGGACGTGGCGCTACCGATCGAGCGCACCCACGACTTCTACGGAGGCTGGCAGCCATGACCGAGACGACCGGCACCGACACCTCGGTCACCATCGGTGATCGCGTCACCTACGAGTGGGGTGCACGCAAGCGCCCGTACGTCCACCCGCTGCGGACCCCGGCCGGGCACACGCTCACCCGCAACGCACCCGATGACCACCCCTGGCACCACGGCCTGTGGTTCACCATCAAGTTCGTGAACGAGGAGAACTTCTGGGAGGAGTACGACGCCTACGGCGTGCTGCGCCACGACGCCGAGCCGACGCTCACCGAGGACGACGACGTGGTCACGGTCGCCGGCGGCCTCACCTGGACCCGCCCCGACCGGGAGACAACGGCTGTCCGTGAGGACCGACGCTGGACGTACCGGCCGCTCGACGACGACGCCTACGCACTCGACTTCGAGACGAGGCTCGTGGCGCCGACCGATGTCGTCTACGACCGCACGCCGTTCACGACGTGGGGCGGCTACGGCGGCCTCGCCCTCCGCGGCGCCGGTGACTGGCACGACACCCGGCTCCTGCTCGACGACGGCGAGGCGCGAGAGCGGGCGCTGGGCGAGCGCTCGGCCTGGTGCGCCCTCGACGGTCTCGCCGGGCAGGACGATGCGCCGGTCGGCATCGCCGTTCTGGCTGCGCCGGAGAGCCCCCGTCATCCCACGCCCTGGTACGCCAGCACGCGCGCCGCCACCTACGGCGACGAGGGCTGGTCGAACTTCCTCAACGCCGCATTCCTCTGGGACGAAGCCCTGTCCGTGTCCGCTGACGAGGCGCTGTCGTTCGCCTACCGTGTGATCGTGCACGACGGCACCTGGGACCGGGACCGCATCGCCGCCGCCCACGACGACTTCGTGCGCAGCCGTGCCGCCGGTTGAGCTCCCGCCGCTGCCTGGCGCGGTCGGTCTGACGCACCTGCGGGTGTACGACACCGTGGCCCCTGACGGACTCGCCGGCGGCACGCCGCACCTCCACACGGTGTGCACCGAGGCCTATTGGGTCGTCGCCGGCACGGGTCGGGTGCAGACGATCAGCGGCGACGGGTTCGCCGAGACACCACTGGAGGCGGGTGCGCTCGTGTGGTTCACGCCCGGCACGATCCACCGGCTCGTCAACGACAGCGGCGACCTGGAGATCCTCGTCGTCATGGCCAACAAGGGTCTGCCCGAGGCCGGGGACATGGTCGTCCTCGATCATCCCGACGTGCTGGCCGACCGCGCCCGCTACCTCGAGGCGGCGACGCTCCCGGCGGGCGCGACGACCACCGCGGGCGAGCGAGACCCGGCCGAGGACCGGCGCAACCGGGCGGTCGTCGCGTTCAACGGCCTGCGTCGGGCCCTCGACGCGGGCCACCGGGCGCCGCTCGACACGCTGCTCGATCAGGCGGCGGCCCTCGTCTCCGTCAACCACGACACGTGGCGGAGCCGCTGGGAGCAGGGAGCGAAGGCGGCGGCCGAGCGGACCGGGGACCAGCTCACCCGGATCGCAGCAGGCGACGCCGCCCACCTTCACCACGCCTCGGTCCATCGGCTCGACCCGCCCGGCCCGGAGCGGGGGCTGGGGTGCTGCGGCATTCTCGGCACCTACCTCCCGCACTGAGCCAGTCGCCCGGCTCTGGCCGCGGTCCGCTCGTCCCTGTGCCGCTGTTGACTGGCTGGCCATGGACACGGTGCTCGTCTTCGGCGACCAGCTCAACCGGCGCATCGGAGCACTCGGCTCGCATGCACCGGGCGAGTGCCGCGTCCTGCTCGTCGAGAGCGAGGCGCTGCTCCGACCGACGCGTCACGTCCAGCGCCTGCACCTGGTGATCACCGCCATGCGCCGGTTCGCCGGAGAGCTGCGCGACGCCGGGTTCGAGGTCGATCTCCGACGGTCGGCGACCATGGCCGCCGGTATCGAGGACCACGTCG
>JBPPNA010000274.1:0-2232 GCA_051306355.1 Acidimicrobiales bacterium | reverse complement strand
TTCCCCCGTTCTGCCCCGATCGCCTTCCCCCGTTCTGCCCCGATCGGAGGAAGCCCGTGCGCCTGCACGCCATCGCCACCCCCTTCGCCGAACGCCAGCTCGGTCTCGTCGCCCGCCGTCAGCTCCTCGCGGCCGGGCTGTGCGCCTCGACCGTCGACGCCGCCGTCCGCCGAGGGCACCTCGTCCCGATGGCCCGGGGGGTGTACCGCGTCCCCGGGGTGCCAGAGAAGGCGGACGTCCGGTTGCTCGCTCGGGCACTGTCCGCGGGCGACGGCGCCATGTTCTCCCACCGGACCGCGGCGTGGTTGTGGAACCTCCTGGATGCGCCCGACCGACACGAGCTCTCGGTGCCACGGGGCCGGCGACCACGGTCCATCGGGATGCGCGTGCACGAGTCCACCGACCTGGAACTGGCCATTCCCGGGTTCGTCCGCGGCCTCCCGGTGACAGGGGTCGGCCGCACCATCCTCGACTGCGCAGCCGACCCGACGCTCGACATCGTCTTGCTCGTCGACGCCGCCCGTCGGCATCACGACATCGCTCGGTCGTTGCTGCCGGCAACCGTCGTGGCCCACGCTCGGTCGGGCCGGCTCGGCATCGAGCGGGTGCGGAACCTGGTACTCGACGTCGAGGTGCCGCACTCGGACTTCGAGCGGATGGTGGGTCGCTGGCTGCGGGACGAGGGCGTTCGGAGCTGGATACTCCACCACCGCATCGTCGTTCCTCGTTTCGGTCCGGTGGAGATCGACTTCGCCTGGCCCGACCTGCTCGTGGCGCTCGAGCTCGAGGGTGCGGATCATCGTGACCGCCTGACCGTGCACGACAACGACACGGAACGTCAGAACTGGCTCACCGTCGCTGGCTACGACGTCGTGCGCACCACCTACCGCCGGTGGATCCACTCGCCGTTGCAGGTCCTGGCCGAGCTCGAGGCGGCACTGGCCGCAGCCGGATCCCGCGTTCTGGCGACATGAACCGTGCCGCGAGGACGGCTCTGGTCGCAGGAACCCGGTAGGCAAACTCCTGCGGCAGAAGCCGTGCGTGCTGTACGGCTCCCGTCGCAGGAATCACGGAAGCACGTTCAGCCGGCGGAAATCTCCCCTTCGGCGAGCTGGAACATCTCGAGCTCCTCCTCGGTGTCGGCCCAGTCCTCGAACTGGATGACGCCGAGCTCGGTGAACTTCTGGCGCAGCCAACCGTCGTTGCGGTCGAGCAGGCCCAGCTTCTTGCAGTTGGGCACGATCTTGGCGAACAGCATCGACTGGAACATGGCCCGCTCGGGCGCCTGCATCACGATGGGCAGGACCTCCTTGACGTCGAGGCCCATGCGGTCCCAGACCTCCTGCTGGAGGAAGCGGTCGCGCATGCGGACGGCGGCCTCGAAGGCGAACTGCTGGCGCTCGAGCATCTCGGCGTCGGACAGCTCGGCGTAGTACTCCTTCAGCGACAGCACGCCGAAGGCCACGTGACGAGCCTCATCGGACATGACGTAGCGGAGGAGCTTCTTGAGCAGGGGCTCGGTGGTCATCTGGTGGATGAACCCGAAGGCGGCCAGCGCCAGTCCCTCGACCATGATCTGCATGCCGAGGTAGGTCATGTCCCAGCGGCTGTCCTCGATGATGTCGTCGAGCAACAGGCCGAGGTGGGCGTTGAGGGGGTAGTGGCCGGAGAGCTTGGTGTCGAGGTACTTGGCGAAGACCTCGACGTGGCGGGCCTCGTCCATGACCTGGGTGGCGGCGTAGTACTTGGCGTCGATCCACGGCACGGTCTCGACGATCTTGGCCGTGCAGATGAGGGCACCCTGCTCGCCGTGCATGAACTGGCTCAGCATCCAGTTCTGCGACTCGATGCCGACCTGCAACCACTCCTTCTCCGACCACTTCTCGAAGGGGGTTCCGGCCAGATCCATCTCCGGGCCGATGCCCGCCGAGGCGGCCTGGTTGGCCATGACCACCGCTTCCTGGTCGACCTCGATCGACCAGTCGAGGTCGGTCTCGCCGTTCCACATCGAGGTCTTCGACTTCTCGTAGAGACGGTTCAGGGCAGGGCGCTCGCCCTTCTCATAGTTCCAGGTGAACAGGGCATCGGCGTTGTCCTGGACGGCGCGGATGGTCTCGCCCTCATCTGAGCCGACGACGGAGAGGATGGCCTCGATGTCGTGGAGATCCTCGCGGCCCACGAGGCCCATGTTCTCGGACACGGTGTGCTCGGACACGGTGTGCTCGGACACGG
>JBPPNA010000273.1:0-5312 GCA_051306355.1 Acidimicrobiales bacterium | reverse complement strand
CTCCGGAGGCGACGAGCTCGCCGCCCGCCTCGATCTGCCCGACGGCACGCCGTCGGCGTTCGCGCTCTTCGCCCACTGCTTCACCTGCTCGAAGGACCTCGCCGCCGCCACTCGGATCAGCCGCGGTCTCGTCGACGAGGGATTCGGTGTACTCAGGTTCGACTTCACCGGCCTCGGCTCGAGTGAGGGCGAGTTCGCCAACACCGACTTCTCCTCGAACATCGAGGATCTCGTCCTCGCCTCCGGTTGGCTGCGAGAGCATCACGATGCGCCCGCGGTCCTGGTCGGGCACAGCCTCGGGGGCGCCGCAGTGCTGGCAGCCGCAGCGCGCATCCCGGAAGCGGTCGCGGTGGCCACCATCGGGGCACCGTTCGACCCGGCCCACCTGACCAACCTCTTCCCCGACGAGGTGCGCGACGAGCTCGAGCGCGAGGGCGACGCAGAGGTGGTCCTCGCCGGACGGACCTTCCGTGTCCGACGCCAACTCCTCGAGGATCTCAACAGCCACAACCTGGCGGACGCCATCGGCACGCTGGGCCGGGCCCTGCTCGTGTTCCACTCGCCGGTCGACGAGATCGTCGACGTCGACAACGCCCGTCGGATCTTCCAAGCGGCGCGCCACCCCCGCAGCTTCGTCTCCCTCGACGGCGCCGACCACCTGCTCACCCGGCGGTCCGATGCCAGCTACGTCTCCGATGTCCTCAGCTCGTGGGCGAGCCGGTACCTCCCCGCCCCGGGGGAACCCCAGCCCGTTGATCCCACGAACCCCGAACCCGGTGTCGTCATCGTCGAAGAGACCGGCACGGGCACGTTCCAACAGCGGGTTCACGCCGGATCGCACCGGTTCGTCGCCGACGAACCGCTCGGCGTCGGAGACGACACCGGGCCGACGCCGTACGACCTCCTGCTCGCCGGGCTCGGCGCATGCACCTCCATGACACTGCGCATGTACGCCAACCGCAAGGAGTGGCCGCTGGAGGGCGTCGTCGTAGGTTTGTCTCACGGTCGTGTGCATGCCGAGGACTGTGCCGACTGCGAGACCACGACCGGCATGGTCGATCGGATCGAGCGGACGATCGAACTCCGAGGTCCACTGGACGACGAGCAACGCAGCCGCCTTCTCGGTCTCGCCGATCGCTGCCCCGTCCATCGCACGCTCGAAGGCGAGATCCAGATCACGACGAAGCTCCTGGACGCGGCGGCGCCCCACGATGCAGCAACCCTACGCTGAGCCCGTGCCCGGCGAGCAGACGAGAGCTGCAGGCGGCACCGCCCTGCGCGCCTGCCCCCAGGGCCATCCCAACCCCTGTGGGCACCCCCACTGCGGCGAATGCGGCGAGTTGCTCGCCGGCGTGCCGCCACCGATGTGGTCCCGACCCACGGAGGCGCTCACGGTCATCGGTCATCGGCCGCACCTGAGACGGACGCTGCTCACCACCGCGATCGTCGGCACGCTGCTGTTCTGCATCAACCAGCTCGACGTCGTACTCGCCGGCGATGCCAGCGCATCGGTCTGGCTGAAGGGTGCGCTGACCTTCGCGGTGCCGTTCGTGGTCTCGAACGTGGGGATCCTCATCGCCACCCACCGTCGATCGTGACCCGGCTGCGGGAGTACCTGCGCGCCCACGGTCCGGTGCTGGTGTCCGTGGGCTTCAGCGTCGCGTGGACGGCGTTGGCGCTGCGAGCGCCGACGACGACCTACCACCTCGTACCAGGGCTGGTCGCAGCCAGTTGGCCCGTCACCGCCCGAGTGCTGCGGGGCCCGCACCGACTCCCGGCGGCGATCCGCGCTGCTCTGGGCGGTGTCGTCGTCGCCGTGGTCACCACCGCCGAGCTGGCGGGGCTCGACTCACTGGATGGTCCAGCGCTCATCGGCGGGTCCGGTGCTGGTGAATCGGTGCTCGTCGCCCTGGCCGGCGGTGCCTGGGGCGCTCGGGTCGCCGCCCGTGTCGAGCCCGGCTTCGTGCTGAAGCTCCTCGGCGTACCCGACCAGCGCTCCGAGGCTGGCGGCAAACCCACCTGATCCGGGGGCATGGAGAGCCCGCACGGCGCGTTTCCGGCAGTCGACCTACAGCCGGCACTCCCCGGCGCCCGGGAACTCGACGTGGAAGCCCTTCGTCACCCAACGACGGGTCGAGACCCGCAGGGTCGGGGCCAGTGGCACGAGATCCTTGGCGACCATCACGTCGAGATCGTCGTGCCGCAGCCGGTGGTAAGGCGTCAGGTTCCGCCCCTTCGTCTCGGTGGCGACCGCCACCTCAGCGACCTTGCCTCAGCCGGTGGGCCGGATCAGGTCGATGACGAGGATCCTTCCCCGCTTCGACAGGAGGGCGGCAGCATCTTCGGAGAGCTCGAGGTCCATACCTTCAGCAACCCTGTCGCCGCCGCCGCTGTTCCCCGATCCCCGGGAGATCGATCACTCCGGTGGCGGTGGAACGTCTCCCTCACTGCGAACCAGCTGCCGGCTGAAGTCCTGCAGGCGGGACATCGTCTCCTCGGGCACGACCGGCGCGTCCCGACCGATCGAAGCCTTGATCTCCAGGTACACGTCGGCGGTCATGCCACACCGGCGGCAATCCTCGAGGTGCTCTGCGACCTTGTCGGCCGCGACCTCATCGAGCTCGGCATCGAGGAAGCGCTGCAGGATCTTGCCCACCTGACGGCAGGACAACGGCCGGTCAGCGACGGCGTGACGACGGAAGGGGTTCATTCGGGCCTCCTCGGGAGCAGACCGTCGTCGCTGAGACGGCCACGGATACGGCGACGGGCGCGATGCAGCCGGCTCATCACCGTGCCGATCGGAACGCCCAGCACATCGGCGGCTTCCTGGTACGACAACCCGTCCAGGTCGACGAGGCGAACGACCCGCTGGAACTTGTCGGGCAGCTCCTCGAGCGCGTCCTCCACTGCAGCGTCGAACGCTTCCCGCAAGGCATCCTGCTCGGCGCTGTCGTGCGGCGTCTGGCTCTCGAGGATCCGGTCGCCGGCCTCGGGATCGCGCATCAGCTCCGGTCGGCGGCGACGCACCCGGTTGACCTGCGCGTTGCGCATGATCGTCAGCAGCCACGCTCGCGGGTACCGGCCGTCGAACCGCTCGACCGCCCGGTATGCCCGCAACAGTGTGTCCTGCACGAGGTCCTCGGCGTCGGCGCTGTTCCGGGTGAGTGACATCGCCACCCGCAGGAGCACATCGAGCTCGGGCATCACGTACCGCTCGAAGGCGTCGTCAGCCGTGGGAGCGCGCTCGCCAGGGGTCGGATTCATCCTGCGGGAACCCGGCGACTGCTCAGCGGATTCCCCGAGCGACAGGGAACAGGAGGCTCGTGCTCCGGGTTTCGGCCCCGATGCTTCATTCCGCCCATCGTCGCATGCGTCGAGATGTCGAGACCTATCTCGACGGCGAACTGGCCGGCCTCGACCGGGTCGCCGACATCGAGGCGCACCTGGATGAGTGTGCCGATTGCCGCCACGAGCTCGACGTGGTGGACCGCGTGAGGTGCTCGCTGCGGCGGTTGGCGTCGGGCCGGCCCACGGATCTGACCGCAGCCCGATTGCGTCGCTGGGTCCACAGCCTCACCCGGTGACCGAATCGGCTCCGATGTCTGGACCGCAGCGAGTCGACATCCTCCTCGCAGCGCGGACCGCTGCCGCACCGGCCACGGGGCCGGGGACATCGCGACCCCTAGCCTCGCCCTCCCGCGATCAGCGCCGACTGCGGTGAGTGGCGCAACCGGAGCATCGCCCACACCCCGAGGGCGGGGCCGGGCGCCAGGAAGGCGAATGCCCACCGCCAGCTCAGCCAGTCGCGGAGCACTGGCACCAGCCAGATCGTCACCACCGTCAGGCTGAACCCGGCCGCGAGTTGCAGGGTCACCGCGGTGCCCACGTACCGCTGATCGGCCAGCTCGGTGACGATCGCAGAGAACTGTGCGGAGTCGGCCACCACCCAGAACCCCCAGACCAGACCGATGCCCAGCACCACCGGCACGGGGGCGTCGCGGAACACGCCGATCAGGACGGCACTCGTACCGCTGATCGCCATCGCAAACGCGGTGGTCATCGATCTGCCCCATCGGTCCCCGAGCATGCCCCCGACCCAGCAACCCAGGCCCCCGACGCCGATCACCGCGGCGGTTGCGAACGCGGCGCGCTCTGTGCTGCCACTGCCGTCGAGGGCGAGGCGGTCGGCGAAGAACACCGCGAACCACGCCCACATCGCGTACAGCTCCCACATGTGCCCGAAGTAACCGATGGTGGCCAGCCGGATACCCCGGTCGGCGAATGCCCGACGGGCCTGGCTCGGATCGAACCTCGCCCGTGGGAACGGGAACGGCCCGTCGCGACCGACGAACTCCGCGACCAGACCGCCGACGACGGTGAGGGCCGAGGTGGCGATGATCACGGTCTCCCACCGGGCGCCGCCGAGCCCGTTGACCAGGTGCGGCAGTGCCGAGCCCACCGTCAGCGCTCCGACCATCACGCCCAGGGCGGTCCCCCGTCCCCTCTGGAACCACGTGGCCATCGACTTCAGACCGGGCGGGTACACGCCGGCGAGGAACACGCCGGTGAGGAACCGCAACGGAATCGCTGACGCCGGCCCCGACGCCGCCAACAACAAGGCGTTCGCGGTCGCAGCGCCGATGCTGCCCAGTAGCATGAGGCGGCGCGGCGGCACCAGGTCGGCGATGTTGAGACCAGCGGATGCGACGGCTCCGACGACGAAGCCGAGCTGCACCGCGATGGTCAGCCACGAACCCGCACCCGCCGACAACCCCCACTCGTCCCGGAGCTGGGGCAGCACGGCCGATGCGGAGAACCACGTCGTCATCGCCAGGACCATGCCGAAGGCCAGGCGGATCAGCGCCGACCAGCGACCCGCAGGGTCCTCGGCCACGTGCATCGACCCGACCGCCGTGTCCATCTCGTGCCCGTCCTCTCGCCACCCAGCCTCGCGGCTGCGTCGACCCGTCGTGCTGGTTCTCTATGACAGCAACGCGAACAGGAGCACCACGACGGCGACACCCGCACCCATCGCAACCATCATCGCTACGATCCCCCGGTCCGAGCCTCGATGATAGAGGTCGTCGACGCCTCCGTCATCGGACACGTGAGTGGCCCGGTGGTCACGACGCGCGGTCGATCGCGGGGACCCCCGATCGAGATGGTCCCACCACCGAGGACCTCGAGTGTCACGGGATCGAGCCGTTCACCCTGTGCGACGGAGGCGGAGCTGAATCGCATGTCGGCCAGCATGTGGCCCATCCGGAACGACTCGTACCGGTACTCGTGAACCTCAGGACTGGAGATCACGG
>JBPPNA010000270.1:0-6070 GCA_051306355.1 Acidimicrobiales bacterium | reverse complement strand
CGGGCCCCGGGTTCTCGGGGGCGGGGGTTTCGGGTGCCGGGGTTTCGAGGGTCTGCATCGGTTGCTCCTTGATGTTGGTGTCGACCAGGACGGTGTGGGCGGTCATGGGGATCACGATGCGCCGGACGTCGGCGGGTGTCGTCGGCCCACGGGGTGGTCGGGGGTACGCCTCGAGTCGCTTCGCAGACATCGATCGCGCCCGCACGCGTACGTCTCTGGATGTAGGGATGGTCACCCCGCGAGCCGATGTCCGAGCCGGCGGGGATGAGTACCGTCGGACACGTGCACGTCCCACTTCGTCTCCGGCTCACATGGAACCGGGTGCGGAACCTGTCTTCCACGAAGCTGGACCTGGCGATGGGGACGGTGTTCGTCCTCCTCGGGCTCCTCAGCACCTCGGCCGCGACCGGGGGGAACCCGGCGGTCGTGTACGAGCCGAGGGACGCGACGGCCTTCGCCCTGATCATCGCCAGCACGGCCCCCTATCTCGTGCGTCGCCGATACCCGCTCCCGGTGTTCGCCGGTTCGGCTGCGGCCCTCACCGCGCTCTCCATGAGCGGATACAACGAGGGGGTCATTCCGCTCGTGGCGCTCGTCGGGGCGTACACGGTCGGCGCGCATCGCCCGGCGATCGAGGGGGCCGCGGCCGGGGTGATCGCGGCACTCGTGCTCGTCGCCCTCTTCGTCGCCGACGTCGATGGTTTCGACGCCGGCGAGCTGGCCTCCAACGCTGCCATCTTCGGGAGCGCCATCCTCGTGGGTCGCAATGTCCAGTCGCGTCGGCTTCGTCTCGCCGCCCTCGAGCGGGGTCACGACGAAGCTGCTGCCCGCGCCGCGACGGATGAGCGCCTCCGCATCGCTCAGGAGCTGCACGACGTCGTGGCCCACTCCCTCGGCGTGATCGCGGTACAGGCCGGCGTGGGCATGCACGTGCTCGACACCGACCCCGAGGAGGCTCGCCGGGCCCTGGACCACATCTCGAGGACGAGCCGGTCGAGCCTGGCCGAGATCCGGGGTCTGCTCGGCGTGGTGCGCGGCCGCGAAGGCGGCGCCGAGTACACGCCCGCCCCCACTCTCGCCGAGCTCCCCCGCCTCGTGCAGGAGGTGGAGTTGGCCGGGTTGCCCGTGGACCTCGAGATCGGCGAGGACGTCTCGGACCTTCCAGCCGGCGTCGAGCTCGCCGCGTACCGGATCGTGCAGGAGGCGCTGACCAACGCCCTGCGCCATGCCCACGCCGGACGGGCTGCGGTCCGGGTCCATCTGCGGTCCGGGGCGGTGGTGGTCGAGGTGGAGGATGACGGTCGGGGCACGCCGGAGCCCGCGGCGGACGGTCCGGGCGGCCACGGCATCCTGGGGATGCGCGAGCGTGCCGCGCTCTACGGCGGCTCGGTGGTCGTCGGATCCGGTGCCGACGGCGGGTTCCGGGTGGCCGCCGTCCTGCCCGTCACGAACGAGGTCGTCGCATGATCCGGGTCGCGGTGGCCGACGATCAGGCGCTGGTACGGAGCGGGTTCTCGGTCCTCCTACGGACAGCGGAGGACATCGAGGTCGTGGGGGAGGCGTCCAACGGCGCCGAGGCCGTGGACCTCGTCCGCAACGTGCAGCCGGACGTGATCCTGATGGACATCCGCATGCCCGGCGTCGATGGGCTGGAGGCCACCCGTCGGATCACGGGCGACGCCGCATTGGCCGGCACCAAGGTGCTGATCCTCACCACCTTCGACCTCGACGAGTACGTGTTCGCCGCCTTGCGAGCCGGGGCCAGCGGCTTCCTCCTCAAGGACACGCTTCCACATGATCTCCTCGCTGCGGTGCGCATCGTGTTCGGCGGCGAGGCCCTCCTGGCCCCCACCGTCACCCGACGTCTCATGGACGAGTTCGTCCGGCAACCGCAGGCGGCCACGGGGAGGGCCGCCGAGGAGCTGGCGACCTTGACGGCTCGCGAGGCCGAGGTGCTGGCGGCCGTCGCCCGGGGGCTCTCGAACGCCGAGATCGCCGAGGCCCTGTTCATGTCCCAGGCCACGGCCAAGACCCACGTGAGTCGGATCCTGTCCAAGCTCGGTGCCCGCGACCGGGCGCAGCTCGTGGTGCTCGCCTACGAGAACGGCGTGGTCGCACCCGGCGTCGGCTGACGACCCCGCCCCCTTGCTCGCCGATTCTGCTCCACGTCGGTTCGGCACGAGAATGGCGTCGTGGAACGGCACAGCTCGTGAGTGACCGGGTGGTGGACGCCGGCGCGGAACCCTGGCTCGTGTCCGAGGATGATGACGTCCTCGCCGTGGCCAAGCCCGCGGGTGTGAACACGCACCGCGCGGACACCGATGCCCAGGACGGCATGTACGAGTGGGTGCAGCGCCAGCGGCCGGGCACATCGCTCTCCGTCCTGCACCGGCTCGACAAGGCGACGTCCGGCGTCCTGGTCTTCGGCAAGTCGACCGCCGCGAACCGCACCCTCGCGAGCCAGTTCGAGACCCGCACGGTGGAGAAGATGTACGAGCTCCTCTCCCGGTCCGGGTCCGCACCGCCCCGCCTGCGATGCGAGCAACCCATCGCCGGTGCCGCAGCCATGACCGACTTCGAGCTGGCCGAACGCGGTCAGGTCGCCGATCGGTTCCGGGCTCGGCCGCACACCGGCCGGACGCACCAGGTCCGGATCCACGCCGAGGCGCTCGGGATCCCGGTCCTCGGCGACGCCGACCACGGCGGTGCTGCTGCTGCCCGCCTCTTCCTCCACGCCGCTCGTCTCGGGGTCGATCACCCGGATGGGTCGCCTCTCGAGCTCGCCGTCCCTCGTCCGCTCAGCTTCGACCGCGTCCAGGGCGGTGGATCCGACCCGTCGGGTCCTGGGCTCCGGGCACTCGTGGCGCTCGAAGCGAGGACGGCCCTGTTCGACCCGAGCGACACCGACGCCTACCTCTGGATCGACCGGCACGCCGACGGCCTGCCGGAGGTGCGGGTGGAGCGGCTGGGCGACGTGGCGCTCGTTCTCGATTATCGGGACACGGAGGCCTCGCTGCCCCCTGCTTGGCTGGACGCCCTGAACGACACCGCCGGCCTCCGCGGCATCTACGTGCAGCGACGTCCTCGAGGCGGTGGCGGTGGTCTCGCCGAACGCATGACCGGGAACGCCGACCCGAGGTTCGAGGTGACCGAGCTCAGCCTGCGCTACCGCATCGACCTCGGGGCGAGTGCGACCTCCAGCGGGTTGTTCCTCGATCAACGGGAGACGAGACGGGAGTTGCTGACGTCCGAACTCGGCGGTCGCACGGTCCTGAACACCTTCGCCCACACCGGCTCGCTCTCGGTCGCCGCGGCAACGGCGGGCGCGGAGACGCTCACGCTCGATCTGTCCAAGCACTACCTCGACTGGGCTCGGGAGAACCTCCGGCTCAACGGGATCGATCCCACCGACCACGACTTCATCTACGGCGACGCCATGGAGTGGATGGAACGCCTGGAGAAGAAGGGACGCCGGTTCGACCTCGTGCTCGTCGATCCGCCCAGCTCCAGCACGACCCGCAAGGGCCGGGCGAAGCGGTGGTCGGTGGACCGCGACCTGCATGCCCTCGTCGCCCGGGCCGCAGCCCTCTGCAATCCCGGAGGGACGGTGTTCGTGTCGACGAACTACCGTCGCATGCCCTGGGCGCGATTCCACGACCACATCGAACGGGGGTTGGAAGGCGCCGGACGCGCGGGAGCCGTGGAGACCAGAACGCTGCCACTCGACCACCGCTCGGGTCCCGGTGACCCGCCCTACCTCAAGGCGGCGTGGGTGCGCCTCGACCCCCGGTGACCGGTCCGGTGTGGACCGGTCACCGGACGCACCCGGTCAGCGGAGGTCGAACCGGTCGAGGTTCATGACCTTGTCCCATGCCGCCACGAAATCACCGACGAACTTCTCGTCCGCGTCGGCGGATCCGTAGACCTCCGAGATCGCCCGGAGCTGGGAGTTGCCGCCGAAGACGAGGTCGACGGCGGTGGCGGTCCACTTCGTCTCACCGGTCGCCCGATCTCGGCCTTCGTAGACGTGCTCGTCGGTGGAGGTTGCCCATTGCGTGCCGGGGTCGAGCAGGTTGACGAAGAAGTCGTTGGTCAAGACCTCGGGTCGGTCGGTGAGCACGCCATGGCGCGCTCGGCCGGTGTTGGCGCCGAGGGCACGCATGCCGCCGATGAGCACGGTCATCTCCGGTGCGGAGAGGCGCAACAGGTTCGCCTCGTCGAGGAGGTCCTGCTCCGGTGGGCGCTTGCTGCCCGCGTGCAGGTGGTTGCGGAACCCGTCCGCCTTCGGCTCCAGCACCTCGAAGGACTCGACGTCGGTCTGGTCCTGGGTCGCATCGGTGCGACCGGGGGCGAACGGCACGGTGATGGCGTGCCCGGCCTGCTCGGCCGCACGCTCGACGCCGGCGCAGCCGGCGAGGACGATCAGGTCGGCCAACGAGATCCGCGTGCCACCGGACTGCGAGCCGTTGAAGTCCTGCTGGATGCCCTCGAGCACCTGCAGGACCTCGGCCAGCTCGTCCGGCTCGTTGACCGCCCAGTCCTTCTGGGGAGCCAGGCGGATGCGGGCGCCGTTGGCGCCACCGCGCTTGTCGGTGTCCCGGTAGGTGGCCGCCGATGCCCAGGCCGTGCGGACCATCTGGGAGACCGACAGGGCGGAGTCGAGGAGGCGTGCCTTGAGGTCGGCGATCTCCGCGTCACCCACGAGCTCGTGATCGACGGCGGGCACCGGGTCCTGCCAGAGCTGCGCTTCGGGCACCCACGGCCCCAGGTAGCGCGAGATCGGGCCCATGTCGCGGTGGAGCAGCTTGTACCAGGCCTTGGCGAAGGCGTCGGCGAACTGGTCCGGGTTGTCGCGGAACCGCTCGGAGATCTTGCGGTACTCCGGATCGGCGAGGAGGGCGAGGTCGGTGGTGGCCATCATCGGCGGGTGCTTGACGCCCTCGCGGTGGGCGTCCGGTACGAGCTCCTGCGCCTCGGGGTCCTTGGGGTGCCACTGCTTGGCGCCGGAGGGGCTCTCGCGGAGCTCGTACTCGAAGCCGAACAGCATGTCCCAGTAGCTGTTGTCCCATTCCGTCGGCGTCGGCGTCCAGGCGCCCTCGAGACCGCTGGTGATCGTGTCCGGCCCCTTGCCGGTGCCGTACTCGTTCTTCCAGCCCAGGCCCATCGAGTGGACCGGGCAACCCTCGGGCTCGGTCCCGACGAGGTCGGGGTCACCGGCACCGTGGGTCTTGCCGAAGGTGTGGCCGCCGGCGATGAGGGCGACGGTCTCCTCGTCGTTCATCGCCATGCGGGCGAACGTCACCCGGATGTCGTGGGCCGAGGCGAGCGCGTCCGGCTTGCCCTTCGGCCCCTCGGGGTTGACGTAGATCAGACCCATCTGCACGTTGCCGAACGGCGTGTCGCTGAGGTCGAGCGGATCCTCGCCCTGGTAGCGCTCGTCGCCGAGCCAGGCGTCCTCCGGGCCCCAGAAGATCTCCTCGGGCTCCCAGATGTCCTCGCGCCCGAAGGCGAACCCGAAGGTCTCGAAGCCCATGTCCTCGAGCGCCACGTTGCCGGCGAGCACGAGGAGATCGGCCCAGGAGATCTTGCGGCCGTACTTCTGCTTGACCGGCCACAGCAGGCGGCGGGCCTTGTCGAGGTTGGCGTTGTCCGGCCAGCTGTTGAGCGGCGCGAACCGCTGGGACCCGTCACCACCACCGCCGCGGCCGTCCTCGATCCGGTAGGTGCCGGCCTGGTGCCACGTCATGCGGATGAACAGCGGTCCGTAGTGGCCGTAGTCCGCCGGCCACCAGTCCTGGGAGGTCCGCATGACGTCGACGATGTCCTGCTTGAGGGCGTCCACGTCGAGCGACGCGACCTCCTTGGCGTAGTCGTAGTCGTCGTCCAGCGGGTTGCCCCGGGGGGAGTGCTGGTGGAGGACGCTGAGGTCGAGCTGGTTCGGCCACCAGTCCTGGTTCGTCCTCGGACGACCGCCGGTCTTGGGCTCCGGTGCGTCGATCGCCGGGTTCTCGCTCTCGCTCGTGCTCTCGGTGGTCTCGTCAGACATGTCGGGTCTCCTGGTTCTGGTGGC
>JBPPNA010000218.1:0-4486 GCA_051306355.1 Acidimicrobiales bacterium | reverse complement strand
TCGCCGTCGGAGACCGGCCGGTCGTCGCGGACCAGCGGCTCGTGGAAGAGGCGGGGATCCCCCGGGGTGAGTCCGGCGCGTGCCAGGTCGCGGTCGACCCGCTCGGTGCGCGCCTTGCCCAGCAGGAGGTCGCGCCGGCGGACCTGACCTCCGCCGAAGCCGGCATCGGCCAGGGCCCGGTCGAGGAGGGTGCGGACGCGCTCCCACGTGTTGGCTGCGCCCTCGCCCACGACCACGCCGCGCCGCCCGTCGACCAGCGCGAAGTACGGGGCCACGGGGACCGAGTAGTCGTCCCAGGCCTGCGTCGACTGCACGGTGAGGACGTGGGGCGCGGCCATGGCGGCGACGTCGGCCGGGCTCTCCAGCTCGGCGCCCTTGGTGACGACGACGAGCCGGGTGTCGGCGGGGAGCTGCACGCCGTCGGCGAAGGCGCCCCAGAAGTCGGCGCACGTGGCGCAGCCCGTGGTGAGGAAGGCGAGGAGCGTGGCCTGGTCGGTGCCGGAGACGGCGATTGTGCGGGTGGCACCCGTGGGCGTGGTCCCCACCAGGTCGGTGGCCCGTTGGCCCGAGGCGCCGGAGGGCTCGGGGACGCCGTCGATGGTGCGGATCGAGGGCGGGGTGGACGATTCGAAGGTTGCGGTCTGGCGGGTCGACCGGCCGTGGGTGTTGCTGTGGTCGCCGTCGTCGGGGTCGAGGGTGATCCCGGCGTCGTGCAGGGCTTGCAGGATCGTGGCGTGACTGCGCAGGAGCCCGATGACGAAGACGGCGAGCACGCCGACGACCACGGTGAGGAGCCAGACGAGGGCGGTCACGACGGGAACCGGACCGGGGCACGCTGGAGGTACTCGGTGCTCCCTGTCAGGAAGCTGGCCAGCTTGAGGTCGTCGCCGTTCTCGAGGGCCCGAGCCCAGCTCTCGAGGCCGGCGGGGTCTGGGGCGCGCTGGAGGAAGTGCTGGTACATCCCGGCCACCCGTCGGCGACGGGATTCGAGCGAACCGTAGAAGTCGCGGGCCACGGTGGATCGAGGCCTTCCGGCCTCGATCTCGCCGATCCAGTGCTGTTCGCCTGCGGGGTCGGGGGCCCGCTCGAGGATCTCCTCATACAGCCGTTCCACGTAGCGCTCGATGCTGCCCGATGCCTCGAAGAACTCGCGAGACCCGTACAGACCCGAGGCCACCTGGGCGGGGGTCATGCCGTCGCGGATCCCGCCGGTCCAGCTGGCGCGGCCGCCCTCGTCGACATCGCGCCCGAACACCCGCTGGTAGAGGTCGTCGAGGAAGGTGGCGATGTACTCGTCGCTGCGGGCGAACTGGAGCGACAGGACCTGCCGGTTGCGCCCCTTGGCGAGTTCGGTCCCCAGCCTGGTCTGCTCGTCCGCGCTGGCGCTGCGGCCGAGGTAGTCCTGGTGGATGGCCCGGGTCCAGGCCAACTCCTCGGCGGTGGGATCGCGCACGGGGTCGAGGCAGGCGCGGTGGTGGTTGCGGGTGTTGTTGTCGGTGCGGGACACGGTGGAGCACCCGGGATCGATCTCCCACGGCTTCGTGCACGTGACCACCCGGCACATGATCGGGCCCACGCAGGACACCTGGTTGTTGCAGTTGCCGTAGCGGAACGCCGTGCAGCCGTCCTTGCGGTTGCCGCAGCTGCGGCACTGGCAACGCGTGTCGCTGCCGCGACACACCCCGGACGACCCGCACCCGCAGTTCGGGGACCGCTTGTTGCAGTCCATGTAGTAGCGGGCCGCGCCGTTGCAGAAGCTCGAGTTGTCGACCTTCCACCATCCCGCCAGCAGGGTGTTCGCCGGGCACGAGTTGTCGCCGTAGATGGCGCAGCAGAACTCGGTGTAGCCGTCGCAGCACAGGTCCGTGCAGTTGCAGCTCCGTCCCAGGCACGAGCACACGGCGGCATAGGCGGTGCCGGGCCGCATCACGTAGGTGGGTCCTGCGACGGTGAGGGCGCTGCCGACCACGGCGGTGCGCGAGAGGAACCCGCGCCGGCTGGATCGCCGGTCGAGGAACCCGGCGGCTCGGTCGGTGAGGGTGGCGGAGAGGGTCATGTACCTACCGGCGCGTGACGGAGGCGAACGAGCGGGGCACCTCGCCGGAACGGGTCCGGGCGATCTGGGCGGTGAGGGCGGGAGCGACGAGCAGCGTGCCGGCGCCGACGGCGAGGAGCGCCACGTACGGGATCCCCACGCCGATGCCGTCGTCGAACACCTCCACGATGTCGGGCACCCCGCCGATGACGGCGCCGGCGGCCACGGCGACAGCGGACAGGTTCAGCACGAGGTGGGCGGTGCCCGGCGGCGTGGACGACGAACCGAAGCACCCGCACCCGGCCTCGCCGTCCCGGGAACCGAGTCGCAGGATGAAGGCGGCGAATCCCAGGTAGACGGCACCGAGCATGGAGGCGGCCCACCAGGCGGGGATGGCGAGGGCGACGAGGCCCACGGCGGCTTCCACCAGCCCGAGCACGATGCCGCTCACGGGACGCCCCCGGAAGGGGAGGGGCAGGCCGGCATCGCGCATGGCAGTGGCGGCCGGCGCCGGATCGATCAGCTTGGCGGCCCCGCTGACGATCAGAACGACCGCGAGCAGGTGCAGGGGTCCGGCGATCGACATCATGGGCAGTGATCCAGGGGGACGGGGCGACTGAGAACGAACCTAACGCGACGCCCGCCTCAGGCTGCGACCAGGCGATCGATCTCGGCCCGCAGCCCGTCCTCTCCGAGCGCACCGACGAGGCGCTTGACCGTCCCGTCGTCGTTCACGAACGCCCAGGCGGGCTGGGAGGCGATGTCGAAGCGCTGCCAGAGGCTCCCGTCGTCGTCGACGAGGTGGTCGAAGTCGCCCAGACCGTGGCGATCGATGAACGACTGCATCTCGTCGACGTCGTCACGTCCGGCCAGACCCAGGAAGGCGACGTCCGTGCGTTCTGCTGTGACCGCTGCGACCGCAGGGGCTTCTCGGTTGCACGACGTTCACCACGGCGCCCAGAACCAGATGACCAGGTCGGTGCCCCGGAGGGAACTGACGTCGACGGTCGAGCCGTCGACGCTCTCGGCCCGGAAGTCGAGCACCTTCCCGTCGGCCTCGGGACCCGAGTCCGTCGAACCAGCATCCGCGGGACCGGTCTGGGCGGACTGGTCGCCACCCCCGCCACACGCACCGGCCACCAGGGCGAGGGCCACCGCAGTGACGAGGAGTCGGGTGCGCATCGACGCCGATCGTACGACCGCCGAACGCGCCGTTGCGGTCAGGGCTGGCTAGCTTCCCCGGTCGTGAGCACACGACGACTGATCATCGCTGCGCTGCTGTGCGGGTTGGCCATCCTGGTGGCGTTCTCGGTGCAGCTCCTGCTGGTGCTCTGACCGGGACCTGCTGGCCGGGTCCTGCGCGCCGGCGGGTCAGGCGATGCGGGCGTGGGCCCGGCCGCCGTGGTGCACGAAGGCGGGTCGAGCCATGTCGTCGTCGGCCTCGTCGTCCTCGACGACCATCACGACCAGGCTGGCGATGCCGGTGTCGGGGTCAGTGGTGCGGTAACGACGAGCGCCGACCGGCTCGAGGGTCACGGTGCGCTCGCGGATGCCGGCGAGGGCGAAGAGCTCGTCGGGGATGGTGGTCATGCGCAGTGTGTCGTCGTCGCCGCCGGCGATGGCCAGGCGCTGGTGCAGTCGCTCGTAGATGCCCGTGCACGGCGATGGGTCGGGTCGCTCGCTGACGGGAAGCGGTTCGGGCAGGACGGGCGGCTTCAGCGACAGCAGCTCGTCGCCCACCGTCTCGAAGACGGCGTTCGCCACGTGGTCGCCCCGGGGGGAGTTGGTGAGCACCACGATGGCGGTGTCGGCATCGGGGATGACCCGCAAGAAGGCGCGCTGGCCCACGGTGTCGCCGTCGTGGCCGAGGACCTCGGCCTCGCCCCAGTGGGTGATCAGCCAACCCAGACCGCGTTCGTCCTCCGTGCCCGGCACCTCGGTCTGTCCCTCGCGCATCTCGACCAGGGCCCGGTTGGGCACCACCTGCTTGCCGGCCCCGGAGCGGCCGCCCCGGAGGTGGACGGCCGCGAAGTCGAGGACGTCGGAGGCGTCGGCGATCACCCCGCCGATGGCCACGTTGAAGCGGGCCAGGGTCCACGGGTTGACGCGGACCTCGTCCCCGTCATGGTGGTGACCGGCGGCCACCCGGTGGACGATCGCTTGCTCCGCCAGGGTCAGCGTGTGGGTCAGCTCGAGGGGGCGCAGCAGCCGGCGCTGGAGGGCGCGGGTGTAGTGGTCGCCGGTGGCCATCTCGATCAGCCGACCGAGCACGCCGAAGCCGGCGTTGCAGTAGCTGTACATGTCGTCCGGGGCGTGGATCTGGCCGATGTCCTCGAGGGTGGAGACGTAGCGCCAGAGCGCGTCGGGGTTCCGTCCGCAGTCGAGGAAGTGGTCGCCCTGGATGCCGCTGGTGTGGCTCAGCAGGTGCCGGGGGGTGATGGTCAGCGTGGC
>JBPPNA010000201.1:0-27217 GCA_051306355.1 Acidimicrobiales bacterium | reverse complement strand
GGTGCGTCGCTGAACGACCCGATCGCATGGTCGGCGGGAGCATCGGCGGGGGGCTGTGCGGCGGTGTCGGTGGACGACATCGTTCCATTGTCGCAGCAGGTCGGGCCGATCCGGCAGCGGCCGTCGCCGATCAGAACTCCGGGAGTCGCCGCTGGGCCAGTGCAGCCGCTCCCTCGACGAAGTCCTCGCCGGTGGCCATCTCGCGCAGCAGACGCATCGACTCACGCACCGAATGTGCCGGGTCGCCGTGCAGCAGGTCTCCCCAGAGCTGCGCCTTCGTGGCGGCCACCGACGCGGGCGAGACGTGCCGGGCCATGGTCCGGGCGTAGTCATCGACGTGTCGCTCGAGCTCGTCGCGGTCGACCACGGCGGAGAAGAGCCCGGCGTCGCCCGCCTCGTCGGCGAGGAACACGCGCCCGGAGAGCAGCCAGTCCGCCGCCCGACCGGCTCCCACCAGGCGGGGGAGCAGCCACGACAGCCCGTACTCCGCCGGGAATCCGAGCTTGGGCGCCGCGGTGGTGAGCTTGGCGCCCCGGGCGGCGAAGCGGACGTCGGCGAAGCAGGCGATCACCAACCCCACGCCGGCCGCAGCGCCGTTGACGGCGGCGACCACCGGCGTTCGCATGCCGAGCTGGAAGGCGAAGTCGGCGGCGAACGCGTCGGCCACCTCCGGCATGGGTGGCTCGGTGCCCCGCAGGCCGTCGTCGTAGCCGCCCCTGTCGACGTGGCCGCCCAGCGCCCTGGCGTCGGCACCGACGCAGAACTGCCGGCCGGCCCCGGTCACCACGATCACCCGGACCTCGGGGTCGGCTTCGGCCGCGGTCATGGCCCACCGGTACTCGAGGTGCATGCGGCCGGTCCACGCGTTGGCCCGATCGGGTCGATCGAGGGTGAGTCGGGCCACCCGATCGGCCACCTCGTATCGGATGGTCTTGCACTCCACGGGTCAGGGCCGCACTGCGTCGAGGGCCCTCTGGGCGAGCTCCGGCCGGCACACCAGGAGGTCGGGCAGATACGGATCGGCGTTGTTGTAGACGAGAGGGCTGCCGTCGAGTCGGGACGTGTGCAGGCCGTGGTGGCGGGCCACAGCCACGGGTGCTGCCGAGTCCCACTCGTACTGGCCACCGGCATGGGGGTAGCAGTCGGCCAGGCCACGCAGGATCGCCATGGTCTTGGCCCCTGCCGAACCCATCTCGACCACCACGCCGCCGACGGCGGCGCGCACGAGCTCGGCCGCGTCCGGCGGACGGGTGCGCGACACGATCACGCGGGGCTGGACGGGCAGGGGCTCGACCCGGATCACCGGATCGGCGGTGGAGAAACAGGTACCGAGTGCCGGAAGGGCGACGGCCCCGCACTCGGCCACCCCGTCGATGCACAGCGCGACGTGCACTGCCCAGTCGGTACGACCGGACTCGGAGAACTCGCGCGTACCGTCGAGCGGGTCGATGATCCACACGCGCGAGGCGGCGAGCCGGCTCTGGTCGCCGTGGGTGGCCCGGGACTCCTCCGAGAGCACCCGATCGTCGGCGGGAATGTGCGACGCCAGTTCTGCCATCAGGAACTCGTTCGCCCGCCGATCACCCTCGTCCTTGATGGTGCCTGCGTCCGCGCCCTCACCGGTCAGTTGCTGGCGAATGTCGACCAGCAGGGCACCGGCCTCGACGGCCAGCCGACGGGCCAGGGCGTGGTCGGCGTCGGTCACGAGGGGGGAGGTGGTCGGCATGAGGATTGTCTACCAACTGGTTCCGCCCGTACATTGCCCGTCCACGTATGGAGCAGGGATCGAGACGATGAGCTACGAGTTGAGCCACCTCCGTGCTCTCGAGGCCGAGGGCATACACATCATGCGGGAGGTCGCGGCCGAGTTCGAGCGCCCCTGCCTGCTGTTCTCCGGCGGCAAGGACTCCGTGGTGATGCTCGAGCTCGCCATCCGGGCCTTCGCGCCGGCCAAGATCCCGTTCCCGGTGATGCACGTCGACACCGGTCACAACTTCCCCGAGGTCATCGAGTTCCGTGACCGCCGGCTGGCCGAGGCCGGTGCCCGCCTCGTGGTGGCTTCGGTCCAGGACTCGATCGACGCCGGTCGGGTCGTGGAGCAGACCGGCCCTCGCGCCAGTCGCAACCTGCTGCAGACGATCACGCTGCTCGACGCCATCGATGAGCACGGATATGACGCCGTGTTCGGCGGAGCCCGTCGCGACGAGGAGAAGGCCCGGGCCAAGGAGCGAGTGTTCAGCTTCCGGGACGATTTCGGCCAGTGGGATCCCAAGGGTCAGCGTCCGGAGGTGTGGAACCTCTACAACGGCAAGCACCGCAAGGGCGAACACATCCGGGTGTTCCCGATCTCCAACTGGACCGAGCTCGACGTGTGGCAGTACCTCAAGGAGGAGGAGGTCGACATCCCGGGGATCTACTTCTCCCACCAGCGTCGGGTGTTCGAGCGCGACGGGATGTTGCTCTCGGAGTCGGACCACATCGAGCTGATCGACGGTGAAGACGTCTTCGAGGAGACCGTCCGCTACCGCACCATCGGCGACATGACCTGCACCGGGGCGGTCGAGTCCGGAGCCACCGACTACGACGAGATCATCGTCGAGGTGGCCGCCACCCGCATCACCGAGCGCGGCGCCACCCGGGCCGACGACCGCGTCTCCGAAGCCGCCATGGAAGACCGCAAACGCGAGGGCTATTTCTGATGGAGCTGCTCCGATTCGCCACCGCTGGTTCCGTCGACGACGGCAAGTCCACTCTCATCGGCCGCCTGCTCTTCGACTCGAAGACCATCTTCGAGGACCAGTGGGCCGCGGTCGAGGCCACCTCGAAGTCGCGCGGCGACGAGTTCACCAACCTGGCGCTGCTCACCGACGGGCTGCGGGCCGAGCGCGAGCAGGGCATCACGATCGACGTCGCCTACCGCTACTTCGCCACCCCCCGCCGCAAGTTCATCATCGCCGACACCCCTGGCCACATCCAGTACACGCGCAACATGGTCACGGGCGCGTCCACCGCCGACGTTGCACTCATCCTCGTCGATGCCCGCAACGGCATCATCGAGCAGTCGCGGCGTCATTCCTTCCTCGCCTCGCTGCTCCGGATCCCGCACCTGGTCGTCTGCATCAACAAGATGGACCTGGTCGACTGGAGCGAGGACCGCTTCGAGGAGATCAAGACCGAGTTCCGCGAGTTCGCGGCCAAGCTCGACGTCCAGGACCTCACCTTCATCCCCG
This sequence comes from Acidimicrobiales bacterium, assembly GCA_051306355.1. Classification (GTDB taxonomy): domain Bacteria; phylum Actinomycetota; class Acidimicrobiia; order Acidimicrobiales; family Salinilacustritrichaceae; genus Salinilacustrithrix. The sequence continues at coordinate 23,987 of JBPPNA010000201.1, read as the reverse complement.
TGTCAGCGCTGCTGGGCGACAACGTCGTCGACCGGTCGGACAACATGAAGTGGTTCGAGGGCGCGCCGCTGCTGCGACATCTCGAGGAGATCCACATCGCCTCGGACCGCAACCTCATCGATTCGCGCTTCCCCGTGCAGTACGTGATCCGTCCCATGACGTCGGACGGTCTCGACTACCGGGGTTACGCCGGCGTCGTGTCCGGTGGCGTGTTCAAGCCCGGTGACGAGGTCGTGGTGCTGCCCAGCGGTTTCCTTTCGACCATCAAGGCGATCGACGGACCGAACGGACCGGTCGACGAGGCGTTCGCCCCGATGTCGGTCACCATCCGCCTCGAGGACGAGATCGACATCAGCCGGGGCGACATGATCTGCCGCCCGAAGAACCAACCGACCGTGGGCCAGGACATCGAGGCCATGGTGTGTTGGATGTCGGAGGTCGGTTCGCTGCAGGCCCGCCAGAAGCTCGCCATCAAGCACACGTCGCGGTGGGCCCGCACGATGGTCACCGACCTGCAGTACCGCCTCGACGTGAACACGCTGCACCGGGACGAGGGCGCCGACTCGCTCGCCCTCAACGAGATCGGTCGCGTGTCGTTGCGCACCACGGCCCCGCTCTTCTTCGACGAGTACCGGCGCAACCGGAACACCGGCAGCTTCATCCTCGTGGACGAGACCACCAACAACACGGTGGCGGCAGGCATGATCCTCGGCGAGACCTGACGATGGCGGGCCGCGTCACGCCGAACACGGTCTGGCACCCTTCGGACCTCGATCGGTCCTCGAGGCCCACGCCCGGCATCACGGTGTGGTTCACCGGTCTGTCGGGTTCGGGCAAGTCGACGGTGGCCGTGGAGGTCGAACGCCTGCTCGTGGAGCGGGGCCGGCCGGCGTACCTGCTCGACGGCGACAACCTCCGGCAGGGTCTCAACGGCGATCTCGGCTTCTCCGCCGACGACCGGGCCGAGAACGTCCGTCGTGTGGGCGAGGTGGCCAGGCTGTTCGCCGATGCCGGCGTGGTCGCACTCGTGCCGGTGATCTCGCCGTACGCCGTCGATCGGGCCCGGGTCCGGGAGATCCACGCGCTGGCCGGCCTGCCGTTCCTGGAGGTGCACGTCGACACGCCGCTCGAGGTGTGCGAGGCGCGCGACCCCAAGGGGCTCTACGCCAAGGCGCGAGCTGGGGAGATCACCGGATTCACCGGCATTGACGACCCATACGAAGCACCCGACGATCCGGAGCTGCGACTCACCCCCGACGACGGAACGGCCCAGGAGCAGGCGGCCATGGTCGTCGTGCGCATCGATCACCTCCCGCCGCACTGACGCGCCGAGGCGCGACAACTACGGCTCGAGAGGCTGCTCGGGGGACGGGATGTGCTGGAACACGGGAGGTAACGGCGTGGAGGGCTCCGGTGGAGCGAACGGCGCCACCGGCACCCCGTTGTGGACGAAGGCCATCACGTCCTTCCAGATGAGGGCCGGGATGCTGCCGCCGGTCACCCGGCTGAAGCCGGCCACGTCGCGCATCGGGATGTTGCCCTCGGGGTGACCGACCCAGACGGCGGCGGCGAACTGGGGTGTGTGGCCCACGAGCCAGGCGTTGGCGTAGTCGTCCGACGTGCCGGTCTTGGCCGCCGCCGGTCGCCCGATCTGCGCCCGGGTTGCGGTACCCCCACGCATGTTCTCGGCGAGGATGGCGTTGATCTGCCGTGCGGTCTGGTTGCTGACGACGAGCTGGCGTTGCTCGTGAGGAATGGGGGTGTAGTCGGCGATCACGTTGCCGTCGGCGTCGAGCACGCGGCCGACCGGACCCGTCTCGACCCGGCGGCCGTCGTCGGCGAAACCGGCGTAGGCCGAGGCCATGGCCAGCGGCGAGGTCTCGTACGCGCCGATCCCGATGCTGGGACCCACGAACTCGGGCAGCCCGTCCACCCCCAGCGCAGCGGCGGTGTTGCGGACCGCGGCCGCGCCGACCACTTCGGTGAGCGCGACGTAGGCGGTGTTGATCGACCGGACGGTGGCCTCCACCAGCGAGACTCGTCCGTGACCGCCGTTGGAGAAGTTGCGCACCGGCTTCGGATCGAGGACGGTCGTCGGGAGGTACGCCGGCGGTGCGTCGATGGTCTGCTGGGGGGACAAGCCCTGCTCGAGCGCAGCCGCGAGCACGAACGGCTTGAACGACGAGCCCGCTTGCCGGCCGGTGCCTCCACCGACGTCGCCCAGCGCCAGGTTCACCTCTGACGTCTCGAAGTCACGACCGCCGACGAGGGCTGTGACCAGACCGGTCCGGACGTCGACCACGGCGAGGGCGGCATCGGGGCCGGCGCCGTTGGGGACGTGGCGGGCCACGGCGAGGCGCCCGGTGTACTGCTGCTGGGGCACGAGGCCGGTCTCGATGGTGAGCCCGCCGCCGTAGACCAGGTCGGGGTCTACCTCTTCGACGTCGAGCAGGTACCGGCGGACGTAGTCCATGTAGTAGGGCCACGCCTCGATCCGGGGCCGGGCCGGGAGCACCCGCGGCACGGTGTGGTGGGCCTCGTACACCTCGGCATCGGTGAAGGCACCGGTGTCGCGCACTCGGGCGAGGACCTGGCGACGGGCACGGTCGGCCTCGGGGAGGTTCGTGCGAGGGTTGCGGGTGGTGGGGGCGGGAATGAGGCCCACGAGCAGCGCGGTCTCGCTGAGGGTGAGTTCGCCGGCCGGTCGGTCGAAGTAGGTGTGGGCCGCCGCCTCGAAGCCGATCGCCCCGTTGCCCAGGAAGACGGAGTTGACGTAGGCGGTGAGGATCTCGTCCTTGCTGAACTGCTGCTCGAGGTCCATCGCCACCTGGAGCTCCTCGAGCTTGCGTTCGAAGCTCTCGTCCGACCCGGTGTAGAGGTTCTTGGCCAACTGCTGGGTGAGGGTCGAGCCACCCTGCTCGATCCCTCCCTCGGTGGCGTTACGGGCCAGGGCACGCACGATGGCCTTGGGATCGAACCCGGCGTGGTCGCGGAAGTTCTCGTCTTCCGCAGCCAGCAGCACCGTCTCGACGTTCGGTGGCACCTCACCGACGTCGAGCGGCATGTAGAACTCCTCCGGGTTGAACCGGCCGATCACGTCCCCGTGCGCGTCCAGCACGACCGAGGATTGGGAACCGACCCTGCCCAGCTCTGCGTCGAGATCATCGATCTGTGACACGTCGACGTCCGGCTCGGGCAGCTCGGGAGCCGCCTCGAGTGCCGAGTGCGTCGCGAACAGCGCCGCCGACGAGACCATGGTCACGATGACCGCCCCCACGACCACGATGGTCAGGGCGAGGACGGCACCCCGGCCGATCGGACGCAGGGCGTCTCGGAGGAACTGGATCATCTATCGGACGGTGATGAAGCGGCGGTGGCGGAGGGAGAAGACGCGCTTGGGTCGCCGCAGCGATCCCGTCTCGACCGCGAGCCCACCGAGGAGCGCACAGGTGGCGTTGTAGACGATGGTCAGGAGGACGGTGATGACCAGACCCATGGCGAACAGCACTCCGAAGCCGACGACTGCGACGTCGAAGAGGTCCTGGCCGACGACCTCGAAGGTGTCGAGGCCGAGTGACGTCATCATGGTCTCCTCGAAGTCGGCGACGAAGCCGAGCCGCTGCGTGACGTTCCAGATCACCACGAGCGTCGCCATGGTCACCAGGTAGCCGAGCACGAAGAAGACCGAGGCGATCTTCATGACGCTCTTCAGGCGGATGCGTCGGATGCGCATCCCCTGGGGACCACGGAACCGCAGCTCGCGAGGACCGGGAGCAGGGATCTCGGGCGCGGATCCGACGCCGTTCGTGCCGTTCGTGTCGTTCGTTTCGGTGGCCTCGGTGGCCTCGGTGGCCGCGATGGACGCCTTCTCGTCGTGCCCCACTGGCGTCTCGTCACCTGCGACGTCGGGTGAATCGAGGGGTTCGGTGCGGTCTGTTCTGTCGATCACGCTCATCGGGGACTGGTGCTCCTGTCGTACTGCCGGCTGCAGTGTCGGTAACCCGAGGGCCCCGCGTGTATGCGGGTCGTCGTGGTTTGTCACACTCGCGTAATGGCCCAGAACGTGCTCGGTACCGATCTCCAACCGTGTTCGATGGACCCGGTCACCGGTTTCTACCGGGATGGGTGCTGCAACACGGGCGGTGACGACATGGGGGTGCACACCGTCTGCGCCGTCGTCACCGACGAGTTCCTGGAGTACTCCAAGGCCGCAGGCAACGACCTCTCGACGCCCATGCCCCAGTTCGGTTTTGCCGGGTTGTCCGACGGCGACCAGTGGTGCCTCTGCGCCCCGCGTTGGCAGGAGGCGTTCGAGGCCGGCAAGGCGCCGCGAGTGGTCCTCGAGGCCACCCACATCCAGACCCTCGAGTGGTGCACGCTCGACGATCTGCGTGCCCATGCCCACCGCTGACTGCGGTTGCGATCAGGTCGCGTTCCGCAGCGCCTGCCAGATGCGTTCGGGGGAGAGCGGGAGGTCGACGTGTCGGACGCCGAGGTGGGAGAGGGCGTCGACCACCGCGTTCTGCACCGCCGGCGTGGCGCCGATCGTGCCGGACTCGCCGATGCCCTTGGCCCCCAGCGGATTCATCGGGGTGGGCGTCTCGTGCTCGATGCGCTCGAAGGAGGGGAACTCGGCGGCCGACGGGAAGGCGTAGTCGGCCAGCGTGGTGGTGAGCGGATTTCCGTCCTCGTCGTAGCGGATCTCCTCGAACAGGGCCTGGCTGATCCCGGCGGCGACGCCCCCGTGGACCTGACCCTCGACCAGGAGCGGGTTGACGATGGTGCCGGCGTCGTCACAGGCGACGTGTCGTAGCAACCGGACGGCGCCGGTCTCGGTGTCGACCTCCACCACAGCGACGTGTGCGCCGAACGGGAAGGTCGATCCGTCGGGTTGGAAGTCGGTCTCGGCGAAGAGCCGCTCGATCCCGGCGTCGTGCGCCGCGCCGGCAACGGCGGCCCAGGTCCGGGCGGACACTGGGGTACCGGCGACGGCGAAGGTGCCGGCTTCGGGGTCGTGGACGATGTCGGCGGGGTCGGCCTCCAGGAGGTCGGCAGCGACCTTGCGAGCCTCGTCGACGACGAGATCGGCCGCTGCTGCTGCCGCCGCCCCACCGATCTGCAGCGACTTCGAGCCGCCCGTGCCCCCGCCCCTGGGGATGTCGTCGGTGTCGCCGTGGCGGACCTCGATGCGATCCATCGGGATCCCCGTGCGATCCGACACCAGCATCGCCCACGCCGTGTGGTGACCCTGACCGTGCGCGGACGAGCCGGTGCGGACGAGGGCTCCGCCGTCCGGGGTGATCTCGACCGAGCCGTACTCGCTGTCGCGCAGGACGTTGGTGATCTCCACGTAGACGGACACACCGATGCCGAGTTGGGTGGGGCCACCCGCCGCCCGGCGCTCGGTCTGGTGGGCGCGGAGATCCTCGTACCCGGCAGCTGCAAGCGCGGCGTCGAGCACCGCCTCGTAGTCGCCGGTGTCGTAGCGCCCGCCGGTCGCGGTCTTGACCGGGAAGGCGTCCGACGGGATGAGGTTCTTGCGGCGGACGTCGACGGGGTCCATGCCGATCTCGTGGGCGAAGCGGTCGACCATGCGCTCGATGGCGGCGGCCGCCTCGGGACGTCCGGCCCCCCGGTAGGCACCGACGTTGGTCGTGTTGGTGACCACCGAGCGGATACGGACCGCCACGTCGTCGATGGCGTAGCAGCCCGGGGCCATGAGACGGGTCATGTAGGGGAGCACGCAACCCGTGCCGGCGTACGCGCCTCCCTCCTGGATGACGTCGAGCCGATAGGCGGTGATCATGCCCTCGCGAGTCCCGGCCAGCGACGCGTGCTGGACCTGGCCTCGGCCCTGCACCATTCCCACGAGGTTCTCGGACCGGGTCTCCGTCCACCGGACGGGCCGTCCCAGTCGCCGGGACAGCCAGGGGATCAACAGCTCCTCCGGTGTGGTGCCCTGCTTGGCGCCGAAGCCGCCGCCGACGTCGGGGGTGATGACGCGAACCTGTCCCGGCTCGACGCCGAACAGGGCCACCAATGCGTCGCGGGTCGCATGCGCGCCCTGGGTGCACGACCACTGGGTCAGCGTGTCACCGTCCCAGCGGGCGGCGACGACACGGCCCTCGAGGGGCACGGCGGCCATGCGCTGGTTGTGCATCCGTTGGGTGACCACGACCTCACCGTCGAGATCTCCGGGCGTCAAGGGCTCGCCCTGGTCCAGCATGACGTTCGTCCCGGCCTCGGGGAACAGGACGATGTCGTTGCGCACCGCGTCCTCCGGGTCGACGACGGCGGGCAGCGACTCGACGTCGGCCCACACCACCTCGGCGGCGTCTGCCGCCTGCTGGGCGGTCTCGGCCACGATCGCCACGATCGGCTCACCCACGAAGCGCACGGTCCCGTCTGCCAGGAGCGGCTGGGAGATCTGGTGGTCGAGCAACGAGGACGACCGCGACGGCTCGAGGTCGACGTCGGCGGCGGAGACCACGTCGACCACGCCCGGCATGTCGAGCGCCTCGGCGGTCTCGACCGACACGATCCGGCCGTGGGCGGTCATGGCGCGGACGAAGGACACGTACAGGGCGTCGCGCGGGGCCACGTTGTCGATGAAGGTCCCCGCACCGCGCAGGAGCGCCGGGTCCTCGACACGCTGTACACGGGTTCCGAGGATGCTGCCGGATCGGGTCATGACGGTTGTCTAGCCGAGACCGACTTCAGGGGGCCGCGGGCCGTCCCGGCAAGGGGCCCTGTCCGAGAACGGACCGGGTGACCAGCTCCGTGCTCAACGAGAGACCAGCTCTGTGCTCAACGAGAGACCAGCTCTGTGCTCAACGAGAGATCGGCTTGTACTTGATCCGGTGGGGCTGGGTGGCCTCGGCGCCGAACTCGCGCCGGCGCCACTCCTCGTACTCGGTGAAGTTGCCCTCGAACCAGCGGACCTGGGAGTCGCCTTCGAAGGCGAGCACGTGGGTTGCCAGGCGGTCGAGGAACCACCGATCGTGGGAGATGACCACCGCGCACCCGGGGAAGGTCTCGAGCGCATCCTCCAAGGCACGGAGCGTGTCGACGTCGAGGTCGTTGGTGGGCTCGTCGAGGAGCAGCACGTTGCCTCCCTCTCGGATCTTGCGGGCGAGGAGGACGCGGTTGCGCTCGCCGCCGGAGAGCACGCCCACCGGCTTCTGCTGGTCCGAGCCCTTGAAGTTGAAGCTCGACACGTAGGCCCGACCGTGGATCTCCCGTTTGCCGATCATCAGGTTGTCGATGCCGCCGGTGATCTCCTCGTACACGGTCTTGTGGTCGTCGAGGACGTCCCGGTCCTGGTCGACGTAGGAGAGCTCGACGGTCTTGCCGATGGAGATGTCGCCTTCGTCGGGCTTCTCGTTGCCGGTGATCATCTTGAACAGCGTCGTCTTGCCCGCACCGTTCGGTCCGATGACGCCCACGATGCCTGCCGGGGGCAGTTTGAAGGTGAGGTCCTCGATCAGGAGGCGGTCGCCGAAGGCCTTCCTCACGTTGTCGAACTCGATCACGACGTCGCCGAGACGGGGGCCGGGCGGGATGGCGATCTCGAGCTTTTCGAGCCGCCCGCTGCCCTGGTCGGCCAGGCTGCGCAGCTCCTCGTAGGACTTGAGCCGGGCCTTGCCCTTGGACTGCTTGGCCTTCGGTGAGCTGCGGATCCACTCCAGCTCGCGCTGCAGGGTCTCCCGGCGCTTCATGTCGGAGTTGTCCTCGGCCTCGAGACGGGCCTGTTTCTGCTCCAGCCAGCCGGAGTAGTTGCCCTGGTAGGGGTAGCCGCGTCCCCGATCGAGCTCCAGGATCCAGCCGGCCACGTTGTCGAGGAAGTAGCGATCGTGGGTGATGGCCACGACGGTGCCGGCGTAGTCCTTGAGGGTGCGTTCGAGCCATGCCACCGATTCGGCGTCGAGGTGGTTGGTGGGCTCGTCGAGCAGCAGCAGGTCGGGCTTCGACAGCAGGATCCGGGCCAGCGCGACGCGTCGCCGCTCGCCACCGGAGAGGTTGTCGACCGGGGCGTCGCCCGGTGGGCAGCGCAGCGCGTCCATGGCGATGTCGACCGTCCGGTCGACGTCGTCGACGCCACCGGCGGCCATCTTGGCCTCGAGCTCCGCCTGCTTGACACCGATCTTTTCGTAGTCGGCATCCGGGTCGGCGTAGCTGGCGAGGAGGGCGTCGTACTCCTCCTGCAGGGCGGTGGCGTCGCCCACGCCGTCCATCACGTTGCCCCGCACGTCCTTCGACGGGTCGAGGTGCGGCTCCTGGGGCAGGTACCCCACGCTGTACCCGGCCGAGAGGCGGGCCTCCCCGGTGTATTCGTCGTCGAGACCGGCCATGACCTTGAGCAGGGACGACTTGCCCGACCCGTTGTGCCCGATGACGCCGATCTTGGCGCCGGGCAGGAATGACAGGGAGATGTCTCGGAGCACTTCCTTGTCCGGCGGGTAGTACCGGAACAGCTTGTGCATCTGGAAGATGAAATCGGCCACGGATGCACCCTATTGGGGGTCGCCGGGACACCGACAACGAGGATGCGGTGCAGCACGCGCCAGCACCCGGCACGCAGACTCGGCGCACCGCAGGCGCGTCCGCGACGGGCGGTACGCTCGGTACGTGGCCCCGAACCAGACCCCGGACCTCGTCGGACCGAACGCGTGGATGGTCGACGAGATGTTCGAGCAGTACCGCCAGGATCCTTCGTCGGTGAGCGAGGCATGGCAGGACTTCTTCGCCGACTACCGGCCCGACACCGAGGCAGCCCCCGAGCCGGTGAACGCGAAGCCATCACCGGTGGAGCCTGCGGGAGAGACGAAGCCGGTCGAGAAGGATCAGGCGAGCCGACCGGAGGAGCGCGGCGAACCGATCCGCGGGGCTGGTGCCCGGATCGTCGCCAACATGGAGAAGAGCCTCGAGGTCCCCACGGCCACCAGCTACCGGCAGGTCCCGGCCAAGCTGCTCGAGGTCAACCGTCGCGTGATCAACGGCTACCTCGGTCGTACGCGGGGCGGCAAGGTCAGCTTCACCCACCTCATCGGCTACGCCGTCGTGCGGGCCATCGCCGACGCCGTGCCGGCCATGAACAACGCGTACCTCGAGGGTGCCGACGGCAAGCCCCGCATCGTGCGCAACGAGCACCTCGGTCTGGGCATCGCGGTCGACATCGAGAAGTCCGACGGGTCGCGCACGCTCATGGTCCCCGTGGTCAAGGACGCCGACACGCTGGATTTCAAGGGGTTCTGGGCCAGCTACGAGGAGCTGATCCGCAAGGTCCGCAACAACAAGCTCAGCCCCGACGACTTCTCCGGGATCACCGTCAGCCTCACCAACCCCGGCACCATCGGCACAGTCCAGTCCGTGCCCCGGCTCATGCCCGGCCAGGGGCTCATCGTCGGCGTGGGTTCCATCGACCACCCGGCCGAGTACCAGGCAGCAGACCCCGCCACGCTGGCCGATCTCGGTCTGTCGAAGGTGATCACCATCTCCTCGACGTATGACCACCGCATCATCCAGGGCGCAGAGTCCGGCCTGTTCCTCAAGCGCGTCCACGAGCTGCTCCTCGGTGAGGACGACTTCTACGACGGCATCTTCCGGGCGCTCGGCGTGCCCTATGAAGCCGTCAAATGGCGCACCGACGTCCGTCCGGTCGACCAAGAGGCCCACCGTCTCGAGAAGCAGATGGCCGTCCAGCGACTGGTCAACATGTACCGGGTCCGCGGCCACCTCATCGCCGACCTCGATCCACTGCGCTGGCGCGAGCCGCACATGCACCACGAGCTCGACCCGCTCACCTACGGGCTCACCATCTGGGACCTCGACCGCGAGTACCTCACGGGCGGCCTCGCCGGTGAGGACCGCATGACGCTCGGCAACATCTTGAAGGTCCTGCGCGACGCCTACTGCCGCACCATCGGCATCGAGTACATGCACATCCAGGAGCCCGACCAGAAGGCCTGGATCCAGGAGCAGGTCGAGGGGGTCGCAGTCGAACTCGACACCGAGGCCCAGCAGCACGTGCTCGGTCGCCTCAATGCCGCGGAGGCGTTCGAGAAGTTCCTGGCCACCAAGTACGTGGGGCAGAAGCGCTTCGGGCTCGAGGGTGGCGAGTCCGCCATCGTGATCCTCGACGCCGTGCTCGAGGCTGCAGCCGGTGTGTCGATGGACAAGGCCATCCTCGGCATGGCCCACCGTGGCCGCCTCAACGTGCTCGTCAACATCGTGGGCAAGCACCACGACAAGCTGTTCAGCGAGTTCGAGGGCCACATTCCCGAGAACTCGGTCCAGGGCTCGGGCGACGTGAAGTACCACCTCGGCCAGGAGGGCGTGTTCGAGTCGCGCCACGGCGACCGGATCCCCGTCGCCCTCGCCGCCAACCCCAGCCACCTCGAAGCCGTCGACCCGGTCGTCATCGGCATGGCCCGGGCCATCGAGGACCAGATCGACCAGCCCGACGCGTTCTCGGTGCTGCCGGTGCTGATCCACGGCGATGCGGCATTCGCCGGCCAGGGCGTGGTCGCCGAGACGCTGCAGATGTCCGACATCCGTGGTTACCGCGTCGGCGGGACCGTGCACCTCATCATCAACAACCAGATCGGGTACACCACCACCCCCGAGGCCAGCCGATCCGGCTTCTATTCCACCGACGTGGCCAAGATGGTCCAGGCACCCGTGATCCACGTCAACGGCGACGATCCCGAGGCCTGCGTGCGCGCCGCGCTGCTGGCCTTCGACTTCCGCCAGCGCTTCAACAAGGACGTCGTGATCGACATGGTCTGCTATCGGCGCCATGGCCACAACGAGGGGGACGACCCCAGCTACACCCAGCCCATGATGTACGCCAAGATCGACCAGCACCGCTCGGTGCGCAAGCTCTACACCGAGTCGCTCGTCAAGCGCGGCCACCTCACCATCGAGGAGGCCGAACACGCCCTGGACGATTTCCAGAAGCGCCTGCAGGAGGCACTCGACGAGACACGCTCGTCGGCCCCCGACGAAGAGGTCGTCGCCGCCGAGCCACAGCCGCCGAAGGGCGTGCGCGCCCACATCGACACCGGTGTGGTCCGGGAGCGGCTCGAGCAGATCTTCACCGGTCTCGACTCGTGGCCCGACGACTTCAACGTGCACCCGAAACTGGCCCGCCAGTTCGAGACCCGGCGCAAGATGTGGCGTGACGACGAGGACGTCGACTGGGGTCTGGCCGAGTTGCTGGCCTACGGCTCACTCCTGCTCGAAGGGGTCGACATCCGCCTCGCCGGCCAGGACACGCGTCGAGGGACGTTCGCGCACCGCCACGCCGTGCTCCACGATCACGTCGACGGGTCGGAGTTCACGCCCCTCGCCAACCTCTCCGAGGACCAGGGCAAGTTCTGGATCTATGACTCACTGCTCTCCGAGTACGCCGCGCTCGGGTTCGAATACGGGTACTCGGTCGAGAACAAGGACGCCCTCGTGCTGTGGGAGGCGCAGTTCGGCGACTTCGTCAACGGTGCCCAGATCATCATCGACCAGTTCATCGTTGCCGCCGGTGACAAGTGGAACCAGGACTCCGCCGTCGTGCTGCTCCTGCCGCACGGATACGAGGGGCAGGGACCCGAGCACTCCTCGGCCCGCATGGAGCGCTTCCTCCTGCTCTGCGCCGAGGACAACATCCAGGTGGTCAACGCCACGACCTCGGCCCAGATGTTCCACCTCCTTCGCCGCCAGGTCCACCAGGACGTCAACAGGCCGCTCGTGGTCCTGACCCCCAAGTCGTTGCTGCGAGCCAAGCCGGCACGGTCGTCCATCGAACTGCTGACCACGGCCAGCTTCGAGGAGGTCCTCCCCGACCTCGGCGAGCTCGACGCCTCGGCCGTGAACCGGGTGGTGCTCGCCACCGGCAAGGTCGCCCAGGACGCCATCGCCGCCCGTGACGAGCGCGGCGCTCCGGTGGCCATCGTGCGGGTCGAGCAGCTCTATCCCTGGCCGGGGGCGGCGCTGGCCGAACAGGTGAGCCGCTACGCCAACGCCACCGAGTTGGTCTGGCTCCAGGAGGAGCCCGAGAACATGGGGGCCTGGAACTTCGTCAAGGGCCGCCTCTACGACGGCTTCGGCGACAGCCACAAGATCCAGCGAGTGTCCCGCTTCGAATCGGGCTCACCCGCAACCGGCTCCAACAAGATCCACGGCCAGGAACAAGCCGCCATCCTCGACAAGGCCCTGTCCTTCTGACCCGCCCCCACCCCAAGACCCGTTCTTGTCGTCGTTTCGGGGACGCGGGTGACCGTTTTGGTGACAAGAACGGTCAGGGGGTGGGGTTGGCCTTGACGAGTGAGGAAGCGGACACCACGGTTGGCGAGCGAGCCACCGGGTCGCCCACTCGCCCTCAACGAAGGGGGAAGCCCACCACCGTCTCCAGCGCAGCGATGGCCTCGTCAGGGTCGACCACCTTGATCGTGGTCATCCCCATTGCCTTGGCTGGCTTGAGGTTGATCCCGAGGTCGTCGAGGAACACGGCCTCCGATGCCTCGATGCCCAGCTCCTGGCATGCGATCTCGTAGAAGCGCGGGTCGGGCTTGCGGCAACCGGCCTTGGAGGACTCCACCACGACATCGAAGTGCTCCATCACCGCTCCCATCTTCGCGGGCATCCCCTCGGTGTCGACGTCCACGAAGTTGTTGGTGAGACACGCGGTCTGCAGGCGCTCGTGGCACCGACGCAGGGCCTCGACCATCTGCGGTCGGATCTCCCCGCGCAGCGCGGCGAGGACCGCCGCCGCGTCGAGCTCACCCCCCGCCTGGCGTGCCTCGGCCTCGAACAGCGCACAGAACTCCGGGATCGTGACGTCGCTCCGCTCCATCCTCGCCCAGGCGTTGTCGTCAGGGTTCGTGGCGTTCAAGGAGCGTATGAATCCCTCGCGTAGACCATGGGATCGCTCGTAGGTCGCGAACGCCTCGAACGGGCTGGTCAGGATGACGCCACCGAAGTCGAACAGTGCCGCGCGGATGGCCATGGGTCGAGGGTGTAGCACGCGGTCATCGTCATGCCCGCAGCACAGGGTCCGTACTCCCGGGGGTGTGCCGTGCTTGACTGGCCACGCCCATGGGCACTCCCCACCTCGTCGTCGACGGCTCGAACATCGCCACGGAAGGCCGTTCGCTGCCGAGTCTCCAGCAGCTGCTGGATGCTGTCGACGCGGTCGCGAAGGAGTTCGACCACGACAACATCACCGTGATCGTCGACGCCACCTTCGGCCATCGCATCGATTCGTCCGAACGCGACGCCTACGAGGACGCCACCAGCAAGGGCGAGATCATCACGCCCCCGGCGGGGGTCATCGGCCGGGGCGACGCCTTCATCCTCGAGGTCGCCGACCGCGCCGATGCCGTCGTGCTGTCGAACGACTCGTTCCAGGAGTTCCACGGCAAGTTCGACTGGCTCTTCGACGAGGGTCGCCTGCTGGGGGCCAAGTTCGTGCCCGGCGTCGGTTGGATCTTCCTGGCCCGCTCCCCAGTGCGCGGCCCCACCAGCCGCCGCGCCGTGTCCGACGCCAAGCGCACCCGTCGTGGCTCGAAGCAGGCGGCCTCGTCGCGACCGAAGAAGTCCTCGACGTCCTCGCGTTCGACGAAGAAGTCGACCACGACGAAGTCGTCGAAGTCGTCGAAGTCGAGGTCGGCGTCGTCGAAGTCGTCCACCGGTGGGAGCCAGGCCGACCGGCGCAAGAGCGGCGGCAAGGAGCCCGAGCCCTACAACGAGCCGCTGCCCTTCATCGAGTTCGTGGGCGCCCACCCGGTCGGTTCAACCGTCGATGCCGAGGTCGAGCAGTTCTCCTCGCACGGCGCCTACGTCCTCGTCGAGGGAACCCGCTGCTACGTGCCGCTCAAGGCACTGGCCAACCCCGCCCCGCGCAGCGCCCGCGACGTCCTGACGTTGGGCGAGACGCGCCAGTTCGTGGTGGTGGCCATCGACACGCCGCGACGCGGCATCGACCTGGCCATCCCGGGTGTCGAGATCGCTGACGACGACGAGACCGACGTCGACGACACCGCCGACGCGGAAGCGGCCGAGGGAACCGAGGACCGCACCGCGAAGCGATCTCGTGGACGGAGCCGCTCCCGAGGTCGTGAGCAGGCCGAGACCGCCGCACCCGAGCGCCGGACGAAGGCTGCGTCCCGCACGTCGGCGTCGAGCAAGACCGAGACCGAGACGGGCACCCGTCCGTCGCGATCGTCAGCCGACGCGACACCGGCCGACGACGATCCGAAACTCAGCGTGTCGCAACGCCGTAAGCTGCGCGCCCAGCGGGCAGCCGCCGGCGAAGAGACCAACGAGTCAACCGAGACGGTGAGGGGAACCATGGCACAGAAGAAGAAGGCACCCGCCAGGAAGAAGGCGGCGGCCAAGAAGAAGGCGGCGCCGACGAAGCGCAAGGCGGCGGCCAAGAAGGCGCCCGCGAAGCGCAAGACCGCGGCCAAGAAGGCGCCGGCCAGGAGGAAGACGGCGGCCAAGAAGGCGCCGGCGAAGCGCAAGACCGCGGCCAAGAAGGCCCCCGCCAAGAAGAAGACGGCGACCAAGAAGAGGACGGCGACGAAGAAGAAGTCGGCGACCAAGAAGAAGTCGGCGGCGAAGAAGGCGCCGGCGAAGCGCAAGAATGCGGCCAAGAAGTCGCCGGCCAAGAAGCGGGCATCGACCGCCAAGAAGACGACCCGGAAGCGCTCCTAGTCAGCTCGTCGTGTCACGGCGGGCGGCATCGGCCGCCCGCCGTTCTTCGCGAGCATCCTTCAGGTCGGCGAAGCGCGCGAAGTCGATCGAGATGAACAGTCCCTCGGCCTCGGCGCACAGGCGGGATCCGGCGTGCAGCGTGCCGGTGGTGAAGATCTTGCGGCCTTCGACGCGTTCGAAGGTCCCCGTGATCCTCACCTCCTCGTGCAGGGGCGTGGGCGACCGGTAGTGCACGGTGAGGCGACCGGTCATGCCTGGTTGTCCCGACAGCGACTGCGCGGACCCGAGCACCTCGTCGAAGGCGGCCGCCACGTACCCGCCGTGCACGCACCCGGGAGGCCCCTCGTACGCCGCGCCGAACGTGGCGACACCCTCCATGGTGCGGTCGTCGACCGTGCGCAACGTGATCGGCGGGGCAAGCGGGTTGGCCCGACCGATCATGGGGCTGTGGTCGAAGAACCCATGGGGATCACCGCTGTTGGCGGACTCGGCGAAGCCCTCGTAGATCGAGCGCACCGCGGACGAGTCGAACAACGTCGCCACCGACTCGAGCTGGTCGGCGGCCGCACGCAGGTCGCTCTCGTCGGCATCGGTGAGCACGAGGCCGTGCAGGACCCGTCGGGCAGCGTCGGCGAGGCGGCGTACCTCTGCTCGCCGGGGTGAGATCTGATCGTCGGCCAGCTTGCGCAACTGTCCCTCCCAGGCGGCCGACGTCAGGCCGTCCGAGCGGGGCGGCGGCACCGAGATCTCTGTGTCGGCGTCGTCGGGTGTGTCGGCGTCGTCGGGCCGGTCTGGCGTCGTGTCTGGGGTGTCGGTCACGGTGCTACTGCTAGCACGCGTCGGGCTCGAACTCCGCCAGCAGGGGCGCGTGGTCGGACGGACCGGTCCCCTTGCGGGCGTTGCGGTCGATGATCGACCACCGCAGACGATCGGCCAGGACCGGTGTGGCGAGCAGATGGTCGATCCGCATCCCCTTGTGCTTGTGGAAGTTGCCGGCGCGGTAGTCCCACCAGGTGTAGAGCCGGTCCTCATCAGGGTGGGCCCGCCGGAACACGTCGACCATGCCCCAGTCGAGCAAGGACGCGAACCGGGCCCGCTCCTGGTCGGTGACGTGCGTGGCGCCGTGGACCGCAGCGATGTCCCACACATCGCGGTCCTCCGGTGCGATGTTCAGATCACCGCACACCGCCACCGCTTCGGTGGGGGAGGCGACGGCGTCGATGTGCTCCCGCAGTCGATCGAACCACGCCAGCTTGTAGTGGAACTGCTCGTGCCCCACGGCCCGACCGTTCGGGGCATACGCCGTGACCACCACGGTGGAACCGCAGCGGGCGGTGAGCAGGCGCGCCTCGGGGTCGGGTGGGCCGACGGCGAAGCCGTGCACCACATCGGCGATACCGATGCGCGACAGGATCGCCACGCCGTTCCACCGCCCCTGACCATGGTGCACGCCGTCGTAGCCGGCTGACGCCAGGGTGAGCGCGGGAAAGGCGTCGTC
Organism: Acidimicrobiales bacterium; assembly: GCA_051306355.1. Lineage (GTDB taxonomy): Bacteria > Actinomycetota > Acidimicrobiia > Acidimicrobiales > Salinilacustritrichaceae > Salinilacustrithrix. Next base: position 7,780 of record JBPPNA010000201.1, on the reverse strand, counting down.
GGCCAGCTTCGTCTCCTGGATGCAGAGTACGTCGGGCTCCGTCTCGGCGAGCCAGGACTCCACTCGTTCGAGCCGGGCCTTCAGCGAATTGACGTTCCAGGTGGCCAATCTCATGCCGGTGCTGCGCTCCGGCGCACGAGCTCGACGACCTGCGACCCGTACCGGTGGGCGCGAGCGGCACCGATGCCGGGGATGGTGGCGACCTCGTCGGGGGTCGCAGGACGGCGATCGACGATGGCGCGGAGCGAGTCGTCGGCGAGGACCACCTCCGGCGCAGTGCGCGCCGCTCGCGCCAGACCGGCCCTCCACGCCTGCAGCGCGGCGAGCAGTGGCTCGGCGGCCGACGGCTCACCGATGACGGCGCGCAAGGTGGCGAGCTGCTCGCGGCCAGTCGGTTCGGCCCCGACGTCGATCTCCGCGGTGGCCTCCTCGAACCCGCGCAGGAACGGACTGCGCTCCCGCCCACGACGGACGCCACGGATCGTCCGGGACGCGGCCCAGTGGAGGTGGATCTCCGCTGCAGCACGCGTGATGGCGACGTACAAGAGGCGCGCCTCCTCGGCTCGCGCCTCGCGTCGGCGCGCCGACGCATGGGGGATCGAACCCTCCTCGCAGCCGACGACGTGGACGACCGGCCACTCGAGCCCCTTTGCCGCGTGGATGGTCGAGACCGTGACGGCATCGACCCGACGGGCATCGTCGCTGAGTCGCGCGTGGGCCCAGCCGGCGAACTCCCGACCGGTCATCGATGCGTCGCTCTCCACCTGCGTCTCGGCGACCTCCAGGAGTCGCTCGAGCGCAGGCCCCTCACCGTCGTCATCGGTCACCGCACCACCCAGGGCACTGAGCAACGGCCGGTCGTCCTGGCCGAGGCGGGCCACGACCCGTCGCACGACCGGGTCGCCCATGACCGCCGACTGACGGCGGACCTGCACGGGGATGCCGGTGGACCCGAGGCCCCGCTCGAGGGCCAGGACCTGATCGTGGGTGCGAGCCAACACGGCGAACGACGACCACGGCACGTCGGGACCACGCCGGCGTCGCACCGCTGTGGCCACCGCCGAGACCTCGGCGACCTCGTCAGGGTGGTGGTGCAAACGGGCAGGTGGACCGGGCGCGCCGACCGATGTGGGGTGTCTGTCGGGGAGGCCGGCGGCACGGATGACCGCTGCTGCCGCCGCCGTGACCTGCGGAGTGGAGCGGTGGGTGCGATCGAGGTGGATGGTCTCGAGCGCGGGCCATCGCCCGCCCAGCGTGTCGAGGAGGGAAGGGTCGGCCCCGTTCCAGCCGTAGATCGACTGGTGGGGATCTCCCACCACGAACACATCCCACTGCGAGCCGCGCCAGGCCTCGAGCAGCGCGAACTGGAGCGGGTTGACGTCCTGGAACTCGTCGACGAAGAGGTGGCGGAACCGCCAGCGCTGTGCAGCGGCGAAGGCGGCGTCGCCCTCGAGCGCGCTGGTGCAGGCGGCGAGGAGGTCGTCGAAGTCGACGAGGTGGCGCCGGGACTTGGCCGTCTCGTAGCCCGCGAAGTGCTCGGCGATCCACGCCGCCGGCCGCCGGGTGCGACGTCCGGATACCCGCGCCGCCTCCTCGTAGCCGTCAGGCCTGACCAGGCGCGCCCTGGCCCACGCGATCTCGCCGGCCAGATCGGCGATCTCCGCACGGGTGGCGCCGGGGGCGACCTGCTCGCCCAGCAGGGGCTGGACCCGGTCGAGGAGCTGGGGTGCGCTCCGTCCGTCGGCGGCCCAACGGTCGCGGAGCTGGCGCCACGCCACGGCGTGGAACGTCCCGGCCTCGACATGGTCGTGGATGCCGAGGGCGCGCAGGCGACCGCGCAGCTCGTCGGCGGCCTTGCGAGTGAAGGTCACGCAGAGAACGTGCTGCGGTTCGATCTCCTCGGTCGCCACCCGGTGGGCCAGCCGCGAGGTGAGCACCCTCGTCTTGCCGGACCCGGCGGGTGCGACGACGGCGAGAGGCTTCGCCACCGACGTGACGGCACGGTGCTGGGCCTGATCCAGGCTCGCGAGCACGGCGTCGGCGTCCACCCCCTGCAGCGTAGGGCCGTCGCGCCCCCTGCTGACCGACACACCTCCCGAGGAATCGGGACCTTGGACCCTGTGGCGGAGCTCGGGAGCTGCCGCACACTCGTCCACGTGACCAAGAACATCGTGATCCTCGGTGGGGGCACCGGCGGTACGTTGACGGCGAATCGCCTCCGAAAGCGGTTCAAGGCTGACGAGCTCGCCATCACCGTCGTCGACCAGGACCGCCAGCACGTGTACCAGCCGGGCTTGCTGTTCCGGCCGTTCGGCCTCGCCCAAGGCGAGGATCTCGTGCGACCCCGCGACGAGCAGCTCCGCAAGGGCGTGCGCTTCATCGAGCGGGGCATCGACCGGGTGGCCGTCGAGGACCGCACGGTCGTGCTCGAGGGCGGCGACGAACTGCCCTATGACGTGCTCGTGATCGCCACCGGCGCCCGGCTCGTCCCCGAGGAGACCGAGGGTCTCACCGGACCGGGCTGGATGGAGAAGGTGTTCACCTTCTACGACCTGTCCGGCGCGACCGGCCTCGAGCGTGCGCTGCGCAACTTCGACGGCGGACGCATCGTCGTGAACATCGTCGACCTGCCGATCAAGTGCCCGGTCGCTCCGCTGGAGTTCGCCTTCCTCGCCGACTGGTACTTCCACGAACGTGGCATCCGCGACCGAGTCCAGATCACGCTGGTGACCCCACTCGACGCGGCCTTCACCAAGCCGCGGGCCGCATCGCTGCTGGGCGGGATGCTGGAGGAGAAGGGGATCGAGCTGGTCACCGAGTTCAACACCGGTGAGGTCGATGGGGAGGGCGGCAGGCTCGTCAGCTTCGACGAGCGGGAGATCACCTTCGACCTCGCCGTGGTCATCCCCGTGCACTCCGGCGCCGAGTACGTGGGCCGTTCGCCCGGCCTCGGCGACGCACTCGACTTCGTGGAGACCAACCCGCACACGCTGCAGTCGACGGCAGTGCCAGAGATCTTCGCCATCGGCGATGCGGCGAACCTCCCGGCGTCGAAGGCAGGGTCGGTGAGCCACTTCGAAGGCGAGGTGCTGGTGGAGAACCTCACCCGGTTCCTCGCGGGCGAGGAGCTCGACGCCAGCTTCGACGGCCACGCCAACTGCTTCATCGAGACGGGCTTCGACAAGGCCCTGCTGATCGACTTCAACTACGAGCAGGAGCCGGTGGAGGGCCACTACCCCGGCCCGGTCGGGCTCCCGCTGCTCAAGGAGTCGCGGCTCAACCACCTCGGGAAGCTGATGTTCCAGTGGTTCTACTGGCACAGCCTCCTCCCGGGCCGAGACATCCCGGGCGTCAAGGCCGACATGCCCCGCGCCGGCAAACACATCGAGTGAGAGACCAGGAGAACACCGACATGCCCACCACAACCATCGCCGGCAATGAGGTCGAGCTCAACGAAGAGGGCTTCTTCGTCGACCCCGACCAGTGGACCGAGGAGATGGTCTCCGAGCTGGCCGCCAAGGAAGACATCGACGAGCTGGACGACAAGCACTGGCAGGTCATCCGATTCATGCGCCAGGAGTACTTCGCCCACGGCACCGGCCCCACCGTGCGAGCGCTCGGCAAGACCTCCGGCGTGTCGGTCAAGGAGCTCTACCAGCTCTTCCCCAAGGGCCCGGCCAAGGTCGCGGCTCGCATGGCCGGCATCCCCAAGCCCAAGGGCTGCATCTGATGCATGCCCGTCGAGCCACGAGAAAGGAACCGACATGGACCTGAGCACACAGAAAATCTCGATCATCGTCTCGCAGGGATCCCTCGAGGGGATCTACCCCGCGCTGATCATGGCCAACGGGGCCCGAGCCGAGGGGATGGAGGCGAACCTGTTCTTCACCTTCTTCGGGCTCGACGCCATCCACCGGAAGCGCCACGAGCACATCAAGGTGTCGACCGTGGGCAACCCCGGCCTGCATGTGGCCACTTGGGCCGGTGGGCTCCCCGGGGTGTCGTCGGTGATGACCCACTACATGGAGCGCAAGATGGAGGCGCTCGACATCCCCTCGATCCCCGAGTTCATCGAGATGATCTCCGACACCGGGGCCGGCCTCTATGCCTGCCAGGCCACCGTGGATCTGTTCGACCTCACCAAGGACGACCTGATCGACCAGGTCGAGGGGATCATCACCGTCGGCGACTTCTACGAGATGGCCGTCGACGGCCACATCATCTACACCTGATCTGCATGCGAAGCATCGGCTGAGAACCCGATGCCGCGTGGCGTGGGACAACTGCGACCACCGCTCCCGACGCCTACGGTCATGGCGTGGTCGACATCGACGAGGACCGGTTCGAGGCCCTCGTGGTCGCCGCGCTGGACGTGCTGCCCGAGTCCCTCGCCGACCGCATCGACAACGTGAGGATCCGGATCCGGGATGGCCGATCCACCGGTTCTCTGCTCGGCCTCTACGAGGGCGTACCGCTGACCGAGCGGGAGGGATACGGCGGATGGGGTCAGGCCCCGATGCCGGATCAGATCACCATCTACCGTCTCCCGATCTGTGCCATCTCCGACGACGAGGACGAAGTCGTCCACCAGGTCCGCGTCACCGTCGTGCATGAGGTCGCGCACCACTTCGGGATCGACGACCAGCGCCTGCACGACCTCGGCTGGGCGTAACATCCTGCCGTGGCGTTTCCTCGCAAGTTGCTCAACGAGACCGAAGAGATCGTCCTCGACCTGAACCCACACTGGTGGTTCATGGTCAAGCAGACCGCGCTGCTCGTGGCGGCCCTGGTCCTCGGGGCGGTGGCACTCGCCATCGACGCCCATGGCGTGCTCCAGATCCTCGCCGGGTTGCTGATCATCGCCGCCCTCGTGTGGTGGGGCGTGCGCTACATGGACTGGCGCACCACCAACTTCGTGGTCACCTCCGATCGGCTCATCTACCGACACGGCGTCCTGTCCAAGCAGGGCATCGAGATCCCGCTGGAACGGGTCAACAACGTGCTGTTCTCACAGCGGCTCTTCGAGCGGATGCTGGGCGCCGGTGACCTGGTCATCGAGTCCGCGGGCGAGAGCGGCCGACAGGCCTTCTCCGATGTGCGCAAGCCCTCCGCGGTGCAGAACGAGGTCTACCGCCAGATCGAGGCCAACGAGAACCGCAAGTTCGACCGCATCGGCTCCGGTGGGAGCTCGCAGTCCGTGGCCGACGAACTGCGCAAGCTCGACGACCTACGGAGCCGGGGGGTCATCTCCGAGGAGGAGTTCACGGCCCAGAAGGCCCGCCTCCTCACCTGACCCAGGCGCCCGGTCCGGCGTGCACCGTCCATCCTTCCCGGAGCGCTCCCCGGTCGGTCACCGCCACGACGCAACCGCCCCAACCACCACCGGTCATGCGCGCTCCGTGAACGCCGGGCGCGGCACGGAGCCGCTCGACGGTGGCGTCGACCATGTCGGTGGAGCTGTCGAAGTCGTCGCGCAGCGAACGGTGGCTGTCGTCGAAGAGCGCACCCAGCCGGCGGCCGTCACCGGCCGCGAGCGCGTCGGCTGCCTCTCGGACGCGTCGGTTCTCGGTGACCACGTGCCGGGCGCGCCGGCGCAGGTCGTGGTCGACGATGGCGTCGACGTCGCCCGGGGTGGCCATTCTGAGGGGTCCGATGATCGCCTCCGCGGCCTCGCACTCCTGGCGTCGGGTGGCGTAGTCGGACCCGGCCAGCGTGCGTTCCTGGCCGGAGTGAACGACGACGAACGAGAGGTGATCCGGGACGGGCACGGGTTCCAGGGAGAGCGCGTGGCAATCGAGCAGGAGGGCGTGGCCCTCGACGCCGCCGACCGACACGAGCTGGTCGAGGATCCCGCACGGGACCCCGGTGGCCACCTGCTCGGCTCGTTGGCAGCGTCGAGCGAGGTCGACATCGCTGCCGGCGAATCCAACGGCCAGTGCGACCGCGACCTCGAGGGCGGCGGACGACGAGAGACCGGCGCCGATGGGCAGGTCGGACGAGATGGTGCCGTGCAGACCCTGCGCAGGCCGGAGCTCTGCGACCACGCCGGCCACGTAACGGGCCCAGTCGGGTTGCACAGCGGCGGGGTCGTCGACGTCGAGGGCCACCACGGCAGTGCCGGCCTGGTCGGCCGACTCGAGAACCACGTCATCCCCGCCGCGTGTGGCTCGAACCGTGACCCCCATCGAGATGGCCATCGGCAGGCACAGCCCATCCGTGTGGTCGGTGTGGTCGCCGATGAGGTTGACCCGACCCGGGGCGAAGGCCGTCACCCCGTCACTGCTCGCCCCCGCCACAGGCACGGAAGCTAGCCGAGTGGCCCCTGTCCCACTCCCGGATGCTGGTGGGTTGTGTCCGGCATCTTGACCGGGCAGTCAAGCACCGGTCAGCATCACCCGCCATGAGCGAGACCTTGCATCCCGTGAATGGCATCGAGATCTGCGCCGAGGTGCGTGGCCCCGGCGACGGGATCCCGCTGCTGCTGGTGATGGGTCTCGGTGCCCAGCTGGTCAGCTGGTCCGACGGGTTCGTCGATGGGCTGGTCGGGCGCGGCTTCCGTGTCGTCCGCTTCGACAATCGCGACGCCGGGCGTTCGACGCATTTCGACGATGTCCGGTTGGACGTGATGGACGTGTTCGTCCGGTCCGTGGCCGGCGAGGAGATCGAGGTCCCGTACACGTTGTCCGACATGGCGGCCGACGCCGCCGGCCTGCTCGAGGCACTGGGCATCGGCGCCGCCCACGTGGTGGGGGCGTCGATGGGTGGGATGATCGTGCAGACGATGGCGATCGAACAGCCCCAGGCGGTGCGGTCGGTGACCTCCATCATGTCGACGACGGGCGACCCCGACGTGGGTCAGCCCACAGCTGAGGCGGCGACCGCCCTCCTGCGCCCGCCGGCCCGGAACGAGGCCGAAGCCGTGGATGCCGCCCTGGCCGCCGAGGAGGTCTGGGGCAGTCCCGGGTTCCCCGATCCGGAGGGCACCGCGGCCCGGGCACGGCGCGAATGGAATCGCGTCCAGGATCCCGCCGGGGTCGTCCGCCAGATTGCCGCCATCACCGTCTCGCCCAGCCGCACCGAGGCCCTCGGAAGGGTCACGGTCCCGTTCACGGTGATCCACGGCACCGCCGACACGCTCGTCACCCCGACCGGGGGCCAGCGCACGGCGTCCGCCGTCCCCCACGCCAGCCTGATCGAGATCGACGGGATGGGTCACAATCTGCCCGAGTCCTTGTGGTCCCGGATCCACGACCGGATCGAGGCGACCGTCACCGCCGCAGACGTGTCCGTCGGCTGACGCCCAGTCACCGGATCCCGACACGCCGAAACCCGGCACCGAACCACGCCACCGAAGCTCCGAACGAAAGAAGGCGACGCCACCGATGGGACCGCTCCAAGGCACAACCGTCCTCGAGATCGCCGGCATCGGTCCCGGCCCGTTCTGCGCCATGCTCCTCGCCGACATGGGAGCCGACGTCATCCGCATCGACCGTGCCGGCCAGGTCATGGGCGGTGACCCCGAGTCGCCCCCCGCCGACGTGCTCAACCGTGGCCGCCGTTCCATCGGCGTCGACCTCAAGAGCCCCGACGGTGTGGAGACCGTGCTCGCCCTGGTGGAGCAGGCCGACGTGATCATGGAAGGCTTTCGTCCTGGCGTGGCCGAACGTCTCGGAATCGGACCGGACCAGTGCCTGACCCGAAATCCGCGGATCGTCTACGGCCGGATGACCGGTTGGGGCCAAGCGGGCCCGTACGCCCAGGCGGCCGGCCACGACATCAA
>JBPPNA010000173.1:0-5123 GCA_051306355.1 Acidimicrobiales bacterium | reverse complement strand
CGCGATGACCGACACCGAGACCCTGGACCTCCTGCACGACTCCCTGCTCCGGCGCATGCGCACGATGCACTCGCTCTACCACCAGGCCGTCGACACGATGGACCTGAGCCACGTGAACCACTTCGAGCGATCCGGTGTCCTTCCGATCGCGTTCTCGCTGTTCCACTACACGAACATGCAGGACTCGACCTTCATGGTCCTCAGCGGCGAGCTCCCCACCTGGAACGAGGAGTGGCAGGCCCGTGTGCAGATGGCGATCGACGACCACGGCAAGGAGGAGACCGTCCAGACCATGGAGGACCAGCGCATCGGCGACTACGAGGCGTTCAAGACATACCAACGCACCGTCTTCGACCGCACCGAGGCCCACATCGCCACCATGGACCCGGCCGACTTCACGCGGGTCATCATCGCACCCCCGTATCCCGAGCAGGTGGCCAGCACCTACAGCGCCCGTTGCGCCGGCCCGCAGGGGATCACCGTGCTCGACGGCTTCGAGTGCTGGCACTACCAGCACGGCCTGCGCCACATGGGCGAGATCGAGCTGGCCCGAGGTCTCGTCGGTCTCGGCGGCATGACCTCCTGACGCGGGAGCCCGATGCGTGCACGGGCGCGACGCTCATCGGGTCGGGAGCCACGCGGCGATCGCATCGCCGATCTCGTGGGGGCTGTCCTCCTGGACGAAGTGGACGCCGGGCACGGTGATCTCGCGCTGGTTGGGCCAGGTGCGCGCGAACTCGAGCGGCGGCCCGTTGAGGATGGCTCCCGGCTCGGCGTTGACGAGGAGCTTTGGCACGTCGGACGCGGCCAGCCAATCTGCGTACGACTGCACGATCTCGACGACATCGGCCGGCTCACCCTCGAGCGGGATCTCGCGGGGCCAGGTGAGCGTGGGTCGACGGTGGGCCGGTGCCGTGAACGGACGCCGGTACTCCGCGTGCTCCTCGGGCGTCAGCTCGCGCATGATCGAGCTCGGCAGCACGGCCTCGACGAACAGGTTCTTGCGGATGATCATCTCCTCACCCGCCGGCGATCGGAAGGCGCGGAAGATGTCGGTGGCGGCGTCGGGCCACTCGTCCCAGGTCACGGGCCGGACGATGGCCTCCATGTACGCGATGCCCGCGACGCGGTCGCGGTGGCGGTTGGCCCAGTCGAAGCCGAGGGCCGAGCCCCAGTCGTGGATCACGAACGTGATGCGGTCGCCCAGATCGAGCTGATCGAGGAGGCCGTCGAGGTACCGACGGTGCTCGACGAAGCGGTACGACCCCGGTCCGGTGTCGTCGAGCTTGTCGGAGTCGCCCTGGCCGATGAGGTCCGGGGCGATGCAGCGACCCAGACCGGACAGGTGCGGAATGACGTTGCGCCACAGGTACGACGAGGTCGGGTTGCCGTGCAGGAACACGATCGCGTCGCCTGTCCCGACTTCGTGGTACGCCATCTGCTTGCCGTCGACCGTCGCGTACGACTTGGTCAGCGGCACGGACGAGAGCTGTGCGGCCATGGTTCCTCCTTGGTGTGGGCTCTGACCTCGACCCGGTGCAGGTCGTCGCCGAGCTCGATGGCGCCGTCGAAGTGCGCGGCGGCGAGCGCCTTCCAGTCGTCGCCACCGCCGGAGGCAAAGGCCGGGACGTAGTGGGTCATCACGAGCACCTCCATGCCGGCGCGCGCCGCAGTCTGCGCCGCTTCCTCGGGCGAGGAGTGGTAGTCGAGCGTGTCCTTCATCCGCTGCAGCGGGACGTTCTCGATCACGTCCTTGCGGATCACGGTGTGCACCAGCGCCTGCGCCCCCTCGCACAGACGGTCGAGGCCCTCGCACGGCACCGTGTCGCCGGCGGTGACGACCGAGGCGCCCTCGTGCTCGAAACGGAAACCGACCGTGGGGTGGACCGGTCGGTGGTCGGTGGGCGCACTCGTGATCTTGACCGTTCCTCCGAGGTCGACCTCGCCGTCGGTCACCTCGATCACCGCCACGGGCGGGAAGCCATAGCCATGCAGGTCCTCGTGATGCGCGATGCGGTAGCCGATGTCGGGGCCGAGCGAGGCGACGACGTGGTCGACGACCTCCTTGGTGCCGACCGGACCGACGATGGTCAGCGGCGTCGGTGCGAACGTCATCACCCAGCGCGACGTTATGACGTCGTTGAGGTCGGTGATGTGGTCGCTGTGCAGGTGGGTGAGCAGCACCGCCGTGAGGTTGCCGGCACCGACCATGGCCGCAGCCATGCGCATGAGCACGCCACGGCCGGCGTCGACCAGGTAGTGCTCACCGCCACCGGAGATCAGCGTGGCCGGCCCGGCGCGTTGGGGATCGGGCATGGGATTGCCCGTCCCCAGCAGTGTGATGTTCAACATGGGAGGGTTCCTCGAAGGACGGAGGTCGTGGCCATCACTGTCGGGACATCTCGGTGCGGGCCTCGGCCTCGGCCGACCCGGCAGCGGGACGGGAGATCAGCTGGATCTCGACCTCGTGCAGTTGGCCGGTGAAGGCGAACGGGCTCGGGTACCGGGTCGAGACGGCCGAGCCGTGGTCGAAGCCGACGCTGGCCCCCACCGAGGAGATCATCCGCATGAACAGCGCGGTCTCGGCCCGGCCGGCCGGCCGGCCGTCGACCAGCACCTCGATCGACCCGGCGCGGTCCTCGCCACGCCGGAACCGCGCGGTGAGCACCGAATCGCCCTCCGGTACGGGGACGCTGGACTCCACGGTGGTGTGGTCGTCGAAGGCGTTGTAGTCGACGACCAGCTTGTCGTTCTGCACGAAGACCGAGATGCCGGAGTTCTCCGTACCGGTGGCGAACAGCACGCCCTCGTCGCCGGCGGACCGGGTGATCCTGGCGGTCAGGTCGAAGCTCCGGCCACCGATGGACGCCGACGCCTGCGCCGGAATCGCGGACATGGGCGGCCGGTAGAGGTAACGGCGATCGGCCGGGTGGGGGGAGTGGTCGCGGAAGCGGGCGCCGAAGAGCTCGATCATGCGGTCGTCGAGCGGGAGCACACCGTGGCGGTCGGCCTCGGACCACCACAACTCGATCAGCTCCGCCAGCTTCGCGGCCTCGGCGCCGCCGAGGTCGTTGCACTCGGACGGGTCGGCGGCGAGGTCATACAGCTCCCACACCTCGCTGTCGTAGTCGGCACCGGGGGTGTGCTTCTGCACCGCCTTCCACCGGCCCGAGACCAGGGCACGGCTGCCGCCCATCTCGAAGTACTGGAGTGTGTTGGTGGCCGGCGCGTCCGCGTCGGCGAGGGCGGGGCGGAAGGAGTGGCCGGTGACCGGCAGCTGGTCGATGCCCCGATAGCTGTCGGGTGGCGTGACGCCGAGCAGGTCGTAGACGGTGGGCACGACGTCCGACACGTTCACGAACTGGCGGCGCTTCGTGCCCCGATGCGAGGCGTCGATGCCGGCCGGCCAGTGCACGATCATCGGGACGTGGACGCCGCCCTCGTGTGTGTTCTGCTTGTACCACTTGAAGGGCGAGTTGCCGCACTGGGCCCAGCCCCAGGGGTAGTTGGTGTGACTGTGGGGGCCGCCGATGTCGTCGATGCGGGCGATGGCCTCGTCGGGCGTCTCGAGGATGCCGTTGAAGAACTTCATCTCGTGCATCACTCCGAAGGGCCCACCCTCCTGGGACGCGCCGTTGTCGGTGAGGACGACGAGCACCGTGTTGTCGAGCTGCCCGAGGTGGCGGAGGCCCTCGACCAGGCGGCCGATCTGGTCGTCGGTGTGGTCGAGGAAGGCGGCGAACGCCTCCTGGAGCCGAGCCGCCAGCCGCTGCTGGTTCTCGGGGAGGGCGTCCCAGGCGTCGACGCCCGGGTTGCGGGGTGCGAGCTCGGTGCCCTCGGGGATGACGCCCAGCTCGAGCTGGCGCTCGAACCAGCGCTGGCGGACGACGTCCCACCCCTCGTCGTACTTCCCCCGGTACTTCGCCAGGTAGTCGGGCGGCGCCTGGTGGGGGGCGTGGGTGGCGCCGAAGGGCAGGTAGGCGAAGAACGGCTTGTCCGGCCGGACGCCCTTGCTGTCGGAGATCATCCGCAGCAGCTGGTCGACCAGGTCCTCGCTGACGTGGTAGCCGTCCTCTGGCCGACCGGGCGGGTCGATCGGGTGGTTGTCACACACCAGGTCGGGGTGGAATTGATCGGTCTCACCCTCGAGGAAGCCGTAGAAGCGGTCGAACCCCCGGGCGAGGGGCCACTGGTCGAACGGGCCGGCGGCCGAGCACTGTTCCATGGGTGCCAGGTGCCACTTGCCGGTGCAGAAGGTGGCGTAGCCCTCCTCGCGCAGCACCTCGGCGACAGTGGCGGCGTGGTTGGAGATGTGGCCGAGCTGGTTGGGGAAGCCGGTGCGGAAGTTGGAGACGGCCCGCATGCCGACGGCGTGCTGCGACCGTCCGGTCAGCAGGGATGCCCGGGTCGGTGAGCACAAGGGCGTCACGTGGAAGTTGGTGAACTGGAGGCCGTCGGCGGCCAAGGCGTCGACGTTGGCGGTGTCGATGTCGGAGCCGTAGCAGCCGAACTGGGCAAAGCCGGTGTCGTCGAGCAGCACCACGACCACGTTGGGCGCGTCGTCCGCGGGGTGAGGCGGGTCGTCGAACCAGGCCTCCGAATCCGCGATCGTGCGCCCGATCCGACCCTCGAACCGGCCTGGCCTCGTCATCTCGTCCCTCGTTCCTCCCGTGGTGGCAACCCCGCCCATCCCAACACTTGAGAGTACGACTGTCAATATCTACGTGGGGCGCGCGCCGCGGCCCGTCGTGCACAGCGTCCCCCCAACGATCACGCGGCGTCGGCCACGCAACGGACAAGCGGCTCGAATCGTCGAGAGATCGACGACGTCGGGGTCACCGGCGGCGACTGGCGAGACGCCTTCATCGGCGCCGTCGGGCCCGGCCATGACCACGACCGCCCGCCAGGCCGTCTCGACCGACGATGCCAACGGGCCGATCACGGTTCGACCGTCGCCGCGGGAGCTGACGGCGGGAAAGTGTCCGGTGAGCGGGGATCAAGCCGGCCGATGGCTTCATCCCGACGACGCCACACCATGCTGCGGGGACGCGGATGCTCCCACCCGAGTCGCTTCCGATCCCGAGGCGCACCACGCCGCCGCCCACCGACGCGCCTTCGCCACT
>JBPPNA010000164.1:0-4125 GCA_051306355.1 Acidimicrobiales bacterium | reverse complement strand
CATCCCCGCTCCTCGCGGCCTTGGGGTGCCTGCGACGCTCGCGCAGGTATCGATCCAACGCGTTGCCGGTGTCAGGACCGAAAGGAACCGTCCGGCTGCGGCGGCGCTTGGACGACGCGGCCCGCACCGTCAACTCCGAGTACTTCACGTCCACGTCCTCCAACGTCAGCGCCGCTAGCTCGCCCCGACGCAGCCCTGTATCCCCCGCCAGCATGAATAGCGCCCGGTCGCGGCGGTCATCGAAGCTCTTGCCCGAGCACGACTTGAGGAGTCGACGCAGCGCGTCCGGATCGGGGATCGGTGTCTCGGCATCCTCCACGGTGGGGGCGCGCATCCGCTCCATGGGCGAGCGCTCCACCTCGCCCTCGTCCTCGCACACGTACCGGAAGAACGTCTTGAGTCCACCGAAGCGGGTCTTGGCAGTGGATGCGGAGCGGGTGGTCAGCAGATGCTCGATGAAAGCTTCCACGTGCTCGCGAGTGATCTTCGCAACCTCGGCGGGCATCCCGCGCTCCCCAAGGAACGCGTCGAACTGCGTTACAGCGGCGAGGTACGTCCGCTGTGTCTCGGGTCGGGCGTTGCGGGCGCGCAGCGAGCGTTCCCAGCACTCCCCCATCTCGGCCACGGTCGGCCCGGTGTAGGTGTCGGCGGGCGCAGCGGCCCGGTTCGTACTGGTCGTAGCATCGGTCACGGTGCGACCTCCTGGGGTCGTGCCATGGCCAGGAGTCGGCGGCAATCCGGCTCCTGGCCTCTTCTGTTGATGGCCAAACATACCGGATCGTGGAGCGCTGTGCACGAACGCTGTTCAGGTCCTAAGCGGCATTAGCCCAGGTCAATGCCCCTTTTTTGCTACGCGCCCTTGCCCGGGACGACTCGGTATGCGTCGTAGACCGAGTCGATGGCCTTGATCGTGGAGATGGCCGACTCCAGGTGCGAAGGATCGGCCAGCTCGAAGTCGAATCGCATGGTCGACACCCGATCGCGACCGGCACGCGTGGACGACGACACGATGTTCACGTGGTGGTCCGACAGCGCCACGGTGACGTCTCGCAGGAGGCGGGCCCGGTCGAGGGCCTTGACCTCGATGGAGGCCACGTACGAGCCGCCGAGACCGCCGTCCCACTCGACGTCGATCAGCCGGTCGCCCTGCCCGCTCACGAGCGACACCGCGTTGGCGCAGTCTGAGCGGTGAACCGACACTCCCCGACCGCGAGTGATGAAGCCCACGATCTCGTCACCGGGGACCGGCGTGCAGCACCGTGACAGACGCACCATGACGTCGTCGAGACCCTCGACATGGACGCCGGCATCGAGCCGCTTGGCCCGCGCGCCGCCCCGCCGATCGTGCACGGGCGAGGTGGGGAGTTGCTCCTCCCGCTCGGGGTCCGTGGAGGCCAGGGCCTTCGACACCCGCCCCGCCACCGACTGGGACGACACGTGGTTCTCGCCGATGGCGGCGTGCAGCGCGTCGATGTCGGCGTAGTTCATCGATGCGGCGATCTCCTCCAGCACGGAGGTGACCGCTGAGGACTTCAGGGGCAGGTTCTCGCGCCGCAGGCTCTTGACCAGGTCTTCGCGACCCGCCTCGATGGCGTCCTCGCGCCGCTCCCGAGAGAACCACTGGCGGATCTTGTTCCGGGCGCGGGGACTGACCACGATCTGCATCCAGTCGCGGCTGGGTCCGGCGCCCTCGACCTTCGACGTGACGATCTCGACCGTGTCGCCGGACGTGAGCTGGCTGTCGAGGGGCACGAGGCGCCCGTTGACCTTCGCGCCGATGCAGGCGTGCCCCACCTCGGTGTGGACGGCGTAGGCGAAGTCGATGGGCGTGGCCTCGACCGGCAGGGTGAGAACCCGGCCCTTCGGGCTGAAGGCGAAGACCTCGTCCTCTTCGAGGTCGATCTTCAGGTTCTTCATGAACTCGTCGGGGTCGGAGGTCTCCTCCTGCCAATCGACGATCCGGGCCAGCCAGGCGTAGTCGGCGCCGCTCTCGCGCTCCTTCTGACCGGCCTTGTACTGCCAGTGAGCCGCCACGCCCCGGTTGGCCCGGGCGTGCATCTCGAGGGTCCGGATCTGCACCTCCAGGGGCTTGCCCTGGGGCCCCACCACCGTCGTGTGCAACGACTGGTCGAGGTTGAACTTCGGCATCGCGATGTAGTCCTTGAACCGTCCCGGCACCGGCTTCCACGTGGCGTGGATCGAGCCGAGGGCGGCGTAGCAGTCCTTCACCGAGTCGACCACCACCCGGATGCCGACGAGGTCGAAGATGTCGTTGAACTCGCGGCCCTTCACCACCATCTTCTCGTAGATGCTCCACAGGTGCTTCGGCCGGCCCGTGACCTCGGCTGGCAGCCGCAGCTCGATCAGACGGTCGTTGACCTGGTCGATGACCTGGTGGAGGTACAGCTCCCGCTCAGGGGTGCGGGTGGAGACCATGTGGTCGATCTCGGCGACGCGCTTGGGGTGCAGGGCGGCGAAGCTGAGGTCCTCGAGCTGCTGGCGCAGGTCCTGCATCCCGAGGCGGTGGGCCAGCGGGGCGTAGATGTCGAGGGTCTCGCGGGCCGTGCGCTCCTGCTTGAACGTGGGCATCCCGCCGATGGTCCGCATGTTGTGCAGCCGGTCGGCCAGCTTGATGATGAGGACCCGCAGGTCCTTGCTCATGGCCACGATCATCTTGCGGACCGTGGCAGCCTGCTGCTCCTCCTTGGTGTCGAACTCCAGCCGATCGAGTTTGGTGACGCCGTCGACGATTGCGGCGACATCGGTTCCGAAGTCGGTTTCGAGGTCGGCCAGGGTCATGCCCGTGTCCTCGATGGCATCGTGGAGGAGCGCGGCGGCGATGGTGACGTCGTCGAGGCCGAGCTCGGCGACGATGCGGGCGACGGCGATGGGATGGTGGATGTAGGCCTCGCCGGTCTGGCGCATCTGACCGTCGTGGGCCCTGGCCGATGCCAGGTACGCCCGGCTGATCATGTCGGTGCGGACGGTGCGCCCGTGCAGGGACCGGAATGCGGCGAGGAGGGGCGCGACCTCTTCGGCCGGCGGCGGACTGCTCCGTCGCCACGGCAACACCCGATCCACCGTGGACGTCACGACACCTCTCTCCGCATCAGGCCACGAACAGGACGCTGGTGACCGACTGGCCCTCCAGTCTCTCCCGTCCTCGCAGGAACCCCAACTCCAACAGGAACGCACAGGCCACGATGTGGCCACCCAAGCCGGTCACCAGATCACACGCCGCCCGCGCGGTGCCGCCGGTGGCCAGTACGTCGTCCACGATGAGCACCCGGTCGCCGGCGCCAATGGCGTCCACATGGGCAGCCAGCGTGTCGGTGCCGTACTCGAGGTCGTAGGTGTGCTCGACCGTCTCGTGCGGGAGCTTGCCCGGCTTGCGCAACGGGATGCACCCGGCGCCGAGTCGGTACGCGATGGGCGCGGCGAAGAGGAACCCACGGGCCTCGACGCCGACGACATGATCCACGCCGGCGGCGGCATGCGACTCGACCATGGCATCGACGGCGAACCGGAACGCGTCTGCGTCGGCCAGGAGCGGCATGATGTCCTTGAACACGACGCCTGGCTCGGGGAAGCCGGGAACGTCGCGCAGATGACCGAGGAGGAACGACGGATCGTTCGCCATCCCCGGGGTGTCCGGCTACTTGGCCCGGACGACCGCGGTGCCGCCGGCGAAGTTGTCGTGCCAGCCACGCTTGAAGGAGTCGCTGCTGATGGTGACCGCGATGACGATCACGAGCACGAACTGCGCGATGCCACCGAGGATCGGGATGAGACCGAGCAGCAGGTACGCGTTGCGCTTGGCGGCGACCTCGGTGGAGGGCACGCCGCCGTCGGGGCCGATCACCTTGTAGCTCAGCGCCATCTTGCCCACGGTCTGACCCCGGGTGGACTCGAGGTACACGAAGTAGGCGTAGGCCAGCAGCGTGGTGATCATGCTGGCCAGGATCTGACGTCCCCCCGTGGCACCGACGGGGCCGGCGCCGTCGCCGCCGACGACCAAGGAGATGATGAAGATGGGGATCAGCAGGACGAGGTAGTCGATGACCTTCGCCCCGAAGCGAGGCCAGGTACCCACGGGCTCGAGGCCGGGCGGGCCACCGCCGGGCC
>JBPPNA010000161.1:0-6214 GCA_051306355.1 Acidimicrobiales bacterium | reverse complement strand
GGCACGGGCTCCGGTGCGGTGGGTGTGGAGGGGGTGGGTGCGGGAGCCGGCGCAGTGGTGGTCGGCACCTCGGGCACGGTCGTCGGGGCAGGAGTGACGATGGCGGGGGGCTCTGGTCTTGCTGGAGCGAGGGGCGACGGCGCCGTGGTCGCCGTGGTCGCCGTGGACACGGTGCTCGGCGGGACGGTGGTGGCGACCACAACCGCCGGGATGGTGACGGGAGTGCCGACCGACACGGTCTGGGTCGGCACGGGTGCGGAGACCACCGCGCCGACCAGGCCCAGGAGCAAGACCGTGGCGACGCCGACGGCCGCGGCGCGGCGGGGCGTCGACCGCGCCGAGCGGACGAAGGCCCCGATCCTCGGCTGGGCCCAGCCCGCACGGAAGGGCTGTTCGATCCACCGGTAGGACGCCTCCGCCAGCGCGAACACCAAGGCGAGGCGTACGACCAGCGCGGCCGCGCCGTCGAGAGGCCAGTCGACCCCGGGACGGGTGAACACGAAGACCGGCCAGTGCCACAGGTAGAGCGAGTACGACCGGCGTCCGATGGCGGCGAGCAGCGGTGACCCGGCACCGGACCGCAACGGCGACCCGGGATGCGTGGTGGTGACGATGAGCAGCGCGCTGCACACGTCGACGAGGGCGAAGCCCCACGGGTACGTCCAGGGATCGAACTCGCTGCGCCCGCCGAACTGCCAGGCCAGGACGGCGGCGGCTGCGAGCCCGACGGCCCCCAGCGTGCGCCGCGGCGCGGTGCCGATCTCGGCCCGGAAGCGATCGGGCTGCCATCCGAATGCCAGGGCACAGCCGAGCATGATGCCGAACGCCCGGGTGTCGGTGCCGTAGTAGGCCCGCTCGGGAGCAGCGATGTCGGCGAGGGACAGCATCAGCAGCATCGAAGCGAACCCGACGACGAGCGTGATCGCGACGGTGCGGGCCCGACCGAGCCGGCGGAGCGCGAACGGGAGGAACAGCGGCCAGAGCAGGTAGAACTGCTCCTCGATCGCCAGCGACCAGAGGTGGCGCAGCGGCGGGGGGCGACCGAAGTTCACGAAGTACGGCTGGTCGGTGACGATGGCGTGCCAGTTCTGGACGTACAGGAGGCTGGCCAGACCGTCGCCGCGGAATCGACGCACCTCCTCGGCCCCCACCACCAGGGCGGTCCACGCCATGACCACCGCCACGAGCACGATCACGGCGGGGAGCAGGCGCCGGGCGCGGCGGCTCCAGAACGCGATCCGGTCGATCACCCCGGTGCGCCGTTCCTCATCGAGGGCCAGGAGGGTGATGAGGTAGCCCGAGACGACGAAGAAGACCTCGACGCCCAGGTAGCCGCCCGTCGCCCAGGAGAGGTCGAGGTGGTAGGCGATGACGGCGCCCACCGAGACGGCCCGTAGCCCGTCGAGGCCGGGGAGGTAGCCGATGCGACCCCGGTCGGCGGTCCTCGTGGGTTGGTCGAGCGCGGTCATGCCGTGCACCGGCACCGGAGGCGCTCCTCGATCAAGGCCGCGAGCGCCTCTTGGCCTTCGTCGTTCGGGTGGACGTTGTCAGCCAGCCAGTCCTGTCCCTCGCTCGCCGCGAACCAGTCCACCAGCCCGGCGCGCGGGTCGTCGTCGACCAGTTCGGCCAAGAGCCGGTTGTTCGGGTCCTGACGACCGAAGCCCTCGATCCTCGTGTTGACCCACCAGACGTGGTCGATGCCGTCGGCCGCTGTCATGGCGGCGTCGAGCTCGGTCCGGGTGATGCTGGCGTTGTTGGCCAGGACGAACACCGCAGAGCCGGGCGCGGTCCCCTCGCCGGCCCGAGCCGCCCCCACGGCGTCGATCCCGCTGTCGACCCGTATGCCGGTGGGGACGCCCCCGCACGGGCCGCTGACGGCCGCGCCCAGCTGGCGGCAGTCGGCGCCGTCGACGCGGAGGGGTGCGCGCAGCCGTCCGGCGAGGTCGTCGAGCACCAGGACGAGGACCGAGTCGCCGACCAGCAGCACGTCGCCCGGTCGATTCCCGTCCTCGGCGACGGTCGGGACAGACGATGCCGGTGCCGGTGCCGGTGCCGGGACCGTGGTGCGCACCGTTCCGTCGGCCGGGCTCAGATCGATTGCCGGCGGGCCCTCGTCGGCCGCCCGCTGCGGCGTGATCGGGCTGGCAGAGCACGCCAGCAACAGGAGTGCACCGGCCACCGACACCGCGGCCGAGACGACGCCGGATCGCCTCGCGATCGGGATCGAGGCGGGCACCTGGCCAGGGTACCGAGGTGCCCGTGGCCGTCGGTGGCACCACGACGTGGTCGTCCCCGGCGACTCCGGCGTCCTCTGGTGCCGCCGGTACACTCCGAGACCGCATGGGAATCCTCGATCGCGTCCTCAAAACCGGTGAAGGCAAGCGCCTGCGCGCGCTCCAGGGGCTGGTTCCCGACATCAACGCTCTCGAGCCCGAGTACGAAGCGATGACCGACGCCGAGCTCCAGGCCATGACCCCGGCGTTCCGGAAGCGTCTGGACGACGGCGAGGATCTCGACGACATCCTCCTGGAGGCATTCGCCGTCGTGCGTGAGGCCTCCCGTCGCGTCCTCGGCCAGCGCCACTTCGACGTGCAGATGATGGGCGGCGCCGCTCTCCACTTCGGGTGGGTGGCCGAGATGAAGACCGGTGAGGGCAAGACCCTGACCTCGACGCTCCCGCTCTACCTGAACGGGTTGTCCGGCATGGGCACCCACATCATCACGGTCAACGAGTACCTGGCCACGTTCCAGTCCGAGTGGATGGGCCGCCTCTTCAAGTGGCTGGGCCTCTCGGTGGGACTCATCGTCCCGGGCAACCGCGATGCCGACCACAAGCGGGCCCAGTACGCCGCCGACATCACCTACGGCATCAACAACGAGTTCGGCTTCGACTACCTGCGCGACAACATGGCCATGAGCCGCGAGCGCCAGGTCCAGCGCGGCTTCAACTTCGCCATCGTCGATGAGGTCGACTCGATCCTCATCGACGAGGCCCGCACGCCGCTCATCATCTCCGGTCGGGCCGCTGACGCCGCGCAGCTCTACTACAAGTTCTCCTCCATCGTGCGCGGTCTTCGCCGCGACGAGCACTACGAGGTCGATGAGGAGAAGCGCGTCGTCGTCCCCACCGAGGAAGGCATCGAGCGCGTCGAGGCGGCGCTCGAGGTCCAGAACCTCTACGACGGCGTGGCCCAGGACCTCGTGCACCAGTTCCAGGTCGCGTTGCGCGCCAAGGAGCTGTTCAAGCGCGACAAGGACTACATCGTCGTCGACGGCGAGGTGAAGATCGTCGACGAGTTCACCGGGCGCGTCCTCGACGGCCGCCGTTGGTCCGAAGGTCTCCACCAGGCGGTCGAGGCCAAGGAAGGCGTGAAGATCAAGGAGGAGAACCAGACCCTGGCGACGGTCACCCTCCAGAACTTCTTCCGGATGTACGACAAGCTCGCCGGCATGACCGGTACGGCCACCACCGAAGCCGCCGAGCTCGCCAGCACCTACGGCCTCCAGGTCGTCCCCATCCCCACCAACAAGCCGCTCATCCGCGACGACGAGGGCGACCTCATCTTCAAGACCCTCGACGGGAAGTTCGACGCCGTCGCCGAAGACGTCGGCCAGCGCTACGAGAAGGGCCAGCCGGTCCTCGTCGGTACCGCGTCGGTGGCCACCTCCGAGCGGGTCGCCAAGGTCCTCGAGAAGAACGGCATCCCCCA
The DNA here is from genome assembly GCA_051306355.1 of Acidimicrobiales bacterium. GTDB lineage: Bacteria > Actinomycetota > Acidimicrobiia > Acidimicrobiales > Salinilacustritrichaceae > Salinilacustrithrix. The sequence goes on along the minus strand of JBPPNA010000161.1, from coordinate 2,504 downwards.
CCAGGTCCTCAACGCCAAGCCGGAGCGCCAGTTCCGGGAAGCCGACATCGTCGCCCAGGCCGGTCGGCTCCACACCATCACCGTGGCCACCAACATGGCGGGCCGTGGTGTCGACATCCTCCTCGGCGGGAACCCCGAGCTGCTCGCCAAGCAGGAGTTGCGCAACGAGGGACTCGACGCCGACGACGTCGAGACGCTCGATCCCGAGGACCGGCAGCGCTACGAGAAGCTCCTCGTCCGCTACGAGACCGAGACCAAGGCCGAGGGCCAGAAGGTGCTCGAGCTGGGCGGCCTGTACGTGCTCGGCACCGAGCGCCACGACTCCCGGCGCATCGACAACCAGCTCCGCGGTCGTTCCGGCCGCCAGGGCGATCCCGGCGAGATCCGGTTCTACCTGTCGCTCGAGGACGACCTCATGCGGCTCTTCGCCACCGGTGCGGTCAACTGGGTGATGGGCCGGGCGTTGCCCGACGACGTGCCGCTCGAGGCGAAGATGGTCACCAAGGCCATCGAACGCGCGCAGCAGACGGTCGAGCAGCGCAACGCCGAGATCCGCAAGAACGTCCTCAAGTACGACGAGGTGTTCAACGAGCAGCGCAAGGTCATCTACGAGCTGCGCGACCAGATCCTCGACAAGACCGACCTCCGTTCGAAGATCGTCGACAAGTACCTGCCCGAGGCGGTCGAGTCGCTCGTCGCCACGTACTGCGTGGCCGACTTCTCCGAGGAGTGGGACCTCGAGGGTCTCGTCACGGCCGTCGGCGAGTACTGGCCCTCGGAGGTCACGGTCGGCCAGCTCGGCGCCGTCGCCACATCCGATGGCGTGTACGAGCTCCTCGTCGACGAAGCCCTCAGCCGCTACGAGGCGCGTGAGGCCGAGTTGGGCGAGAGCGTCATGCGCCAGGTCGAGCGCCAGGTCATGTTGCGCATCATCGACACCGCCTGGCGCGAGCACCTCCAGGAGATGGACTACCTGCGCGAGGGCATCAATCTGCGTGCCATGGGCCAGCGCGATCCGCTCACCGAGTGGCAGCGTGAGGGTTTCGAGATGTTCGAGGCCATGGTGGCCCGCATCGAGCGCGACCTCGTCCGCTACGCCATGCACGTGCAGGTGAAGGCGCCCGAGGACAAGGCGCGGGATGCCCCGGCCGTGGGGACCTCGTTCAAGCTGACCGGCCAGGATGCCGAGCCCGCCGTCGCCGACATGCAGACGTCCGGTCCGTCGGACCCAGCAGCGCAGGGATCGGGCGTGGGCACGTTGGCCGACACCGCCACCGACGCCGCCGGCGTGCCCGAGCCGGTCCAGGAGTCGGCGGCACGGTCGCACACACCGGTGGTGAGGAACGAGTGGGACAAGACCCCACGCAACGCGCCCTGCCCCTGCGGCAGCGGCAAGAAGTTCAAGCTCTGCCACGGTCGTTGATGCGCGACTTCTCGGCTGACATCAGCGATCTCCGGCGGCGCACGGACGAGGCCCGCTCGTACCTGCGCATCGACGAGCTGCGGGCCCGTCGACCCCAGCTCGAGACCGAGGCCGGCCGTCCCGACCTCTGGGACGACCAGGAGCGCGCCAAGCAGGTCACGGGCGAGCTCGCGGCCGTCATCGACGACCTCGACGCCTACGACGGGTTGCTGGCGCGCATCTCCGACGTCGAGACCCTGGTCGAGATGGGCCGCGAGGAGGGCGACGACAGCCTCGAACCCGAGATCGACGACGCCGTCGCCACGATCGCCGCAGGCCTGGCCCGCATCGAGCTGCGCTCGCTCTTCTCCGGCGAGTACGACGAACGGGACGCCATCTGTGAGCTCCACTCGGGCGAGGGCGGGGCCGACGCTTCGGACTGGGCCAACATGCTGTTGCGCATGTACCTGCGCTGGGCCGAGCAGCACGGCTTCGACGCCGAGATCGAGGCCGTCACCGAGGGCACCGAGGCCGGGATCTCCTCGGCCACGTTCATCGTGCGGGGACGCTACGCGTACGGCTGGCTGCGATCGGAGCACGGCGTGCACCGACTGGTCCGGATCAGCCCGTTCAACGCCCAGGGCAAGCGCCAGACGGCCTTCGCCGCCCTCGAAGTGGTCCCCTTGCTCGATGATGCCGAGACCGATGTCGAGATCGACGACAAGGAACTGCGCGTCGACGTCTACCGGTCATCGGGCGCCGGCGGCCAGCATGTCAACGTCACCGACTCCGCCGTGCGGGTCACCCACCTGCCCACGGGCATCGTGGTCTCGTGCCAGAACGAACGGTCCCAACACCAGAACAAGGACCGCTGCATGAGCATGCTCAAGGCCAAGTTGGCCGACCTCGAACGCCAGAAGCGGGAGAACGAGCTCGACTCCATCCGGGGCGAGCAGCGCAGCGTGGGCTTCGGCAGCCAGATCCGTTCCTACGTGCTCCAGCCGTATCAGATGGTCAAGGACCTCCGGTCCGACTACGAGGTCGGTCAGGTCGACACGGTGCTCGACGGCGACCTCGACCCCTTCATGGAGGCCTTCCTCGG
>JBPPNA010000144.1:0-6160 GCA_051306355.1 Acidimicrobiales bacterium | reverse complement strand
GAGACCCTCGCGCCCGGTTGGCAGGACGAGTGGCTGATGAACTTCACCACGCTCCAGACCGGCGGGTTCGTCGAGAAGGACCTCGTGATGGACGGCTGGACCGACATCGCCAAGCGCATCCGCGACAAGGTCCTCGAAGATCCCGAGGGTGACTTCAGCGCAGAATCCATGCTGCGGGCGTTCGAGGAGAGCGACGACGAGAAGATGATCGAGATCCGCCAGCGGGTCGAGACCCTCGTCGACGACGACGCCACCGCCGAGGCGCTCAAGCCCTGGTACCGCCAGCTGTGCAAGCGTCCCTGCTTCCACGACGAGTACCTGCAGGCCTACAACAACCCCGACGTGACGCTGGTCGATACCGACGGGCAGGGCGTCGAGCGCATCACCGAGACCGGCATCGTGGCCGGCGGTGAGAGCTACGAGCTCGATTGCATCATCTATGCGTCCGGGTTCGAGGTGGGAACCGAGTACACCCGCCGCTCGGGCTACGAGGTCCACGGCCGCGACGGCCGGACCCTCACCGAGCACTGGGCCGACGGTATGCGCAGCCTCCACGGCATCCACGTGCATGGCTTCCCGAACCTCTTCGTGATCGGCCCGTCCCAGGGCGCCAACCTCATCTCCAACATCCCGCACAACCTGGTGGAGGCCGGCCAGACCACGGCCGCCGTGATCCGCCACGCACTCGACATCGGTGCTCGCGAGGTGGAGGTCACCGCCGATGCCGAAGCGGGCTGGATCGAGCGGCTCCTCGCCAACTTCCGGGGCTTCGGCGGGAATCCGGAGTGCACACCCGGCTACTACAACAACGAGGGTCAGCCCACCGGCCGTCGGGGCCAGCTCAACGCTGCCGGATTCCCCGAGGGCCCGGTGGCGTACTTCGCCCACATCGACCGGTGGCGCTCCTCCGGCGACTACGAGGGCCTCGACTTCCGCCCCTGATCGCGCCGGGCCTTGCGCGCCTGCGCTCGCTCCCACTTGCCCTGACGGCTGCGGCAGGCCTTGCGGCAGTAGCGGTGGTTGGCCGAGCGGCGTTCGAACAGCTGCCCGCAGCGCCAATATGCACACACCGCCAGACGATCCGGGTCGAGTTCCTCGTCACCGAACCTGTCGTTGCCGGTCACCCGTGGTCGGTCCTGGCCACGTAGACGGTGTTGGAGGCGTCCTCGCCGGTGTAGAAGTTCGGGAAGGTGACCACGTGCGACTCGCACGACCCGAAGACCTCCTCGACGACCGCAACGTACTCCGCGTCGGGCGGGTCGTCGGACCAGAGCGCGTAGACCCCGCCGGGGTGGAGACGGCCCGCGAGCTTGCGCAATCCATCGGGTCGGTAGAACGGCCCGTGGCTCGGATGGAGGAGGTGGCGCGGCGTGTGGTCGATGTCGACGAGGATGGCGTGCACGCGGTCCGGCACGCCAGGACCGAACGGCTCGCCCTCCGCCACGAGGGCGAAGAAGTCGCCCCGGATGAAGTGGCACCGCTCGTCTGCGGTCAGCTCCTCGGAGATGGGCAGGATCCCGTCGCGGTGCCACTCGATCACCGCGTCCAGGGCCTCGACCACGTGGAGCGACCGGACCCGCAGGTCCTCGAGGGCCGACCGGGCGGTGTACCCGAGCCCCAACCCGCCGACCACCACGTCGAGGTCGGTGCCGGGAAGCCGGGCGAGGCCGAGCTTGGCCAGCTCGATCTCCGCCCTCGTGAACAGGTTCGACATGAGGAACTCTTCGTTCAACTTCACCTCGTACACGTCGATCTGCAGCGTGGGCTCGAGCCGACGTCGGACGCTCACCTCACCCATCGGCGTCTGGCGGCGGTCCAGTTCCTCGAAGCGGGCGCTCATGGCCCCACGGTAGGGATCGCTGGCGAGGGCCGCTCAGCCGGGGTCAGTGTCGAGCAGGCCGGCGTAGTCCCTCAGGACCACAGGTCCGTCGACGAACGACCCGTCGGGCAGCGGGAGGTCCGTTGGGCGACCGTCGAGGCGCAGGAGCACTCTGCGCACGCCCGGAAACGTGGTGACGGTGAGCACCATCTGGCCCACCGCCAGCAGCTCCTGCTCCCCACCGATGGAGGCGAACTCGGACGACAGGTCGACGACGGCCGTGGCGCCGTCGACGGTGACGGCCAGGACGTCGGTCGTGGCGGGCACCGCCGATCGCAACCCGTCCTGCGCCTCGCGCGCCACGGGCCCGTCGATCAGCTCGTCGAGCACGGAGGACAGGCGGGTCGACGGTTGCTGCGACACGCCGATCCGGCGGACGGTTGGACGGAGTCGGCCGGACTCGGTCACGAGGTAGATGCTCGTGGCGATCTCGACCGCGGTGCCTGGCCGGCGATCGTCGATCGACAGCCGGTCCTCGTCGATCCCCACGCGGAGGGCTCTCGGATCATCCTCGGCCTCGATTCCGCAGCCGGCCACGAGCGCGGCGATCACGAGCACGGACCGGAGGATCCGGGTGCGCCCAGTCACCGGTCCACTCGCGGGAGCTCGAGGGTGAACCGGGCGCCGCCCTCGGCTGCACCTCCGGCCGAGATGGTGCCGTCGAGGATCCGCATGTTCTCGAGGGCCAGCGAGAGGCCGAGGCCACTGCCGTCCGCCGTTCCCCTCCGCTCCCCGTGGACCCCGCGAGAGAACCGCTCGAAGATGCGTTCGCGTTCCTGCTCGGGGACGCCCGGACCGCGGTCTTCGAGATGGATCCGGACCGTGCGCTCGTCCGCGTCGACGCACACGCGGCTGAGGCCACCGGCGTAGGCAGCTGCGTTGTCGGCGATGGTGGCGAAGACACGCTCCAGGCGCAGCGGATCGATCAGAACCCGGGCGCTGACGGCGTCGCTCGACACGTCGATCTGCACGTCTTCGTGGGATGTCCGTCGCAGTGCGTACGCCACCGCCGTGCCGGCCTCCAGCACCTCGCTGTCGGGGCGAATCCCCCCTGCGTCGTGCTTCGACATCTCCGTGAGGTCGGCGATGAGCCGCTGCAACCGGTCGACGTCTCCTGCGAGCAGCGTCAGGGCCTCCTGCCCGTCCGCGGACAGCTGGCTGCGACGACGTTCGAGGACGGTGGTCGCGTTCACCAGGGTGGTCATCGGGGACCGCAGCTCGTGGCTGACATCTGCCGCGAACCGGGACTCACGGGAGATCCGGGCCTGCAACGAGTCGGCCATGCGGTTGAACGACGCAGCGATGCGTCCGAGGTCCCGGTCGTCAGACCCCGCCATCCGAACGTCCAGGTCGCCGGACGCGATCTGCGTCGCTGCGTCAGCCACGCCCTCCAAGGGCGAGGTGACCCGTCGGGCGATGAGCCATCCCCACAGCGCGCCGACGAGGGTGGCGGCGAGACCGGAGGCGATCAGCGCCCGGCGGAGCGTCCCGAGCGTGTTCCCGAGGTTGGCGAGGCTGAACACCTCGAAGTACATCGCCTCCTCGCCGAGCGGAGTTCCGAGTCCGAGCTGCAACCCGCTGTCGGTGGGGAATCGCTGCACCGAGGCGCGCCCGTCCCGCACCGACGTCACCAGCGTGTCCGGCAGGTCGTCGGGTTGCAGCTGCAGGGACGCCGCGAACCAACGCCCGTCGGTGAACAGCAACTCCCGGGCGCGGACCTCGGGCCGGAGCGACGCGAGGAGGACGACCTCGTCGACGTCGCCGACCCGCAACGCGCCCGCCAGCACTGCGGTGTTCGTCTCGAACTGCTCCCGTGCACTCAGCTCCTGCTCGTGGACCAGGGCGTCCCGGACGATGGCGTACGTGCTGGCGCCGAGCACGGTGGCCAGCACGGCCACGAGCACGCCGATGCGGACGACGATCCGGTTCCGGAGCCGTGTCGGGAACCGGCGGGCCTCGTCGGCGCGGCGCGGGTCGTCAGCCATCGGGATCGAACTTGTACCCGAGACCGCGGACCGTGAGCACGTAGCGCGGCTCCGCCGGATCGTCCTCGATCTTGGCCCGCAGTCGGCGGACGTGCGCATCGACGACCCGGGCATCGCCGTAGTAGTCGTACCCCCACACTCGTTCGAGCAGCTGGTCACGGGACAGGACCTTCCGTTCGTGCTCGAGCAGCTCGGAGAGGAGGCGGAACTCCGTACGGGTCAGTTCGACGTCGGCGCCGCCACGCCGGACGACGCCCTCGTCCAGACGCACCTCGAGATCCTCCAATGTCCACACCCGCTCCTCGCCCTCCTCGAGGAGACCCTGCGTTCGCCTGAGCAGCGAACGGATCCGGGCGGCCAGCTCCTTGACGTTGTACGGCTTGGTCACGTAATCGTCCGCACCGGCCTCGAGGCCCGCAACCACGTCGTGGGAGTCGTCGCGCGCCGTGAGCATGATGATGGGGATCGCACTGGTCCGCCGGACGGCCCGGCAGAGCTCGAGGCCGTTCATCCCGGGCAGGAGCACGTCGAGCAGGATGAGGTCCGGGCTGCTGTCGGCCAGGTGCGCGAGGGCGCCGGCCGAGTCGGCGACGTCGTGCACCGCATAGCCCTCATCACGCAACGCCAGCCGGAGCGACGCACGGATGCGCTCGTCGTCCTCGACCACGAGCAGCCTCGTGATCTCGGGCACCGCAGCCGGGACGTCCTCGTCAGGCCTGGGCGGCAGCGGGGCAGCGTCACCCATCGACCGGGCTCCGACTGCTCGAACGCATCAGATACGCGCCGGTTGCGCTGGTTTTCGTCACAGAAGGGGGGAATGGTCGGACATCTGCTCCTTCAGACCTGGAGGTCTTTCCGATGTCCATTGCGCTCGTCCTGTCGTGGTACCTGGGCGGCGCGTGCGCCGCGGCGTGGATGGTGCGTCGGGGCCATTCTGCGACACCGTGGTGCATCGGTGCTGCACTCGTCGGCGCGCTGCTGTGGGCGGCGGCGCTGCCGAGCTCCCTACTGACTGATCGACGGGTGCGCTGGGCCGCCGAGGACGGCGTTCGCGACGACGACGCTGGCCGCCTGGTGGTGGGTCTCGTCGACGAGCCAGGGGCAGTGACGGAGTCGGCACGGTCCATGTTCCAGCCGGACGACCACCTCGTGATCCTCCACCGGATGGGTATCGAGGCGGTCAGCTCGGTCGTGGAAACGGGCGAGCAGGCGGAGGCGGTGCGTCGAGTGCAGGACGTTCGATCTCGGTGGCCGGGGTCGGCCGAGACCCGTGTCGCCGCCGGGCCCAGGGAGGCCGTCCTCGAGCAAGCGCTCGCAGGACGCCGGCCCGGCGTGTTCGTGCGAGGTGCGGTGACGGGATGGGGTTGGCGGACCGGCGTGCGCCGCTCCGTCGCCCTCGGCGCCACCTTCGGTTGCCCCGTTCTCCATGCACCCGCAGCCGCAGGTCGCCGGGTTCCGGCACCGCTCGCCCAGATCGGACGCCACGCATGAACCTCCATCCACCGGAGGAGCATCAGCTCCTCGTCTTCTGGGTCGGCCTCGTCCTCATCGTCGCCCTCGCTCGCGGGCTCGGGATCCTCGCCAAGCGGGTCGGGCAGCCGGCGGTCATCGGCGAGCTCACCGCCGGCATCCTCCTCGGGCCGTCCGTGCTCGGCCGCGTCGCTCCTGACATCTTCGAGTGGCTCTTCCCCCCGGACGATGTCCAGACCGCCATGCTCTTCACCGTCGCATGGCTCGGAGTGGTGTTCCTGCTGATCGTCACCGGCTACGAGACCGACCTGGCGTTGATCCGGCGCCTCGGCAGGGCCGCCGGCATCGTGTCGACCGGCAGCCTCGTGATCCCGATGGCCGCCGGGCTGGCCGTCGGGTTGGCGATGCCCGGGGTCTTCCTCGGTGAGTCCAACGACCGAACGGTGTTCGCGCTGTTCCTCGCCGCGGCGCTGTCGATCTCGTCGCTGCCCGTGATCGCCAAGATCCTGGGCGACATGGGCTTCATGCGACGGGACTTCGGGCAGCTCACGCTGGCCGCCGGCATGGCGAACGACGTGGTGGGGTGGGTGCTGCTGGGTATCGTCGCTGGCCTCGCGCAGGCCGGGGCGATCGAGGTGGGCTCGATCCTCTCCACCCTCGCCGGCCTCGCGGTCTTCTTCTTGCTGGCCTTCACCGTGGGCCAGCGTGCGCTGGACGCGGCGTTGCGGGTCCTCAGGGTCCGGCGAGCCCCGGTGCACGCATCGACCGGCGTGGTGATCGTGGTCGCCCTGGCAGCAGGCGCCGCGACGCAGTGGCTCGGCGTCGA
>JBPPNA010000101.1:0-6547 GCA_051306355.1 Acidimicrobiales bacterium | reverse complement strand
CGCTCGCCGGGTGTCGGACCTCCCACCACGTCCTGATCGACACGGACGTCGGACGCGGTGCAGGCCCCCAACATCGCCACCAGCGAGACTCCCGCCACGATGGCCGTGCGCACAGGCGACGGGACCATCCCGAGACGGTACCCGTGTCGGCCGCAGTGCGGACGCCGCGCTGCTCGTCATCCGGGCCTCTACGCTGCGGATGTGTACGGCCTCTCCGATCGCACCGATCCGACCAACGATCGGTGGGCGTCCGATGTCGTACTGACGGACGGCACCACGGCCCGGTTGCGCCCCATCACGCCCGGCGACGACGACGCCATCCGCTCGTTCCACTCCCGCCAATCGCGAGAGTCGGTCTACTTCCGGTACTTCAGCCCCCGACCGAACCTGTCCGACGACGACATCCGTCACCTGACCCACGTCGACGGCATCGACCGCATGGCCTTCGTCGCCGAGCGGGACGGCGTGCTCATCGGCGTCGCCCGCTACGACCGGTACGGCGACCGTCCGGTGGCGGAGGTGGCGTTCTTCACCGACGACGAGCACAACGGCCGGGGCATCGCGACGCTCATGCTCGAATACCTCGCGGCCTATGCCCGCGAGGTCGGCGTCAGCGGATTCGATGCGCACGTCCTCCCCACCAACCGCCGCATGGTCCGCGTGTTCACGCAAGCCGGCTTCCGGGTGTCGAGCGAGTTCAACGACGGGGTCATCGAGGTCACCCTCGACATCGAGCCCACCGAGGAGGCGGCCCGGTCCATGGAGGTTCGGGCGCGAGCCGCGGAGCGCCAGGCCGTGGTCCGCCTGCTCGAACCCCGGACGGTCGCCGTGATCGGCGCCGGCCGCTCCCGATCGGGGATCGGCCATCGGGTGCTGCGCAACATCCTGACGGGTCCCAACGGCATCCCGTTCAAGGGGGCGGTCTACCCCGTACATCCCGAGGCCGGCTCGGTGGCGGGAGTCCGCGCCTACCCCAGCGTGCTCGACATCCCCGACCAGATCGACCTCGCCGTGGTCTGCGTGCCCGCCGCCGAGGTCGTGGCCGTGGTGGAGGAGTGCGGTCGGTCCAGGGTGCGGGCCGCGGTCGTCATCTCCGCCGGCTTCGCCGAGGCCGGCCCCGAGGGACAGGCCGAGCAGGCCCGTCTGCTGGCCACGGCCCGCCGCTTCGGTGTGCGGATCCTCGGCCCCAACTGCCTCGGCGTGGTCAACACCGCCGACGAGGTGTCCCTCCACGCCACCTTCGCCGACATCGACCCACTGTCGGGCCGGGTCGGCCTGCTCAGCCAGTCGGGCACGCTCGGTGCCGTGATCCTCGAGTCGGCCCGCCGCAAGGGTCTCGGCATCTCCAGCTTCGTGGCCGTGGGCAACAAGGCCGACCTGTCGGGCAACGACCTCCTGCAGTACTGGATGGACGACGACCGCACCGACGTGGTGCTGCTTTACCTCGAGTCCTTCGGCAACCCCCGCCGCTTCGGCCGCAACGTGCGCCGGGTGGCCGCGTCCAAGCCCGTGTTCGCCGTCCGGTCCGGTGCCGTCCTGGACCGGACCGAAACCGGAGCCGCTGCAATCGACGACGCGCGGCCGCGCTCCGGGCACGACGGCCTCGACGACGGCACCATCGACGCGCTGCTCCGCCAGACCGGCGTGGTGCGAGTCCCCACCATCGCCGCCCTCCTCGACGCTGCGCTCGTGGCCAGTCACCAGCCCATCCCCGCCGGTCCTGGCGTGGTGATCGTGGGGAACAGCGGAGGGAGCGCCTCGATGGCGGCCGACGCCTGCGTCGATGCCGGACTCAGCATCGCCGAACTGGGCGAGCAGGCACTGACGGCTGTCGGTCACCGTCGCCTCCTCGGACGCCGGTCGCCGAACCCGGTCGACCTCCAGTACGACGTGGCGCCCGAAGACTACGCCGACGTGCTCGATGCCGTGCTGGTCGATTCCGGCGGCGACATCGCCCTCGTCGTGCACGCGCCATACGACCGTGACGACCACGACCGCATGTCGGTCGTGCTCGACCGGGCCGCCGCCGAGCACCCGGAGGTGACCCTGGTCGCGTGCGTCTACGGTCCCCATCCCCCGGTGACGGCGGGGGGCGTTCCGGTGTTCGACGTCCCGGTCGAGGCTGCGCTGGCCGTGGGTCGGGTCGCCCGACACGGGGCGTGGCGGGCGGGGGAGGAACGGGGTGAGGTGCTGGTACTCGACGACCCCGGCGCGGTTGCGAGCGCCGTGCACGAGGCCCTCGGCGGCGCCCACCGACGGGTGGTCCCTCCGGAGGTGGCTCGGACCATCCTCGAGACCGCTGGCGTGCATCCGGTACCCGTGACCGTGTTCCGTTCGATGGAGGAGTTGGCGTCTGTCGTGGTCGATGGATCGTCGGCGCTCAAGGCCGAACGGCACGTGCCCGGCGCCGCGACCCGCCAGGGCGGCGTCGACCTCGACCTCTCCGACGCGGACGAGGTGCGGGAGGCGGCCGCCGACATCGCACGCGCCCTGGGCGACGAGGCCTGGCCCATGCTCCTGCAGCCCATGGTGGCGCCGGGCACCGACGTTCGGATCTCGATCGAGACGCACCCCATCGTCGGCCCGGTGGTGCGCGTCGGCCCCGGCGGCGGTGCTGGCCGGTTCGCGTCGGCCCCCCGCCGGGTGCTGCCCCTGACCCACATCGCCGCCGAGGAAATGCTCATCGACTCCGGTGTGGCCGAGATGCTCGATGCCGAGTCCTGCACCAAGCTCCTGGACCTCATCCGGCGCCTGGCAGCCGTGGTGGACGCCGCCCCCGAGGTGCTCGAGCTGGCGTGCGACCCCGTGATCGTCCGCCCCGACGCCGCCGACGTGGTCGAGGTGCGCGTGGCGCTGCAGTCGGTGCGACCCGATTCGACGCCTCCGGTGCGCCGTCTCGATGCCGGCGGGAGCTGACCGTCACCGCGGCAGGCCGAGTACCCGGTCGCCGAGGATGTTGCGCAGGATCTGGGTGGTGCCGCCCATGATGGTGTAGCCCGGGGCGTAGCAGATGTTGCGGGAGACCCGCCGGCGCAGGCCCGTGTCGGCCAGCGTGGCGTCGGGACCGAGCACCCGGCCGCAGAACTCGGCCACCCGGATCTCGAATTCGGTGCCGAAGGTCTTGGTGGCGGCCGAGAAGCCGCGCGGTGCCTGCTGCAGGGTCTCCCTCAGCACGAGGAGCCGGCCGATCCGGTAGTCGGTCTCGATGCGGGCGATCTCCTGGCGGACGATCGGGTCGTCTGCGGCGCCGGTCGAGTGAGCGACCTCGAGGCAGTCGAGATAGAGCCGCTTGTTCGACACCATGCGGTCGATGCCGCCCCGTTCGTGTTCCATCTGGCGCATCAACTGCCCGAACGAGCCGTTGAGAGCGCCGACCAGGTTCCCGGCCGGGACCCGGACGTCGTCGAAGTAGATCTCGCAGAAGTGCTCGTCGTCGGTCATGTCACGGATCGGCTGGACGGTGATGCCCGGCGCCGTCATGTCGACGATGAACTCCGACAGGCCCTTGTGCTTCGGGGCATCGGGATCGGTGCGGGCGACGAGGTAGCACCACTCGGCCTCCGCACCGCCGGAGTTCCAGATCTTCTGACCGTTGACCACCCAGTCGTCTCCGTCACGCACCGCCGTGGTGCGCAGCGACGCCACGTCCGAGCCGGCGTCGGGCTCGCTCATGCCGATGCACCACATGGACTCGCCGGCGATGATGTCGGGCAGCCACCGTTGCCGCTGTTCATCGGTTCCGTACTGCAGCAGGGTGGGGCCCATCTGACGGTCCGCGAACCAGCTGCCGGCGATGGGTGCGCCCTCGGTGATCAGCTCCTCGAACACCACGAACCGTTCCAGCGCGCTGCGTCCGCCGCCGCCCCATTCGGTGGGCCACGTCATGCCGAGCCAGCCCCGGGCCGCCAGCTCCTTGGCGAAGGCGCGGTCGGTCTGCGCGATCCAGGAGTCCTCGTGGAACCAGCGGCCCTCGGTGGACTTCCGGCCGACCTGGCGTGCCTCCTCGGCGAGGTCGACCAACTCCGGCGTCCACGAGAAGTCCATGGTTCGACGCTACGTGAAGGTGGCCGCCGAGATGGATTTCGACCACGGTCGCACCAGATTCCGGACCCGCTCTGCGGCATCGGCGTCGACGGCGGCCCAGGCGGGCGCGGCGAGCGCATCGGTGCGGTCCTCGATGTGCTGGCGTAGCTCGCCGCCCGAAGCCGTGAGGATTGCGCCGCCGGGCCCATCTTCGTCGGTCGGGTCGACCAACCCCCGTCGGGCGAGCCCGTCGACGGCGACCTGCCACTCGTCGTCGGGCCAGGCGCGGGTGGACTGCAGGATGCTCATGGGGACATCGCCGGTGGCGCCGTGGAGCACGAGCGCCTCAACCCCCGTGAGCTCCGCGTCGAGGAGCGCGGCGACGTGTCCGTCGCCCCGGAACTCGCGCAGCAGCGTGGCGGCCCACCACAGGGCGAGGTGGGGCATCTCCGGTTCGGGGAGGCGGGCGTGGCCGGCGAAGAGGGCCCGACCCTCGGGACGGGCGATCGCCGCTTCGACGGCCGGATGGAGCAGGTCCACGGCCTGTCGCATGTCCGGGTTGTCGATCTCGTCGCCGAGCATGCGCCGCAGGGCGCTGTCGACGGCGCGGTGTCGGGCGAGGAGGAGGTCCTCGGGGGTGACCCGGTCCCACAGCCCGCTCATGGCCCGGTCGACGAGCGTGGGATGGAAGTTGAAGAAGGCGGCTTGCACGACCAGGGGCCCGACCGCGCCCATCGCCGCGCTGCGCGAGCCGAAGTACCCGCTGCGCCCCTCGACCCCGATGGCGTCGTACTCCGCGGCACCCTCGGGGACGAAGTAGATCATGCCGTGGTAGGGCTCGAGGGTCCTCCAGCACTTGCGGGCGATGACGGCGGAGTCCGGGTTGGTCATGGGCGGGACCGTAGGACAAAGCTGAGCCCATGCAGGTGCGCGCCGTCCGGCCCGACGAGTACGAGACGCTGGGTCAGCTCACGGTGGACGCGTACCGGCCTCACGGCGTGGTGTCCGAGGAATACGGGGCCGAGTTGGCCGACGTGGCTGGCCGGGACGCCGTGGCCGTGGTCCTCGTCGCCGTCGACGAGGCCGCTCCCGGTGCCGGAGGAAAGCTTCTCGGCGGCATCACCTACGTCCCACCCGGCTCGAACCCGATGTCGGAGCACACCGAGCACGACGTGGCCTCCATCCGCATGCTCGCCGTGGCGGACCACGCTCGCCGGCGAGGTGCGGGCCTGGCACTGACACAGGCGGTGCTCGAGCGGGCCCCGGACGACGGCGCCGTGGCCGTCGTCCTGCATTCCGTCCCGTCCATGACCGGCGCCCACCGGCTCTACGAGGGGCTCGGCTTCGTTCGGGACGATGGCCTCGACTTCTGGCCCGAGCCGGAGGTGTTCTGTCTCGGGTACCGCCTCGAGTTGTGATCAGAGACTCTGACGCCAGCGCTCGGCGTCGGCACGGGCGAGCCCGACCCACCGGGCTCGCGCCCGCTTGCGGATGCGCCGCCGGGTCGATCCGGGAATGTGGCTCTCTCCGGACCATCGATCAGATCGGTGAGCACGTAGCGCAGCTCGAGGCCGAAGAGCACGCGAGGATCGGGCACGAGTACAGGATCGGGCCGACGAAGTTGATGGCGATGATCGCCGCCACCGGCCACGGTTGTCGCACTGACGTGGCGTCTTGGTGACAGTGCGGTCGATGGTTGGGCAGCGACCCGGCGGCGACTCTGCGGCGCAGCAACCCGAAACGCTCAGTGGTCGTGGTTGCAGCCCTCGCCATGGCTGCCCTCGAGCCCCGAGAAGCGGCCGCACTCATGGTCGACGACCCAGACGTGGAGCATCGGGGGCGTGGCCCGGAACTCGCCGCGGGGACAGTTCCCGGCGTCATCGAGGGTGCCGACGACCTGGGCGCCCTGCCAGCACAGGTTCTGGTGGTCGTGCCAGACGGTCACGTCGCCGGCGCCGAGGTCGGGGACGTCGTCCATCGTGTGACCGAAGGGGAGGATGTACATGCCCGACACGAGCTCCTTCGTGCCGTCGGGGGCGACCTCGAAGACGACCGACTCGATGCGAGCCGGATCCATGGTCACGTCGTCGGCGAGGTAGCCGATGTGGATGAAGTGCTCGTACCCGGTGACACCATCGCCGATCGAGACGTACCCGGCTGCCTCGACGTCGGCCGGAGTCGAGTAGGCGGCCATCGCGGCGTCCATCTCGGTCACGAGCTCCCGTCCCCGGTCGATCTCGGCTTCGGTCAGCGAGGACACGTCGAGCCCGAGGACCGGATCGGTCATGGGAGCCTGGTGGTCGACCTCCGCGTGGTCGCTGTGATCGCGATCGGCGTGGTCGACGTGGTCCGCGGCGGCGAGATCGTTGTGGTCGGACCCGTCGTCGTCGTGGTCGGCCTCGCCGTGCCCATGATCGTGCACTGCCGCGGGAGAGGCCAGCACCGCGCTGCTCCCGACCAATGAGCCGGCGCCGATGATCACCGCGGCCATCGCGCTCGCCGGTCGCAGCCACGCGCCCGCCTC
>JBPPNA010000062.1:0-2642 GCA_051306355.1 Acidimicrobiales bacterium | reverse complement strand
ATCCCGGGCCAGGCCGACGTCGTGGAGAGCCGCGATGCCTTCGCCTCCCGCTGCGCGGCCCGTTCCCGTGAGTGGCAGCTGGGGAACG
Organism: Acidimicrobiales bacterium; assembly: GCA_051306355.1. Lineage (GTDB taxonomy): Bacteria > Actinomycetota > Acidimicrobiia > Acidimicrobiales > Salinilacustritrichaceae > Salinilacustrithrix. The sequence continues at coordinate 2,554 of JBPPNA010000062.1, read as the reverse complement.
GCTACGGCTTCGGCGTCTTCACGCTCGACGGCGATCTCGCCGGTGAGATCAACCTCTCGTCCGTGCAGCGCGGCCCGTTCCAGAACGCGTACGTCGGATACTGGATCGACCAGCGTCACGCCGGCAAGGGTTTCACACCCGAGGCGTTCGTGGTGGCGGCCCGGTACTCCTTCGAGGACCTCGGCCTCCACCGGCTCCAGGTGGCCATCATTCCCCGCAACGGCTCGTCCCGGCGCGTCGTGGAGAAGCTGGCGCTGCGCGAGGAGGGGGTCGCCCTGCGCTACCTGGAGATCAACGGGGTCTGGGAGGATCACGTCCGCTACGGCCTCACGGCCGAGGAGTGGGACGCCCGCCGTGACGAGCTGCTGCACGCGTGGGTCGAATGAGCCTGCGCCCGCTCTGGGTGGGCGTTGCCGCCGTTCTCCTGGTCCTGGTCGGGTGCAGCGACGATGACGACGCCGGGACCACCGAGGAGCCCGACGCGGAGGGCCCCATCTCCACGACCACCACGGCCCCGATGGACACCGGCGGCATCGACGTCCCGGAGATCCCCGGCACCTTCTCGGCGGCCATACCCTCGGCCGGTTTCGGCATCGCCGTCCCGGAGGGGTGGCAGGCCACGGTGCTCACCGAAGACGCCCTCGCTCGGCTCGAGGAGGCCGCCCTGGCCCGGCCCTCGTTCCTCGTCGCCGCCCGCCAGCTCCTCGAAGCCGGTGCGGTCTTCTACGCCGCGGGCGTCGACGACCAGGACCGCGTCTCCGAGCTCAAGATCGACGTCCAGGACGATGCCGACACCAGCCAGGAGGCCATCATGGCGCTCGCTGGATCGGTGGAGGGCTCCGGCCAGGTGACCGAGGCCGTCGTCGTCGAGGACGACCCCGAGGACGACCGGATCCGGGTCGACTACCGCATCGCCCTGCCCTCGGCTGACGACGGCACCTCGATCGACGCCCTGGGTAGCCAATTCTTCGTGATCGACGGTGATCGGTTGTGGTCGTTCATCATCACCAGCGAGGACACCGACACCCAGACCGCGTTGCTACAGATCTTCGACGAGAGCATCACCTTCGACCAGTAGCTCAACGCTTGCTGGAGATCTTCTCCTGGAGTGCGGCGAGGCGTTCCTTGAAGGCGGGTTGGTTCAGTGACCACACCTGGGGCTCGAGCTCCCGACCGACGGCGTCGGTGTGCTCGTCGATGTGGGCCATGGCGGCGATGGTCGCCTTGGTCCGGATCACCAGTTCCCGCGGCGCCTCGGCAGCGCGCCGGCCCATGGCCAACGCCGTGTCGAGCAGGTCTCCGTCAGGGACGCAGCGGTGCACGAGGCCGACCCGCTCGGCCTCCCGGCCATCCATGACCTCGCCCAGGAGCACCGCGGCCATCACCGTCTGCGGCCCGGTGATGCGACGGAACATCCAGGTGTGGCCGCCGCCGGGGTGGAGCCCGAGCTGCAGGAAGCGGGTGTCGAAACGAGCCCGCTCGGCCGCGATCCGCACGTCACAGACCAGGGCCAGGTTCATGCCCGCTCCGACCGCGGCACCGTTCACGGCGGCGATGGTGGGCAGGGGGCAGTCGCCGAACCGGAGAAAGCCCTGGTAGATGCGCTCGAGACCTTCGGCCTGGGACGATCCGAGCTGGGAGAGATCGGCGCCGGCGCAGAAGGCGGGCGGTTCACCGGTCACGACGACGGCCCCGACGGACTCGTCGGCCTCGATCTCGTCCATGGCCGCCAGGATCTCGGCGTTCATGTCGAGGTTGAGGGCGTTGCGCCGATCGGGGTCGTTCAGGGTCACGAGGGCGACGCCGTCGATGATCTCGGTGCGGAGGTAGCTCATCGAATCGAGTCTGACAGACGCCGTCACCCGGGCGTGTCGAGCGACCGGACGTGGTCGCGCACCCGCCGCAGGAGGTCGGTCAGCTGGGCCAACTCGCCGTCCGTGAGGGGTGCGGCCAGCAGCCGTTCGAGGTCCGCCACGTGCATCGGAGCGGCCGTGGCGACGATTCCCCGACCCTCGGGGGTGAGCACGGCGAGGAGCCCGCGGCGATCCTCCGGACAGGACTCCCGTCGCACGTGCCCGGCAACCTCGACTCGATCGATCAGCCGGGTCAGGCCGCTGGTGCTCATCGTCATGTCCCGGGCCAGCCGTGTCATCCGCAGACGCTCGTCGGGGGAGCGGGCCAGCCGGATGAGGACACCGAGCCAGGGCACCGGGACCAGCATCTCCTCGTCGAGGCGCTTGCCGACGGCGTTCATGAGCTCGTTGTGCGTCTCGATGAGCATGCCGAACGCCTCGATCCCAGGATCTGCCAGGACGGCGAGGGATCGGTCGAGGTGCGGGGCGTCGGGCATGACGATCAGCGTACGAGAGACATGTTGCGCGCACAACGATCTTCCGCTATCTTGTTGCACAAGCAATAATCCCCGATACAAGCAACCCCGCCACAGGCAACCCCGACCCAGACGAGAGGCACCATCATGAGCACCACGTTGACCCGCACCGCCGGCGGAACCACCGTTCCGAATGCCGGCAGCTACGAGATCGATCCCACCCAC
>JBPPNA010000024.1:0-7227 GCA_051306355.1 Acidimicrobiales bacterium | reverse complement strand
GCCAAGGTCTTCGTCTTCCTCTACCTCTTCGTGCTGATCCGCGGCACGCTGCCCCGGTTCCGGTACGACCAACTCATGGACCTCGGCTGGAAGGTGCTCATCCCGCTGTCGCTCGCCTGGCTGCTCCTGCTCGCATCGATCAACGTGGCACGCGACGCCGGGTGGAACCTCGGGCTCACCATCTTCGTGGGATTCGTGGTCATCGGCGGGGCGTGCTTCGCGCTCCTGTCCCGGGCCTCCGAGGTCTCACGTCAACGTCGCGAACGAGGAGAGGTGGAGGTCTGATGGGCTATCTCGACGGATTCAGGATCACGATCAACAAGACCTTCAACAAGCGCAGCCAGTCCGGCAGGAACGTCACCTCGGCCTATGTCAAGGACGAGGGGGGCAAGCGCACCAAGCCCATCCGCCAGCACGGTCGCCACGTCCTCAACAAGTACGAGGACGGGATGGAGAAGTGCATCGGCTGCGAGCTGTGTGCCGGCGTGTGCCCCGCCCGATGCATCTACGTCCGTGGCGCCGACAACGACCCCGCCGACCCGGTGAGCCCGGGTGAGCGGTACGGCTTCATCTACGAGATCAACTACCTGCGGTGCATCCACTGCGACCTCTGCGTCGAGGCATGCCCCACCGAGGCGATCACCGAGACCAAGCTCTTCGAGTACTCCTTCACCAACCGCCAGGACGGCATCTACACCAAGGCAGAACTGGTCGTCGCCGACGACGGCCGTCCACAGCAGCTGCCCTGGGAGGACTGGAGCGACATCGACCTCGTCGAGGCCCACACCTCGGCGTGGATGCGGGCCACGTCCCCGTCCGGCGACGCCGACTTCGAGGGCATCGTGGCCTGGGCTTCCGAGCTCGGCTACGGCGAGCGTCCGCCGGAACGAGGCCAGCGCGCCGACGACGGCGTCTACGCCGACCACATGACGCTCGAGCCCGACACCGCCGCCGGCGGCACACCTGCCGGAGAGACCGAAGGCAGAGGGGTGCACTGATGGAGACCTTCGTCTTCCTCGTGGCCGGAGCCATCTGCCTGTGCGGCGCAATCGGCGTCGTGGGGTCGAAGAACCCGGTGCACTCGGCGCTCTCGCTCGTGGCGACCCTCTTCGGCGTGGCGGTCCTGTTCGTGGCCCAGGAAGCCAACTTCCTCGCCGCCGTGCAGGTCATCGTCTACGCCGGCGCCATCGTCGTGCTGTTCCTCTTCGTGATCATGCTGCTGGGCGTCGACCGCTCCGACGATCTCTCCGTCGAGCCCATCGTCGGCCAACGGGCCGCCGCCGTCGTGGTCGGCATCGCGGTGTTCGCCCTGCCCGTGCTGGCCCTCGCCACCACCGAGTGGACAGCCACGGGCGCCACCTCGAACCTGGGCAGTCTCGACGCCCGTCCCGACGTCGAGGCCATCGGTGAGGTCGTTTTCACCCGATACCTGTTCGCCTTCGAGATCACCTCGGTGCTGCTGGTCATCGCCATCGTCGGTGCGGTGATGCTGGCCCGGAAGTCGCCGATCGGCGAGGAGATCGACGTGACGGTGGCCGACTTCGACGAGACGCCCGACGGCCCAGGTGGCGCCGCAACCGCCGACTCCGAGACGGAGGAGACCACGCCGTGATCATCGCCGCCGTCGAAGCCTCCTGGTACCTCGTTCTGGCCGCCGCCATCTTCGCCATCGGCGCCGTGGGACTGCTCGTGCGGCGGAACCCGCTCGTCATGTTCATGTGCGTCGAACTGATGCTCAACGCCGTGACCCTCACCTTCGTCACCTTCGCCCGCACCCTCGACGACATCGGCGGGCAGGCCGTGGTCGTCTTCGTGCTGGTGGTGGCGGCCGCAGAGGTCGTGGTCGGGCTCGGGATCATCGTCGCCATCCTCCGCAAGCGCCCCGGCGCCACTGCGGACGACCTCGCACTGCTCAGGGGATAGCCGACCATGGAGACCCTCGACCTCGTCTGGTTGATCCCTGCACTGCCGCTCGCCGGATTCCTCGTCCTGCTCGTCGCCGGTCGCAAGCTGGGCGAGCCCTTCGCCGGGCTGTTCGCCACCGCCATGGTCGGTGGCTCGTTTCTCGCGTCGGTCGCGGTGTTCGTCGGGCTCGTCGGCGAAGACGAAGCCGACCGCCAGCACGTGTTGACGCTCTTCGAGTGGATCCCCGCCGGCGGTTGGCAGGTCGACGTCGGCTTCCTGGCCGATCCCCTCTCGATCACGATGTGCCTCTTCATCACCGGCGTGGGGACGCTCATCCACCTGTACTCGGTGGGCTACATGCACGGCGACGAGAACTTCTCGAAGTTCTTCGTCTACATGAACCTCTTCGCCTTCTCGATGCTGATGCTCGTGTTGGGCGACAATCTGGTCCTCACCTTCCTCGGATGGGAGGGCGTGGGAGCGTGCTCGTACTTCCTCATCAGCTTCTGGTTCACCGACCCGGTCAAGGCATCGGCCGGGAAGAAGGCCTTCGTCACCAACCGCATCGGCGACTGGGGCTTCATGGTGGCGATCTTCGCCAGCTTCGCCGCCCTCGGGTCGGTGCAGTACACCGAGATCCTGAGCGTCTCTCCGGGGCAGGGTGCCGGGGGGTTGGCCGAGACCACCGCCACCCTCATCGCCGTCTGCCTCTTCATCGGCGCCATCGGCAAGTCGGCCCAGTTCCCCCTCTTCGTGTGGCTGCCCGACGCCATGGCCGGCCCCACCCCGGTCTCGGCCCTCATCCACGCCGCCACCATGGTGACCTCCGGCGTGTACCTGCTGACCCGGGTCAACCCGATCATCGCCGAGGCCGCCTCGTGGGTGCAGCCCACCATCGCCTGGGTCGGTGCATTCACGGCCTTCTTCGCCGCCACCATCGCCATCTCCCAGCGCGACATCAAGAAGGTGCTGGCGTACTCGACTGTGAGCCAACTGGGGTACATGTTCCTGGCCATCGGCACCGGCGCGTACGTGGCCGCCGTCTTCCACATGGTCACCCACGCCTTCTTCAAGGCGCTGCTCTTCCTGGGCTCCGGGTCCGTCATCCACGGCATGCACGAGGAGCAGGACATGCACCGCATGGGCAACCTGCGCAAGTACATGCCCATCACCGCAGCCACGTTCATCGTCGGCTGGCTGGCCATCGCCGGCGTGCCCCCGTTCTCGGGCTTCTTCTCGAAGGACGAGATCCTCCTCTACGCCTGGGCCGAGAACCCCGCCCTGTGGCTCGTGGGTCTGGTCACGGCGTTGCTCACTGCCTTCTACATGAGCCGCCAGGTGTTCCTCGTCTTCTTCGGCGACGAACGATTCTCCATCGAGGCCGGCCACGACGAGCCGGCCACCGCCGACGACCCGCACGAGGGCGAGGAAGCCGAGGCCCTGACCGAGCCCGACACCGCGTCCGCCCCGCAGGCCCACGTGCTGCACGACGCCCCCCACGAGTCGCCGTGGTCGATGACCTTGCCGCTCGTCGTCCTCGCCGTCCTGGCCGCCGTGGGTGGGGTGATCCAGCTGCCCTTCACCTCCGAGGTCCACTTCCTGGCCGACTGGCTCCATCCCGTCCTCGGCGACAACGAGGCTCATGTCGACGTCGCCACCGCCACCAAGGTCGGGCTCGCCGGCGTGGCGGTCATCGCCGGCCTCGTCGGCATCGGGATCGCCTACGCCATCTACATCCGCAAGGTCCGTGAGCCGATCGAGCCTCAGATCCTCGCCGACGCCTGGCGGTACGACTCCTCCATCGCCGCCTTCATGGACAAGCCGGGACGGGCGTCGTTCGAGGGCACGGCCACGTTCGATCGCACGGTCATCGACGGCGGGGTCAACGGGGTCGGGGCCATGATCCGCCGGGCAGGTCGGGCGCTGCAACCCGTCCAGTCGGGCTTCGTCCGGAGCTACGCACTCGGGATCGCCGGCGGAGCCGTCGTGCTGCTGGCCTACTTCATCGCCCAGGTGACCTTCTGATGGTGCTCGCGGCCGACATCGCCTTCCCGCTGCTCACCGCGGCCATCCTCGTGCCCCTCGTGGGCGCGATCGCCGTGGCGCTGCTGCCCCGACGCCGGCCGGAGCTGCTGCGCCCGGTCGCCTTGCTCTTCTCGGGTAGCACCGCCGCCTTCACGGTGTGGATGCTCGCCGCCTTCGACCGCGGCGACTCCGGGTTCCAGTTCGAGTCCATGCACGAGTGGATCGAGGAGCTCGGCATCGGCTGGCACCTCGGGATCGACGGCATCTCCGTCTTCCTCGTGGTGCTCACCGGCCTGCTGTTCCCGCTCACGCTGGTGGCCGTGACCCCCAAGAAGGACCCGAAGGCGTACTACGCCTGGCTCCTGCTGCTCGAGGCCGGGATGATCGGCGCCTTCACCTCCCTCGACCTGTTCGTCTTCTTCGTCTTCTTCGAGATCGTCCTCGTCCCGATGTACTTCCTCATCGGTGGCTGGGGCTACAACGAGCGGGTCTACGCCGCCCTGAAGTTCTTCCTGTACACGATGTTCGGCTCGGCGTTGATGCTCGTCGGCATCGTCGCCCTGGCCTTCGTCGAGCAGGACGAGTCCCGACAGGCCACCGAGGGCGACCGCCAGGAGCTCGCCGCCATCGAGGCCGAGATCGAGACCCAGCTCCAGGCCGGCGTCCAGGTCGACCCCGCCGCCCTCGACCGCGTCGAGGAGCTCGGCGGCATCGTCGAAGCGAGCGAGCGGCTCACCTTCGACCTGGTGGAGATCGCCGAGGCCAGGGGCGACAGGCTCGAAGCCGACCGCACCGCCATCGAGTCCGGCGAGACAACCGCCGATCCCGACGCCAATTCGTGGAACCCCCTGCACTGGGACGCCGCGAAGTGGATCTTCCTCGCCTTCGCCCTGGCCTTCGCCGTGAAGGTGCCCCTCTTCCCGCTGCACACATGGTTGCCCGACGCGCACACCCAGGCCCCCACCGCGGGATCCGTGATCCTCGCCGGCGTGATGTTGAAGCTCGGCACCTACGGCTTCATCCGTTTCGGGCTCTACCTCTTCCCCGATGCCACCACCTTCTTCGCCCCGGTCTTCTTGACGCTCGGCGTCTTCGGCATCCTCTACGGCGCCATCGTCGCCACCATGCAGAAGGACCTCAAGCGCCTGGTGGCCTACTCGTCGGTGGCTCACCTCGGGTTCATCATCCTCGGCACCTTCGCCCTCACCACCCAGGGCATCCAGGGTGGCGTCATCCAGATGGTGAACCACGGCGTGTCCACCGGGGCGCTCTTCCTCCTCGTCGGCATGATCTACGACCGTCGCCACACCCGCGAGATCGCCGCCCTGCGGGGCATGCAGAAGTCGGCGCCCGTCCTCGCCGGCGTGTTCACCGTCGTGATGCTGTCGTCCATCGGACTCCCGGGCCTCAACGGCTTCGTGGGCGAGTTCCTCATCCTCGCCGGCGCCTACCTCACCGCGAAGTGGTGGGCCGTGGTCGCCGCCGGTGGCGTGATCCTCGCCGCCCTCTATCTGCTCTGGGCCTACCAGCGAATATTCCACGGCGAGCCCACGGAGGAAGACCTCGAGACGCACGACATGCGCCTGGGCGAGCTCGCTGTCATGGCGCCGCTGCTCGGCCTCATCGTCTTCATGGGCGTCTACCCCAAGCCAGTGCTCGAGCGTATCGAGCCGTCGGTCAGCGCGCTGGTGGCCCACATCGAGGCCACCACCGACTTCGTCGAGCCCGACGCCGCCACCTCCGGTTTCAACGGCACGATCGCTGACGACCACGGGGAGGAGGGCGAATGAGCGTGCTCGCCGCGCTGACCGTCCCGCTGCAGGCTGCTGACGAGCTCTTCGAGCCCATCGTCCGTCCCGAGGTCGAATGGGTCACCGTCATCCCGCTCCTCGTGTTCACCCTGACGGCGATGGGTCTCATGCTCGTCACCGCCCTCACCCGCTGGCGCCCCTTCGACGGGTTCTACCCGCTGGTGACCTCCGTCGCCGCCATCGGCGCCGCCGCGACCACGTGGCCGCTGTGGGAGCGCGTCCAGGACACCGACCGGGGGCCGTTCACGGCCATCGGCGGGGCCATCGGCGTCGACGGGTTCTCCCTGTTCGTCACCGTGGTCATCTGCGCCTCGGTGCTGCTCTCGTCCCTACTCGCCGACGGCTACCTGCGCCGAGAAGGCCTCGACGGACCCGAGCTCTACGTCCTCATGCTGCTGTCAGCGTCCGGCGGCATCATCATGGCGTCGGCCAACGACCTCATCGTGTTGTTCCTCGGCCTGGAGATCCTCTCGCTCGCCGTCTACGTGCTGGCCGCCATGCACCTGCGCCGGATCACGTCGCAGGAGGCGGGCATCAAGTACTTCGTGCTGGGCTCGTTCGCCTCTGCCTTCCTGCTCTACGGCATCGCCCTCACCTACGGCGCCACCGGCAGCACCAACCTGGTCGAGATCCTCGACTTCCTCTCCGGCACCGCGCTGTTCGACAACGGCCTCCTGCTGGCGGGCATGGCGATGCTGCTCGTCGGCCTCGGGTTCAAGGTGGCCGCCGCCCCGTTCCACGCCTGGACCCCGGACGTGTACCAGGGCGCACCGACCCCCGTCGTCGCCTACATGGCCTCGGGGGTGAAGGCGGCGGGGTTCGCCGGGCTCATCCGCGTCTTCTACCTCGGCTTCCAGCACTACCGGCTCGACTGGCAGCCCGTCGTCTACGCCCTCGCCGTCCTCACCCTGCTGGTCGGGTCGATCATGGCCGTCGTGCAGACCGACGTGAAGCGCATGCTGGCGTACTCGTCGATCAACCACGCCGGGTTCATCCTCGTCGCCGTGCAGGCAGCCAACGAGCGGGGCGTCGAGGCGACCTTGTTCTACCTCGCCAGCTACACGTTCCTCGTGGCGGGCAGCTTCGCCATCGTCACGGTGGTGGGCCGCAAGGATGACGACCGTCACTCGATCGACGACTACCGCGGCCTGGCCCGTGCCCGCCCGGGGCTCGCGCTCGTGTTCGCCGTCCTGCTCTTCAGCCAGGCCGGCGTCCCGTTCACCAGCGGCTTCTTCGCCAAGTTCTACGCCGTCACCGCCGCCGTCGACGCCCGGTCGTTCCCGCTCGCCGCGGTGGCGATGCTGTCGGCTGTGATCGCCGCCTTCCTGTATCTGCGGATCACGGTGGCCATGTGGATGTCGGACGACGATGTCGAGGTCCCCGAGCGCTCGAGCCTCCCGGTCCCCGTTGGCGTGGGCATCGCCCTCGTCCTGTGCGTGGCCGTCACCATCGGCGTGGGGTTCTTCCCCCACGTGCTCACCGGCCC
>JBPPNA010000320.1:0-2411 GCA_051306355.1 Acidimicrobiales bacterium | reverse complement strand
GTCCCCGTCTCGGTCGGGGTGATGTCGATGGCGTTGTCCACCCCGGGGATGAGGTCGCGCTTGTTCAGGAACTGCGGGACCCAGAAGTTGTGGTTCACGTCGGTGGTGACCAGGTTCAGCCGGCTGGTGCGCTCGGCCGGCAGGACCAGTTCGGGGATACCACCCTCGGGCGTCCCGGTGACCACGATGCCGGAGTCCGGGTAGCTGAACTGCCACTGCCACTGGAAGCCGGTGACGTCGACCACGAGGTCCGGGTCGTCGGCGGTGGCGTTGACGCGATCCTCGGTGCGGACGCTGAAGGCGAACAGCCCGGCGACGATCAGCAGCGGGGTGACCGTGTACACGACCTCGATCGGCACGTTGTACTGCTTCTGGCTCGGGATGACGTCGTCCCGGCGGCGGTACCGGAGGACGACGTACACCAGCAGGACGGTGACGAACACGCCGACGCCGGCGGCGATGGCGGTGTACCAGCGGTACAGGTCGTAGATCTCGCCACCCTGCTCGGAGGCAGGTGACGGTGCGCCCATGGACGGGAGGCTGCACGCTCCGAGTCCCAGGGACGCGACGGCGAGCAGGGGGATGCGGCGTTGCATCGCCGGCGAACCTACTCCGGTCCGGCGGGGCGAGGATCTCACCTGGCTGTCTGGGGGAGGGTCACACCCTCACCGACCCACCCGCGACGATGCCTATGGCTTGCCTCTCGGGTTGGTCGCTGCTGGCGACTTCGCTCGTCCGTGCGAGCACCGAGCCAGATGGTCATGCGTGGCGGGGTTGCCGGGCTCGAGCCGGTTCGGCACGCCGCCTTGGAGCAGGCACAGCGCCACGAGACAGCGGATGCGCTTGGCGTGGACGTTGCGCTTCTTGAGGTCGTGGAGCTCGGTCAGGGTTGTGTCGGCGTCGCAGGTCGGCGGGTCCGCCGGTCCCCTGGTGTCGACCACGACGTTGCTGATGGCCGGCGCGTCCCGGCAGGGTTGGCCTCGCAGCGACGGGCACGGCGGGAGCGGGCTGGGGACGTGGGCACCCTCGAGCACGGGGAGGGCGACGGACGACGGGGCGATGCCGCCGGTGCCGATCAGATTCTCCGTGTCGGGGTCGACCACGAGGTTCGCGTAGGACCACCGCGCCTGGTCCCCGCCGGGTGTGTTCACGGTGATGCGGACCTTGGATCCTTGGCGGAAGACGTGTCCGAAGGCCGGGATGGCCACCCGCATCTCGGTCCACTCGCCGCTGGGAAGCGGGGCGATGTCGGCCTCCCGGCCGAGCTGGACCGGGTGGAGCTCGGTCGACTCCGGTTCGAGTGCCCGGTAGGAGCCTCGGAGACGGCCGGACTGGACGAGCATCTCCTGGCCGTCCGGACGGATCTCGGACACGACGACCTCGATCGCAGGATCGTCGGTGGACTGCACCCACAAGTCGACGCTGCCCGTCCCGAGCATGGTGAGGGGTTCCTCGAGGGCTGGCGTCTCGAAGTCCGCCCGGAGGCCGTCGGGGGCGGGCTGCCAGTCGTAGGCGGGGGTGCCCACCCAGAGGCCGGAGCTCCCACCGGACCAGAACGTCGTGTCGACGACCGACGGATCGGGCTGGATCTGCACCCCGACATCACTCGACGGCGCAGCGGGGACGAGCCTCCCGTTCGCCTCGAAGTACCAGCGCTGCGCCGACACATCCGGATGCGGCCACTGCTCGGCGGTGTGCTCGAACGTGCCGACCGGCACGCCGACCTGTTCCGGGTCGCCGGCACCGCTCTCGAAGATGACACGGACGTCCGGTTCCGCCTCGTACTGGTCCCGTGCCGACTCGACCGTGCGCACGCCGTCGAAGCGGTCGAGCGTCGGCATCTCCAAGGCCCCACCGAACACGCTTTCGGTGAACACGGGTGCAACCCCACGGACGACAGCCGAGATGGTCGGGACCTCCTCGGCGACGTAGAGATCCAGGAACGCCTTCCACTCCGCCAGGACCTGGGGTGCGAACCCGTCGGCGTGGAGCCCGTTGTACAGGGTGAAGCGGGTCACGGGGGAGGAGTCGAAGTCGTCGAGCAGGTCGGCGAAGGACGGACCGGTCTGCTCGTCCTGCCACGCCGAGGCCAGGAAGACCGGGACGTCGATGTCGCCGGCGAAGCGGCGGATGTCGAGCGGTGCCGCCACCTCCTCGGTGTAGAAGGGGTTGTCGAAGGCCTTTGCGATGACGTCCACGTTCTGGTGGCGGAGTCGCTGGTTGTCGGCGCAGGTCTCGTCGCCTCCGTCGATCACTTCCCGCACCCAGGAGGCCCCGGACGGCTGGGCGTTCGACAGCACCTGGTCGACCCACGACACGGCGAAGCCGGTGTTGAGCAGGCCGCCGGGCCGCAGGACACCCGTGCCCGAGTCGCCGTAGACCGAGAGTGGCGTGATGGCGGCCAGGCTCGG
>JBPPNA010000309.1:0-3207 GCA_051306355.1 Acidimicrobiales bacterium | reverse complement strand
CCAACCAGGCGCAACGCCGGCGCCCACCTCGCCGCCCACCACGGCCCTCGTGTGCCGGGACTCCACCAACCCGGCGTGCGGGTCCTTCCGGTGGGAACCCCAGCCCACTGATCGGCCGGCCACGCTGACCCTCCAGGTGCCTGACCGCATCGTCGCCGGCGTGCCGTTCGATGTCCTCATGACGATCTCGGACCCCGACGGCCGGGTCGACTTCGCCTGCTACACGCTCGCTCACACCGGCGGCGGCCCCCAGGTCGGCGGCGGGTGCACCACCGTCCGGCAGGACTGCCCGGCCCGGTACGGCCCGTGGTCCCCGCCGGCGCCGTCGACCGGCCAGGCCACGAACCAGCACCGCGTCACCCTCGACCAACCCGGGACGTTCGAGATCTACGCCAGCGTGGACCCGGCGGCAGGCTGCGACAACGTCGATCCGTATCGTTCGGGAGCGTCTGCGGAGCGCACCGTCGAGGTCGTCGCCGCCGAGTAGTCAGTCCCGGGTCGCCCGGGACACGACCCGGCCCACCACGTGATCGCGTTCCTCGGGCTCGAACGGTTCGGGTGTGTCACCGAACCACAACAGCCCGACGACCGCTCCGACCCGGACCACGACGATGTCGAGATGGACGGGGCGGACGCCGTGCTCGTCGCCCCCGGTGAATCGCACCTGGTGGCCGGCGGGCGTTGCGGTCACGTCGATCGCCAGGAGCTCGGCGTCGATCGGTTGGGCGTCGAGGTCCGCAGCCACCGATCGACCGAGGCACTGGGCGAACTCGGGGCGGACGAGGATCGCCTCGGCCGTCAGGGCCGCATCGGAATCGGTGAACGACACGCCGAGTCCGTGGACCAGGGCGCGTGGCAGGCGGATGTAGTGGGCCGACGCCGCCGTGTCGACGACCTCGCCTTCGGGGAAGTCGGGCCCCACGCAGTCGAGCAGGTCCGATGCGCTGGCTCCCGTCGACGCTCCCCCGAGGTCGTCGCCGATGGTGACCCACCCGTCGCCGGGGAGGTCGGCGACGGCGGGGACGATGTCGAGCGCGGTCATGGGGGGCATTCGACCGACGGTAGGACGTGCTGCGGCGCGAGCGTCCGCGCCCCCGCTACCCGACGGAGTCGCCGTACATCTCGCCCAGCGGGTCAGCGATGAGCTCGATGCGTTCCCCGTCGGGGCCGGGGAAGTACAGCGAGGTGAGATCCCGGTGGTACTGGATCCCGGCCGCGTCGAGCTTGCCCTTGAGGTGATCCCACCGCTCGGGTGCGACGGAGATGGCCAGGTGGTGGAGCCCACCGAGCACCTCGGCGTAGTCCTCGAGGCCGAGACGGGGGAAGTCGAAGAAGGCCAGGAAGTTGCCGAGGCCGATGTCGAAGAAGAAGTGGGTGGATCCCTGGTAGTCACGGTTCTCGAACAACTCCGTGAGGGGGAACTCCAGGAGCCCTTGGTAGAAGTCGATGGTGCGCTGCACATCGGTGCACAGCAGCGCCACGTGGTGCACGCCCCGGGCCGACGACGGCGGCCGTTCGGAACGGGGATGCAGGTGCTCGGACCGGAGCCGGTCCCATTCCTCGGTGCGGTCGACGTCGTCGCCGTGGCGCATGCTCATCGGCGGACCGCCTGATCGGACTCCCACACGATGACCTCGCTCGGTTCGGTGGCCGTGAGCCACGGGGTGCCCGCATCGGTGAGGCGAGCGGCGTCGCCGGCGGCCAGGGCAGTGCCGTCCAGCATGACCGATCCCAGGGGGACGAACACGTGGACGAAGGGCGCGTCGGGGAGTTGGGCCGTCTCGCCCGAAGCCAGGCGGGTCACCCACATGACCGCGCCGCGCTGGTTGATGTGCACCGCGCCCTCGTGGCCCCGACCGGATGCCACGGGCACGAGGCCGCCGGCGGCGAGGCGGTCGTTCACATCGCGCTGCTCGTACCCCGGAGCGAGCCCGCGCTCGTGGGGCGGGACCCACATCTGCACGAAGTGGACCGGCTCGGTCTGGGAGTGGTTCATCTCCGAGTGCATGATGCCCGACCCGGCCGACATCCGTTGGGCGAGGCCGGGGTAGATGACGTCCTCGTTGCCCTCGGAGTCGCCGTGCTCGAGCTCACCGGAGAGGACCCACGTGACGATCTCCATGTCGCGGTGGGGGTGGGAACCGAACCCACCACCGGGCGCCACCCGGTCGTCGTTGGCGACGATGAGCAGGCCGTGGCCCACGTTGGCGGGGTCGTGGTGACCGCCGAAGCTGAAGCTGTGCCGGCTGTCGAGCCACTGGAACTCGGTGTGGAATCGACTGTGTGCGGGACGGACCTCGATGGTGGTGGCCGCGGTGCTCGGCATCGGAACTCCTCGTTTCGTTGTGCGTGCAACTACTCTACCGGGAGCGGCGAAGAACCGTCCAGAGCCCGACGCCGGCGCGGCCGGCGACACCGGTCCACGTCCCGGGCAGGGCGGCGACGACCTCGTCGGGCTGGAGGTGGATCGGTGTCGACTCGCCGCTCGAGTTGACCCACACCACGCAGCCGCCGGGTGCCAACACCCGATCGACCTCGGCGGGGAACAACAGCATGTTGATGAGCACCACCGCGTCGACGGCGCCATCGCTCACGGGGAGCCCGCTGCCGTCGGCCAGGATCCGCAGCCCGGGTTCGTCGGTGGCCAGGCGGAGCATCTCGATCGAAAGGTCGACGGCGAGGACCCGGTCAAAGCGCGCCGCCAGCAGCCCGGAGTAGGCGCCGATGCCGCTCCCGACCTCCAGCGCGGTGGCTCCCGTGCCGACCCCTCCGCGGTCGAGGGCATCGATCACCACCTCGGTGCGCTCCGGCGAGGAGCGGGTGTGCCACTCCGGGGCCAGCTGGTCGAAGAGGGCCCCGACCTCGGAACGTGCCGCGGCGTCCCACGGTGGTTCGGCCAGTCCCGCGGCGCGACGGGTCATGACCCGCATGGGGTGATCCGCCCCGCCCGACACGGAGGGCTCGTGGCCGGCGATGTCGAGTGCGGCCAGATGTTCGATGGTTCCCGGCACCGCGGCGAGCATACGGCCGGCGACTGCGGGCTCCGACCCGTTGCACAGCGTCACCCAGCCCGGCTACCGACGCGCCGTACGATCGCGCCGTGGCGTTCGGACGCCACCTCGAGACGACACGAACGACCCAGGCGGAGGAACCACGTGAGCGACTTCGAACCACCCGGCGGTTCACCCCCACCGCCGCCACCACCCT
>JBPPNA010000302.1:0-10012 GCA_051306355.1 Acidimicrobiales bacterium | reverse complement strand
GCCGAGATCCTCGAAGGTTGCGGCGGGCGGGGTGATCTGCGACTCATGGGCGAGCTGAACCTGTGCCAGCTCGAGACCGACACCACCGTGTGCCACGACCTCGACCAGGCCCAGGAGGAGCTCTGCGACCTCAGACAGCGGGCCTCGGCCCGGGCCGCCGACGTGGGTGCCGCCCTCCTGCCCACCGGAACCCACCCGTTCTCGGTCTGGCAGGACCAGGCCATCGACAAAGGGGTGACCCGCTACGCCGAGATGGTGGACCGCTACCGGCTGATCGCTCGCGAGCACGTCATCTGCGGCTGCCACGTGCATGTCGGCTTGCCGTCCCGAGCCCTCGAGATCCCGGTCATGAACCGGGTTCGGCCCTGGCTCCCGGTACTGCTGGCGCTGTCGGTCAACTCTCCGTTCGGCAGGGGCAGGACACCGGCTACGAGAGCTACCGCTCCGAGGTCTGGCAGCGCTGGCCCACGGCAGGGTTCCCGCCGAGCTTCCACGACCGGGACGAGTACGAAGGCGTGCTCGAGGACCTGCGGCGAGCCGACGTGATCCGCGATCCGAAGGACCTCTACTGGTATCTGCGACCGTCCTTCGCCCACCCGACCCTCGAGTTCCGGGTGTGCGATGTGCCCCTGCTCGTCGAGGACACCGTCACCATCACCGGACTGACACGGGCGCTGGTGTGGGTCTGCGCCTTCTCCGAGAACATGTCGTGGCGCCAGCACTCCCGTGACCTGCTCGACGCCGGCATCTGGCAGGCGGCACGGTTCGGGCTCAGGGGTGACCTCATCGACCCGGTCGACCGGACGTTGCGCCCGGCCGCGGACGTCGTGGCGCGTCTGCTCGAGACGTGCGAAGACGGTCTCGTCGAGGCCGGTGACCGTGCCCGCTGCCACGAGGGGGTCCGCAGGCTCCTGGATCGTGGTCCCGGCTCGGTCGACCAGCGCAAGGAGGGCGACGCCGATCTCGCCGAGCTGGTCCTGCGTCTGCGCCGGGCGGGCGATACCGCGTGATCCCCGCCCGCCCCGTCTACCCGCGCTCGGGTACGTGCGGAGGCAAGGCGGGCAGGACGCTGTCGTGGTCCACGAACAGCGCCGACGCCGGTGAGGCATGGTCCAGCGCCTCGGCAGCGAGCAGGACGGCGGCGGCGGAGTAGGTCGAGGTCTCCTCCGCCGGGAAGTGCACCTCCTGGGGGTACACGATGCCGGTCCAGTAGTGGCCGTTGTCCAGACGTTGGGCCTGGGCGTGCCCGAACAGCTCCAGGGCGCGATCCCTCATGCCGACTGCGAGGTAGGCGATGGCACACTCGCACGTCTCTGCCGTGGTGATCCACGGGCGATCGGACACACAACGGATGCCCTTGTCCTCGGCGGCGAAGGTCGCGTAGCGGTCCTCGAGGTGGCGTCGTCCGATCTCGCCGCCGACCGCACCGCTGAGGACCGGGTAGTACCAGTCCATTGCCCAGCGGTGCTTGGGCGCGAACGCGTCCGGCACGTTGGCCACGACGTGGGCGAGGGCAGCGGCGGAGCTCTCCCAGTCGGGACGCTCGTGGCCGAGCTCGGCGGCGATGGCCAGGGCGCATCGCAGCGAATGACTGATGCTGGACGAGCCGGTGAGGAGGGCGAAGGACCACGGCGTGCCGTCGGCGTGCCGGGCCCAGAGGATCTCGCCGCGAGGTGTCTGTAGGTCGAGCACGAAGTCGATGGCCGCCTCGACCGTGGGCCACAGCGTCTCGATGAAGCCGGTGTCCTTGTGTCGCAGGTAGTGGTGGTAGACGCCGCAGGCCACGTAGGCGCACACGTTGGCGTCGAGCTTGTCCTGCTCGACCCTCGTCTCGCCGTCAGCAGTCGGGACGTAGTACTGGTGCCACGCGCCATCGGGGCGTTGCAGTGCCATCAGCCAGTCGTAGGCCCGTTCGGCTTCGATGCGCAGACCGCCGATGTCGAGGGCCATGGCAGCCTCGACGTGATTCCAGACATCGGCGTGGCCGCCCGGGAACCACGGGATCATCCCGGAGGACTGCTGCCAGTCGGCGATGACCCCGGCGGTGGCCGTGACCTCGGCGCTCGACAGCATCCCCTCGACGGTGGGAATCATGCGGCGGAGCCCACTCTCGTCCGTGCGTGCTGGGTCCCCGCCCCCTGCGCCGCCTTCGAGGCGTAGACCACCAGGCTCTTGCCGATCACGGGGTTGAGGAGGGCCTCGGCCAGGCGGGTCACGAGCGGACGGTCGGTGATGTCCCACACCAGCAGGCGGTGGTACGCCTTCACCAGTGGATGGTCGTCCGACCCCTGGGGGTCGATGGCGCAGCGCAACCACCAGTACGGGGAGTGCAGGGCGTGGGCGTGGTGGGAGCCACCCGGGTCGAGCCCGGCGTCCCGGAGATTCCGGCGCAGCTCGCGCCCGGAGTAGATGCGGACGTGACCACCCTCCACGAAGGGGGCGTGGTACTCGTCCGACAGCTTCCAGCACACCTGCTCGGCGAGCCAGGCGGGCACGGTCACCGCGATGACGCCGCCGGGCTTGAGGACCCGACGCAGCTCGCCCAACGCACCCCGGTCGTCGGGGACGTGCTCGAGGACCTCCGCGGCGATGATGCGATCGAAGGTGTCGTCGGGGAACGGCAGGTGCACGGCGTCACCGCGACACGCTGCGGCGCGGCCACCGGGGCCCACCTCCCCGGCCTCGTCCATCGCTGCGGACAGGGCAGCCACCTGGTGCAGTTCGGTCTCGTCGTAGTCGAAGGCCACGACGCGTGCCCCGTTGCGGAGCGACTGGAAGACGTGCCGTCCGGCGCCGCAGCCGAGGTCGAGCGCCAGCTCACCGGCCTGCAGCCCGAGACGTTCGTAGTCGACGGTGAGCATCTACCGGTCGCTCTCGCTCGGACCGGCGGCGAGGAGGATGCGGTACTGCTCGACGGTGCGCTCTGCGGTGTGGCGCCAGCTCCAGTTCTCGACGACCCGGTCCCGGCCCGCTCGTCCGATCGCCTGTGAAGCCGCCGGATCGGCCAGGGCATCACGGATCCGGGCGGCGAGGGCTTCGCTGTCCCCAGGGGCGACGAGCATGGCCGTCTCGTCGTCGGCACCGACCACCTCGGGGATGGCGCCGCCGGTGGTGGCCACGAGCGGGCACGCACAGGCCATGGCCTCGATGGCGGGCAGGGAGAAACCCTCATAGAGCGAGGGCACCACGGCCAGTTCGGCCTCGGAGTAGAGCTCGATGATGCGGCGCTCGGGGACGCCGGTGACGAACTCGACGTGGTCGCGCAGGCCGAGGGCGTCGATCGCCTTGCTCGAGTGGCCGCCGGGCTTCTCCCTGCCGATCACCACGAGGTGGAGGTCGTCGCGCTCGGTCCGGAGCTTGGCCAGGGCCTCGAGGAGGTACTTCAGGCCTTTCATGGTCACGTCGGCACTCGCCGTCGTCACGAGCCGTCCCGGGATCCTCTCGATGCCAGGGAGCGGCGTGAACACGTCAGGGTCGACGCCCACCGGCACGATGGCCATGTTCTCCGGGGAGACCTCGTGATCGGTGACGATGTCGTTGAACGAGTTCGTCGACACGGTGACGACGCGTCGCAGTCGTTTGGCCACCCGGGTCTGCATCTTCGTGAACCCGTACCAGCGACCGAGACTCAACCGCTTCCACCGGTTGGGGGCGTGGCTCATCTCGAGCCGGCGGTCGACGGTGATGGGGTGGTGGATCGTGGCCAGCACCGGGAGTCCCATGCGCTCGATCAGCAGCAGCCCGTAGCCGAGCGTCTGGTTGTCGTGGACGATGTCGAAATCGTCCTTGCGATGGCGCAGGTGATCCCAGGCCCGCATCGAGAAGGCGAGGGGCTCGGGGAACTGACCGGCCGAGAACGAGGTGACCTCGATCCAGTCCTTCCAGTTCTTCAGCTCCCACAGACCAGGCATGCGGGCAGGGAAGTGATCGTTGTAGATGTCCAAGCTCGGCAGCTCGACGAGGGGGACCTCGTCGGGCAGCTCGGGGTAGGGCTGGCCGCCGAGCACCTCGACGTGATGGCCGAGCTCGACGAGTGCCTTGGCCAACTGGCGCACGTACACGCCTTGGCCCCCCACGTGGGGCTTGCCCCGGTAGGCCAGCAGGGCGATCCGAAGGGGCTGTTCACCAGGGATTCCCTGGCTCGGGGCAGCGCGCATAGCGGACAATCGTCGTCGGTCGTTGACCGGACGGTCAAGTGGGCCGTCCGTCGCCCCCTCAGCTCACGGGCGGTTCGAGCGATCAGTCCATGGCCCACAGCCACGTGGCGGTGATCGACCACGTGTCGCCCGGATCGACGAGGACGAGATCCTCGCCGGAGTTGTGCGCGTCGGGAGGCGCCGACTGGGGCTCCACGCACACCGCCTCGACCTGTTCGTCGTAGACGACGACGTGCTCGCAGTCGGACTCCACGTAGAGACGGAACAGTCCCGGCCAGTGCAGCTCGGCCGGCCCGACGAGGGCGGTGAAGCAGTCGTCCCACGGCCCCGGCGTCGGTTCGATCAGGTCGCCGTCGGGGATGCCTTCGGCGTCACGACGCCACATCCGCTCGGCCGGCACGGTGACGTCGAGCGTCGCGCCGGCCACGTCGCGCCGGAACCAGGGATGCCAACCGGCGCTCACCGGCATCGCGTCGGGCGCCGCGGGATCGGCACCGACCTCGATGGTCATGGACAGCCGATCGGCGCTCAACTCCACCGCCTGGCGCGCCCATCCTGGCCAGGGCCAGTCGGTGCCGAGGTCCGTCTCGAGGGTGCCGGGACCGGTCCGTGTCCACGGCTGGCGGTGGGTGGTGCCGTGGATGGCGTGGGGCGGCAGGTTGCGAGGCACGTCGATGGCGCGGCCAACGTGTTCGAAGTGGCCATGACGGATGCGACCCGCCCACGGGACCATCGGGAAGCAGCCCCAATCCGTCTCGTTGCGGCCGATCCCGTCGGGCGGCGTTCGTCCGACGAGCAACTCGTGGCCTCCGATGCGGAACGAGGAGATCCGTCCGCCCGCTTCGTGATCGATGGTCAGTTCGGCGTCGCCGGCGTCGAGCGTCTCGGTCATCGAGGGTCCGTGTCGGTGCGGGTCATGATCGGTCTACGTTGCCCCACGTGCGTGCACTGGTCCAACGGGTGTCCGAAGCGTCCGTCACCGTCCGTGGCGAGGTGGTCGGGTCGATCGGCGCCGGTCTCCTCGCCCTGGTGGGGGTCACCCACGACGACGGCCCGGCGCAGGCCTCGAAGCTGGCCTCGAAGCTGGCCAGGCTCCGGGTGCTCGACGACGAGGACGGGGTCATGAACCGCTCGGTGCTCGATGTGGGTGCCGGCGTGCTGGTCGTCAGCCAGTTCACGCTGTACGGCGAGACCAGCAAGGGCAACCGCCCCTCGTGGCTCGCCGCCGCCCGTCCCGAGCACGCCGAACCGCTCATCGAGCAGGTGGCCGCCGAGCTGGGCGGGCTGGGTCTGGCCGTGGCGACCGGTCGGTTCCGGAACGAGATGCAGGTGGCGCTGGTGAACGAGGGACCGGTGACGGTGATCATCGAGGTGTGATCGCCGGGCGGCGACAGGTGCGGTCGCCATCCGCGGTGACATCAGCCGTAATGTATGTGCATGGCTGTTGATACGAAGGTCGAGCCGGAAGCGCCGGACGTCTCTGCACTGCTGAAGGCTCTGGCAGAACCCCGCCGGTGGCGGATCGTGGAGCTGCTGTCGTGTGAGGAGCTGTGCGTGTGCCACCTGGCGGAGGAGCTCGACATCGCCCAGCCGCTGGTCTCCCACCACCTGCGGGTGCTGCGCGAGGCCGGCCTGGTCGAGTCCGACAAGCACCGCCAGTGGACCTACTACCGGCTCCGCCGCGGCGCTCTCCAGGATCTGGGCGAGCGCGTCGCAGCCATCACATCGTGCTGCCCGGCGCCCGGCGAGCAGCGGAGAGCGTGCGAATGACCGTCGTCACCGAACCCCAGCCGGAGGACGCACCGGTCCTCGAGAAGCTCTCGACGCTCGATCGGTTCCTCCCCCTGTGGATCGGCGCCGCAATGGTCGTGGGCATCGGGCTGGGGAAGGTGTTCCCCGGCCTCGACGAGACGCTCGACCGGATCAAGATCGACACCGTCTCGTTGCCGATCGCCGTCGGCCTCCTGCTGATGATGTACCCGGTGCTGGCCAAGGTCCGGTACTCGAACCTTGGCGAGGTCACCGCCGACCGCCGCATGGTCGTCCTGTCGCTGGTCCTCAACTGGGTCATCGGCCCTGCGCTCATGTTCGCCCTGGCCTGGCTCCTGCTCCCCGACCTGCCCGAGTACCGCACCGGGCTGATCATCGTCGGCCTCGCCCGCTGCATCGCCATGGTGCTCATCTGGAACGACCTGGCCTGCGGCAACCGAGAGGCTGCCGCATTCCTGGTGGCGGTCAACTCGGTCTTCCAGATCGCCGCCTACTCGCTGCTCGGCTACTTCTACCTCGAGCTGCTCCCCAGCTGGCTGGGCTTCGAGCAGGAGGCCATCGACGTCTCCATCTGGGAGATCGCCAAGTCGGTGCTCATCTTCCTCGGCATCCCGCTGCTCGCCGGGTTCCTCACCCGCCTCGTGGGCGAGAAGCACAAGGGCACCAAATGGTACGAGCGCACCTTCCTGCCCCGCATCGGTCCCGTCGCCCTCTACGGCCTGTTGTTCACCATCGTGGTGCTGTTCGCGCTCCAGGGCGACGCCATCACGTCCGAGCCCGTCGACGTGGCCCGCATCGCCCTGCCGCTGCTCGTCTACTTCGCCATCATGTGGGGGTCGTCGTTCGCCATCGGCTTCAAGCTCGGTCTCCCGTACGACCGCAACACCACTGTCGCCTTCACCGCGGCGGGCAACAACTTCGAGCTCGCCATCGCCGTGGCGATCGGCGTGTTCGGCGTGACCTCCGGGCAAGCCCTCGCCGGCGTCGTCGGCCCGCTCATCGAAGTCCCTGTCCTCGTCGGCCTCGTATACGTCGCCCTGTGGGCGCGTCGCCGCTACTACCCCCAGGAGTCGTCGTGACCGATAGGCCAGAGATCCCCGTTCCGGAGGAGTTGCCCGACGCCACGCTCGAGTACTCGGTGGTCTGAAGCCGGCGTTCCAGGAGCCATCCCGCCACCAGGCAGGCGGCGGCGAAGGCGAGGGCCAGGTAGTCGCCCACCCGGGTGTAGATGGTGCGACCGGTGCGCAGCTCGATGGTGTCGGTGAGGATCCGCCGCTCGGACACCGCCGTTCGTTGGAGTACCTCACCGTCGGGGCTCACCACGGCCGTGAAGCCGGTCGGGGCGATCTGGGCGACCCAGCGGCCGTTCTCGATGGCCCGCATCCGTGAGCTGGCCACCTGCTGGGTCTGGACCTGCGTGCCCTGGAACGACGCCCCGTTCGTGGGGTTGATGATCACCTCGCCTCCGTGGTTGGCGGCGTCGCGGGCGCGCTCGCCGAAGAAGATCTCCCAGGAGATCGAGACACCGAGCCGCCCCACCGGGGTGTCGACCACGGCGGGACCGTCGCCGATCACCGCATCCCGGGCCGGGATGGCATCGCCGGCAAGGGACTCGAGCATGCCCCGGAACGGCACCCACTCCCCGAAGGGCACCCGCTCCACCTTCTCGTAGCGGTCGATCTCGTTCCCCTCTGGGTCGTAGACCACCGCCCAGTTCCGGAAGGCGTCGTCACCCTCGTCCTCGATGACGCCGGCGATGAACGTGGTGCCCTCGCGCCGGGCCAGCTCCTGGAGTTGCGCCTCCTCGGGGCTCCCGACCAGCGTGTCGACGTCGACGACGTCCTCGGGCCACAGGATCAGGTCGACGTCACCCTCGAGCTGCTCCGATGCCGCCAGATGTCGCTCGAGGACGATGCCCGGCTCCGTGGTGGAGGCTCGGGTGCCCTGGGGGCCGCCCCCCTGCACGAGGGCGACGTCGAGGAACTCGCCCGTGGGTTCCCCGTCCGGGGCTGCGACGGCCACCAGCAGCGTCAGCACCGAGAACCCGCCGAGCGCCAGGGCGATCACCGTCTGTCGCCTGAGCGCTGCGGCCAGGGCGCAACCGACGAGGACGGTGATCCCGACCACGAACAGTGCACCGCCGAGACGGAGGATGGGGGCCAGCGGTCCGGCGACCTGGCCGATGGCGAGATTGGAGAGAGGGACGCCTCCGAAGGGCCAGCGCCACCGCAACCACTCGGCCAGGATGACCCCGCCCGGAAGTGCGAGGTACAGGCCCGGTCCGCGCGGCGCCAGCATCGTCCCGGTGGCGAGGAAGCCGGCGTAAGCGATGCAGGCGATGACGTAGCCGGGGGCGGTCAGGTCCTGCATCCACAACAGGGTCGGGAACAGCAGCGACGCCCACACGATCCACGACCGGCCCAGGCGCACGATGCCGGCGGCGCCGTCGAGGACGTGGACAACCAGGACGATGCCGACGAAGGCGAACGGCCAGAACCCCCACGGCGGGGTGGCGGCGGCCAGGCACAGACCGCCGGCGACGGCGAGGAGGGGCGCGGGGGGTCGACGCATGGGCGGCGGCGATTCTGGCATCCGCCGAGGTTCAGGCAGGGCCGGCGGGACCGAGGGTGTCGAAGAACTCGTAGGTGACGGTCGCGGGCTGGAGCCGGAAGTGGCCGACGATTCGCTGGCGGACCGAGCCGCGCGGGTGGCAGGCGAAGAGCGTGGCCCGGTGCTCGTGGGTCTGGTCCACGATGTGGATGTCCTCGGGACCGACGATCTCGATGCGTTCGAGCTCGTAGACGGTGCGCTCGCCGCCGATGGTGAAGATCAGCTCGTCGTCGGGGTTCAGCTCGTTCAGCGCCCAGAAGGGTTTGGAGTAGGTGGTGCGGTGACCGGCGACGACGACGTTGCCGAGCTCGCCCGGCATGGCGGTGCCAGGCCGGCCGACCGATGGAGTCCTGGTGAGGATGTCGGTTCGTGCGTCAGCCCAGGAGTTGTCGAGCGGCGGCTCGACCCTGGCGGATGCAGGCCGGGATCCCGATCCCGCCGAGCGAGGCACCGGCGATGGCGAGGCGACCGGCGCCGGCCACGGCGCTCGTGATGTCGGCCACGACGTCGAGGTGACCGGGGCGGTACTGGGGGAACGACCGGGCCCACCGTCCGACCCGCACGCCGACGGGTTCGACGGCGGTGCCCATGGCCGCCTGCAGGTCGCGCTGCACGATCCCGACGAGGGTGGCGTCGTCGAGACCGCACCAGTCGGTGGGGTCGGCGTCGTGACCGAGCGAGACCCGGAACACGGCGTGACGGCCGTCATCCCAGTGGGCCCACTTCGACGACCCCCACGAACAGGCGGTGATGTCGAGGCCTGCGGTGCGGGCGACGACGAAGCCGCTGCCGTCGAGTGGGTGGTCGACGGTTGCCGCGTCGACCACCACGGTCACCATTGCGACAGATGCGAAGTCGATGCCGGCCAGGAGCCGCGCCGCCTCCGGAACGGGACCGGCCAGCACGTCGCTCGCTGCGTCGGCCGGCACGGCGACCACGGCGGCATCGAAGCGCTCGCCTTCGATCGTGACGGACCCCGTGCCGACCTCCAGGGAACGGGCCGCGGTGGCGGTGCGGATGTCGGCCCGCAGGCGTTCGGCCAGCCGTCGGGGGATCAGGGCCATGCCGCCGGCCGGAGCGGCGAACACCGGTGCGTCGGCGTCGCCCGAAGCCCGCACGCGCGCTGCCGCCTCGATCAGCGATCCACCCTGGATGGCACAGGCCCAGATCTGCGGGGCTGACGCCGCGGTGGACAGGCCGTCGGCCTCGCCGGCGTTGATGCCGCCGAGCAGCGGTTCGACGAGGTGGTCGCAGATCTCGTCGCCCAGCCGGTCCCGCACGAGCGCGCCGACGGACACGTCGCAGGCCGGAGCAGTCCCGCTCCCGTCCAGATCGCCACGAGCCTGCGCGAGACCGGCGTCGGAGACCAGCCCGGATGCCTCGAGCTCGGCGAGATCGGTCGGCACGCCCAGCAGCTGCCCGCTCGGTAGTGGATGCAGTCCGCCTCGGGCGTAGACCTGGGCGCGACGCACGGC
>JBPPNA010000266.1:0-6647 GCA_051306355.1 Acidimicrobiales bacterium | reverse complement strand
CGCCCTGCGCTACGTGGCCGGCCTCACCGAGCCCGAGATCGCCGACCTCCTCGGCACCAAGCCCGGCACGGTGTCGTCGTTGCTGAGCCGAGCCCGGACCGACCTCCGCCGGCGCCTCGAGGACGACCGATGACCGACCACCACGACCCGAGTCTCGATGATCCCGCCGATCCGCTCGAGCGCATCGGTCGCCTCGCCGCCGCCGTCGCGGTACCCGACGCTCCGGCCCCGACCGACATCCACCGTCGTGCCACCCGGCGTCGCCGCACCCGAGCCGGGGCGGTCGCGGCATCGGGCATCGCCGCAGCCAGCTTGGTCGTGGCCCTGTTCGCCGGCGCACTCACCCCGACCGGCGACACCGTCGTCGACACCGCCTCGGTCCCGCCGGCTCCCGGGCCGGCGCCGGCGTTCACCACCGCCGACGACGGGTGGACCGCGTGGATGATCGACGGCGTGATCGACCGGGCCGGCCGCGCCGCACCGGTCTATCGACGCACCGGTCGTGGCGATGACCTCGTCGTGGTCCTCGGACCGAGCGTGCCGTGCCTCGAGCCGGTGACCTGCGGCATCGAACGTCCCGAACCCCCCGGCGACCTCGGCTTCCTCGCTCGTCGGGGCCCGCTCGGCGACCAGCCCGCCGTGTTCATCCCGTCGTGGACCGACGATCTCCACGTCGGCCGGGCCACCGATGCCGTGGTCCCGGGCCTCGACGACGCCCAGCAGTTCGTCGGGGCCGAGAACGTGGAGCGCACGTTGGCGGCGATCGACGCCGGTCTCGACCGCACCGGGCTGGGCGACACGGCCCCCGAACGAATCGTGCTGGCCGGCATCGACGGTGGCGGCGTCGGCACCCTCGTCCACGTCTCCACGATCGCCGAGCGATTCCCCGACACCGAGATCACCGTCCTGATCGACGGGATGGTCGTCCCCGGCCGGGACACGTTCAACGAGTGTCTGCTGGCCGGCGCCCAGCAGATCTGGGGCGCCACCGTCCCATCCACCGACGCCCGGGCCGCCGACGTCGAGGCCCGCACCGCCCGCCTGGCCCCCAACGCCCGCTTCGTCGTCATCGTGTACCGCGACGATCCTGCGCTCCGCCGGTTCCTCGCCATCGGTCGCCGGCGCTGTACCGGCGAGAGCGGTCCGCTGCCCCTGGCCGACTACGCCGCGGCGATCGAGGCGATGTCGGCCGACGTCCCCCGATGGCGGATCGTGGTGCTCGATGCCGCGGGCCACGGTGTGCTCGACCGACCCGACGACGACCCCGTCACCGACCGGGTGCTCGATGCGCTCGCCGGCAACTCCTGAGGCGATGCTCATGGCCCCGTTCACCCAGTCGTTCACCCGCCGGCATCTGCTCCGGTCCGCACCGGTCGCAGTGGCGGCCGGTGCCCTCGGCCTGGCTGCGTGTTCCGACGATCCCGCCGAGTACGCCGGCCCCTCGGCCGGGCCCACGAGCGCGCCGAGCACCACCGTGACCACCCCGTCGGCACCACCGTCCGACCCGATCGAACACCTCGTTCGCCGCACCACGTACGGGCCCCGCCCCGGCTTGGTCGACGAGGTCCGGGCCATGGGCGCGGCCGCATGGCTCGACCAGCAACTCGCCCCCGATCTCGACACCGCGTCGGTCGACGCCGCCATCCACGCCGCCTTCCCGCCCCTGGTCACGGGAGCCCGTGACCTGGCCGACCAGATCCGGGCCGACAACATCGGCCCATTGGTCACCGGCGCGCTCGGCGTGGCCCAGTTCGCCCGCCACGTGGGCAGCCCGCTCCAGCTGTACGAGCGGATGGTCGAGTTCTGGAACGACCACCTGAACACGCCGATCACCGAGCAGGCGGCAGTGGCGATCACCGTCGTCGACGACCGCGAAGTGACCCGGCCGTACGCCCTCGGCCGATTCGACGACCTGCTCGTGGCATCGGCCCAGAGCCCGGCGATGTTGGCCTACCTGGACAACGCCACGTCGACCGCCGGTGCGATCAACGAGAACTACGGCCGCGAGCTGCTCGAGCTCCACACACTCGGTGTCGACGGCGGCTACACCGAGGACGACGTGGTGTCGGTGGCCCGGCTGCTCACCGGATGGGGCATCGACCGCAACACCCTGACCTTCCGATTCTTTCCCGCTCGCCACGACCCCGGCCCCGTCGAGATGCTGGGCTGGACCCGGCCCACCACCGGCGACCCCCAGGGCCACGGCGAGTCGTTCCTGCGCCATCTCGCCGTCCATCCGGCGACCGCACGCCACATCAGCCGCAAGCTCGCGGTGCGCTTCGTCGCCGACGATCCGCCCACCGACATCGTCGACGCCATGGCCGAGACCTGGACCGCCAACGACTCGGCGATCGTGCCCGTGCTGCGGACGATGTTCGACCATCCGTCCTTCGCCACCGCGCCCCCGAAGTTCCAACGACCCTGGGAGTTCCTGGTCCAGAGTGCCCGTGCCCTCGACGTCCCGATGGACGCCGTGTCCGACCGGGCGGTGGCCCGCCAGATCGCCGTCGCGGTCCGCGACCTGGGCCAGGTCCCGTTCGCGTGGCCGGCCCCCAACGGCTACCCCGACGTGGAGGGTGCCTGGCACGACGCCGGCTCGGTCCTCACCCGGTGGCGGATCACCGCCGACCTTGTCGGGTTCGTACTCGGACCCGACTCCTCGGCCGGCTCGGGTCCATCGGCCGCCGGCACCTTCGACCGCACCTTCGCCGACCTCACCGCCCCCGCCGCCAGCTACCGCTGACCACTCGACGGAACGGACACCACCATGGCCACCACCGCGCCACATCCGGAATTCGAGATCGATCCACTCACCCGGCGCCATCTCCTGGGCGGTGGTGCGGCATTCGCCGCGATGTCGGCGCTCGGACCCACCGCCCGGACCGCCGCCGCCAGCAGGCCGACCAACCGCACCGGCCGGCTGGTGACCGTGTTCCTGCGCGGCGGCATGGACCACCTGTCGGCCGTGGCCCCGATCGACGACGCCGATCTGCGCGCCGCCCGACCCACCATCGCCATGTCCGGCGGACTGGCGCTCGATGACCGTTTCGCCCTCCACCCGGCGATGCCCCGGCTGCACGAACGGTTCCTGGCGGGCACGGCGGTGCCCATCGTCGCCACCGGCAATCCCGCCGGCGACCGCAGCCACTTCGTCGCCCAGGACCTCGTCGCCATCGGTGCCGAGAAGTACCTCCCCGACACCCGAGGCTGGCTGGCCCGCCACCTGCTCGACACCCCGCACGACCCCGCCAGCGACACGGCCGTGCTGCGGGCGTTGACCGTGGGCGCCAACGTCGACCGCAGCCTCGCCGGGTTCCCGGCCGTGGGCATGGCCTCGATCCAGCAGTTCGGTCTGGGGTCGGGAGCCGACGAGGCAGCGTTGGTGAAGATCCTGCGTCGAACCCACGGCGGCGACTCGACCGCCGACCAGGTCGGGCGCCAAGCGCTGACGGTGGCCGGAGCGATCGGCGGACTACCGGCATCCACAGCCGACGACGAGACCCGACGCACGTTCGCCGACGTGGCCACCATCCTCGACGACGGACGTGATGCCGGCCTCGGGACCGAGGTGGTCACGGTCGACATCGGTGGTTGGGACACGCACAACACGATGGGCACCACCGAGGCGGGCGAGATGCGAACGCTGCTCGCCGGTCTCGACACCGCGCTCGGCGACTTCCAGGACGATCTCGATGCCCGGGGCATCGACGACGTCCGCACCGTGGTGCTCACCGAGTTCGGCCGGCGGGTCGAGGAGAACGGGTCGGGCGGCACCGACCACGGCTGGGGCTCGGTGATGTTCGTGCTCGGATCGGGCCTGGTCGGAGCGACCGTGCACGGCGACTGGCGCGGCCTGGCCCCCGAAGTGCTCGGCGAACGGGGTGACGTCCCGGCCACCACCGACTTCCGCGACGTGCTCGCCGAGGTGGCGGGCGCCACGATCGGTGTCGACGCCGTCGCCGCCTTCCCCGGCCACGACGCGTCGGCGGTGGGCGTGGTGGCACCGCCGTAAGGCATCCTGGGAAGGTGACGATCGCCGGGGAGACGCCGTACGAGGAGACTGTACGTACCCTGTCCGACGCCATCGTCGAGGCCCAGGGTCCGCTGCGGATCCTCAACGCCATCAAGTGGGACGAGCAGGTGCGCGACGCCTTCTTCGCCTCCGGCTGCAGGGAACAACCCGCCGTCGACGCCGACTGGTACGCCTCCCGGGAGCTCGACTTCGACATCGAGGCCATCCGGGACGACTTCCTGGAGATCGAGCTCTCGATCAACACCTCGCTCGGCACGACCTCGCACGTCGCCCAGCTGCTCAAGCAGACCTGTGAGCAGTACCGCCTGACCCTCGACCTGCTCGACGCGCGCGGCACCGACGGTTTCGGTCCGCTGTCCGCCCAGCTCTACGGCACCACCGACGACGTGTTCCACGCCGGCGGTCCCACGGTGGCCGCCCTCGCCGACCAGTTCCGCGAAGCGCTCTCCTGGGTGTCCGACCTCCCGATCGACGACCGAGACGAGAAGTCCATCGACGGCGACGATGCCGTCAAGCTCCTGCAGGAGCGGCTCGACGGGTCGATGGGTCCGGGCAGGGTCAACGTCGTGACCGACGACGGCATCGTGGCCGACGCCGCCGCCGGGTCGAGCTACATCAAGCTCCGCACCGACGCCATGTTCTCCGAGCGCCAGCTCGAGCAGCTCGAATCGCACGAGGGATGGGTCCACGTGGGCACGAGCGCCAACGGCCTGGCCCAGCCGGTGTGCACGTTCCTCGGCAAGGCCCCACCCCGGGTGAACGTGACCCAGGAGGGCCTGGCCACCCTCACCGAGATCCTCTCGCTCACCTCGCACCCGGCCCGCCTCCTACGCATCGCCGATCGCATCGACGCCATCGCCCTGGCCACGGGCGGCGCCACCTTCGTCGACGTGGTCGAGCACTTCCGCTCCAACGGGATGGACGAGGAGGAGTGCTGGCAGCTGGCCATGCGCGTCTTCCGGGGATCCACGCCCACCGGGATGCCGTTCACCAAGGACCTCGGCTACGGCAAGGGCCTCGTGCTCACCTATGCCTACATGCGCATCGCCATCCGCACCGGCCGCCTCGACCGCATCCCGGTCCTGTTCTGCGGCAAGGTCGACATCAACCAGATGAGCACCATCAACGGACTGTTCGACGAAGGTCTGATCGAACCACCCGAGTTCCTCCCCGAGGTGTTCCGGGACGTGAACGCCCTCGCCGCCCAGGTCGCCTTCAGCCGCTTCCTGCGTGACCTCGACTTCGACCGCCTCGCCACCGACTACGCACCGTTGCTCTGACACCCCTCTCGGCGAGTACCGTCGGAGCCACAACCGAACGGACAGTCGTGGAGAGGAACCCGGTGTGAGTCCGGGACGGTTCCGCCACTGTGACCGGGGAGCGAGTCGACGGAGTCCCACGGCGAGAGCTGGAAGGGGTCGGCAGCCGTGATCCGGGAGTCAGGAGACTCGCCACCTCTGTCCCTCCGAGACCACGTGGGAGCGAGAACTCCCCAGGAGGAACCATGGCAACCACCGACGTCGCCGGCGTGCACCGCCGCCGACCCACTCGTGTCCTGATCACGGCGTTCCTGGCCACCGCAGCGATGCTGCTGGCCACGCTGAGCACCACCACCGTCGGCGCCCAGGCCGACATCACACCCGCCGAGGCGGCCGCCTCCTGGTTGGCCGACCAGTTCGTCGACGGCGAGCGTTTCGAGAGCGAGTTCGACGGCACCGTCTTCCCCGACTACGGCCTGACCATCGACGCCGTCCTCGCCCTGGCCGCCGCCGGGGTCGCCGACGACACCGCCGGAACGGCTGTCGACTGGCTGGAGCAATCGGACACAACGTCGAGCTACATCGGCACCCCCGACACCTACGCCGGCTCCCTGGCCAAGCTCTCGCTCCTGGCCCAGGTCCGTGGCCTCGACCCCACGGCATGGGGAGACGACTCCCTCGATCTCATCGCCGGGCTGAACGACCGCCAACAGGACAACGGCCGCTTCACCGACGACTCCGAGTTCGGCGACTTCTCCAACTCGATCACGCAGTCACTGGCGATCATCGTCCTCGACCGGCAGTCCGGCGAGACTCCGTCCGACGCGGCGATCGATCTCCTCCTGCTCAGCCAGTGCGACGACGGCGGCTTCACCCTCGATCTCGAGCCCGCGGGCCCGTGCGCCAGCGGCACCGACACGACCTCGTACGCGCTGCAGGCACTGAGCGCCGTCAGCCGAGGCACAGACGCTGACGAGATCGCCGACGCCGTCGGCTACCTGCTCGACGCCCAGCAGGACGGTGGCGGCTTCGCCACCAGCGCTGCCGGTACCCCGAACGCCAACAGCACCGGTCTGGGCGTCCAGGGCCTGCGGGTCGCCGGCGAGGACACGGCCGCCGACGCCGGCGGTGCGTTCATCGTCACGCTCCAGCAGGACTGCGACGCAGAGGCCGACCTCCAGGGTGCGATCGACTTCGACGGCGGCGACTTCGACCCGTCGAACGCGGCTCGCGCCACCTCCCAGGGCATCCTCGGCCTGACCGCTGACAGCTTCGCCACGCTCTCATCCGACGGCGCCTCGGCCGATCTGGCCCGACTGACCTGCCCGACCACCCCCACCGATCCCGTCGACGAG
>JBPPNA010000258.1:0-10944 GCA_051306355.1 Acidimicrobiales bacterium | reverse complement strand
GGTGGGCACGCTCGACCCCTCCCTCGCCCCGTTCCTCGCGACCGTCGGCGGCATCGTCGCCGAGACCGGGAGTCCCCTCTCCCACCTGGCCATCCTCGCCCGGGAGCGGGGGGTCCCTGTCGTCGTGGGCTGCAATGATGCTCGCCGGCGGTTCCCGGTGGGAAGCGCCATCACGATCGACGGCAGCACCGGTGCCGTGGAACCGCGCCCCGTGGAAGGTGTGGTCCGATGAGACGCTTCGCGGTGGCGTTGCCCGTCGCGGTCGGCGCGCTGTGCGGCGGGTACGCCGTGGTGTACCTCGTGCGGTGGGAGTGGAACCGGGCCATCATCGCCGGCATCTGCTTCCTCGCGGTCGAGGTCATCGTCGTCGGTGTGCTGATCCTCGAACGCCTGCGGCGGATCGAGGCTCGGCTCGACGACGCTCAGCGGGACCATGCGCGCATGGCGCCGGTACCGGATGCCATCGATCCGACGGACCCCGCCCTGGAGGCGTTGCGTGCCACCACGCCGCCGCCCCCCGACCGCTTCGCCTGGATCCGCGACAGTTCGGGCTCGATGCAGGTCTTCCTCCCCGTGCTGCTCGGGGCCGGGGTGTTGGCATCGGCTGCTGCGTGGCTGGTGGAGCGCGTGGCCCGGGCCACGGTCTCTCCTGCACTCGAGCGCCGTCTGGCGTTGCGGCTCCGTGCCCTCGCGCTCCCCCCGGGAGGTCTACTGGGACCATCCGGGATGCCGGTGCCGGCGGGGCGACGCTCCGACTGGAAGGGTCCTGTCGCAGGGGTCGTGGCGGCGCTTGCGCTGGTGGCGGGCGGAATCGCAGGCATCGATCGCCTCGGCGACCTGACCCAGACCCGGCCCGACGTCATGCAGTCCGGGGTGCAGACCGTCGTCGACGTCACGCTGCGGGGCGCGCTCGCCGATCGCCACCCCGAGCGCGTCGTCGATCATCTGTGGTCCGTCTGCACCAGCCCCGACGTCTTCCGCAGCCGTCAGCTCCCCCCGCCGGCCGTGGCCCACGGTGCCGACGGAGCCGTGCGGATCGTGGTCGACACGGACATCGGCACACACGGCGTCGCCCGGCTCCGCGGGTGCCTCAACGACGCCACCATCGACAAGGTGCAGGCCACCGTGATCGGCGTGCACGTGGGCTGATCAAGGCGAGCGGAGCGCGCTGATGCCCGGCGAGGTGATCAGGCCCCGTGGGCGTGATCGCAGAGGCGTTCCTCGCCCTCGGGGATCTGCCCGCCTGCGATGCCGTCCAGGGCGGCGAACGGGCCGCACTCGTGGGGCACGACCCACACGTGGATCATGGGCGCCTGGGTTCCCTGGACCAGCGGGGGGTTGCAGGTTCCGTCGGGGTTGGTGAGGCCACGCACCAGCGGGGTGACGGGATCGTCGGTGAAGCACAGGTCGTTGTGGATGTGCCACTGGGTCAGCGCACCACCGAGCTCGGGGACATCGTCGAGCGTGTCGGTGCTGGTCAGCATGTACATGGCCGCCACCAACGTCTTCTGGCCGTCGCGCATCTCGAAGACCAGCGACTCGGGGTGGTCGGGGTCGAGGATCCGGCCGTCGTCGATCTTGGACTGGTTGACGTAGTGCTCGTGACCGGTGAATCCGTCGCCGATTGAGCGGTACCCGGCCGCTTCGGCTGCGGCGGGATCGGCGAACTGGGGCAGACGCAGGAGCGTCACGGCGATCAGGTTCTCCGCTGCGGCCTGCTGTTGCGGGGTCACGTCGTCGACCCCGCCCAGGTCGATCGGCTGCGCCGGGTCATAGGCCTTGGGTGGCACCGGCGAGCTGTCGTGACCGTCGTGGTCGTCGTCGTGCTCTCCCGCAGCGACCTCCCCGTCGCCGGTGCCGTGATCGTCGCCGTGATCGTCGCCCGCCGGGTGCGCATGGTCGCCTGCTGCGACTGCACCGTCGCCGTGGTCGTGGTCGTGGTCGGCGGCACCGACGAGGGCGGGGAGCGTGAGCCCGACGACGGCCACGACGCCGGCCACTGAGGTGAGCCGTCCGGCCGGCCGCCAGAAGGCGTGGTCCCGGCCGGTGCTGACGGCGGCCGCGCACAGCAGGGTCACGAGCCCGGCGAGGAGCGCAGCGAGCGTGTCGGGGATCTGCGCAGGATTGGCCGCCTCGAGCCCGTCGACGAAGCCGATGCCGCGCACCTGGGTGGCGATCCATCCACCGACGAGGGCGACGCTGCCGAGCGCACCGACGAGAGCGATGACACGGCTCTGTCGGGCGAGGGCGAGGGCGCCCCAGCCGATCTGGAACGTGGCCACGGCGGTGAACAGCAGGGCGGTCTGGCGGGCATCGGCGTGCACGCCGATGGCGGCTGCGTGGATCGCACCGGCGCCGAGCGACGCCCAGGCCGCGAAGGTCAGGCTGGTGGTACCCACCGCGCCCGACGCGATGGAGGCTGCGACCGAACGGCTCGGCGCGGCATTGCTCATGTGGGTGCTCCCGGATCGAGTCCTCCAGACGGTACCGCTCGCGGACGGCGACGACGACGCCGGCGGATCGGACCCGCACCTGCTACCTCAAGCCCGGACGAACAGGCTGACGTCCACCCGGTACGGGAGGACGAATGCTCCACCGTGGTGGTCGATCGCCTCCCCCACGGCGAGGTGCAGTTCGTCCCGGAGCTCGGGATCGAGGAGACGGTGGTCGGAATGGGTCCCCAACAGGGCGATCCAATCGTCGCGCCTGTAGGTCCGCTGCCAATGCAGCTGGTGTTCCTCGACCGCGCCGAAGCCGGTCGCCGGGTGCTCGACGTCGACATCGCGCAGCTCACCCTTCGGTGCGGCTCCCCGCCCCCGCAGCGAGCTCTCCATGGCCGGGGCGAGACGGTCATAGATCTCGTCGAGCTCCCGGCGGAGCTCGTCCTGGACGAACGTGGGTCGGTTCCAGAACAGCGCCAGGGGTGCCCCCGGGGCGAGGAGCCCCGCCGCTCGGGCGAAGCCGCGTCGGTCGTCGATCCAGTGCCAGGCCTGCCCGCAGGTGATGAGCGGCCAGTCCTTCTGGTCGCGGGCGGCGCAGTCCTCGAAGTCGCTGATCTCCACGGTCCAGGTGTCGGGCAGGCGATCACGGGCGACGGCGGCCATCGACGCATCGGGTTCCACGGCGTGGCCGGCAAGGCCGCGGTCGGCCAGGGCGGTGGCCACCCGCCCCGTGCCGCTACCGATGTCGAGGACCTCGTCGGGATCGGCCCGATCGAGCAGGAGGGTGAAGAGCTCGTCCGGGTACGTCGGACGGTGGCGGTCGTACTGCTGCGCGACCTCACCGAACACGAGGCGTTGGACCCGCTCGCCAGCCATGCGGCCAGTGTTCCACCTCGTCGACCTGACGCAGCGTCAGATTCCCGTCGCTACGATCCGACTCATGCCAGCACCACGTACCGCCGCCTTCGCCGACCTGTGGGAGATGGCGGTCGACAGCCTCGACGGGAAGGGGCAGTCCGACCGCGATGCCGTCGTGATCTTCGGCCGCGATCCCGACGGCGGCTCCACGGGTGTCGGACGGCGCAGCTTCGCCCAGCTCGAGGCCAACGCCAACCGCTTCGCAAACCACCTCCTCTCGCTCGGTGTGCAGCCCGGTGACCGGGTGGCCCTCTACCTCGAGAACCGCCCCGAGTACCTCGAGGCCATGATCGGCGCGTACAAGGTCCGCGCCACGCCGATCAACGTGAACTTCCGTTACGTCGAAGCCGAGCTGCAACACCTCCTCGGCGACGCCGGCGCCAGGGTCGTCCTTCACGAGCCCCACTTCACCGCACCCCTGCGAGCCGTGCTCCGGGAGCTGCCGACGGTGGAGCACACCATCGAGATGGGTGCGGCGTACGACGCGGCGCTCGCGGCTGCCAGTGCCGATCGCCCCGACGTTGCGCACAGCGGCGACGACCACTACATCCTCTACACCGGAGGCACCACCGGGCTTCCCAAGGGGGTGGTCTGGCGCCAGGAGGACGCGTTCTACGCCTGCCTCGGTGGCGGTGATCCCATGCGCCTGCAGGGACCGGTGACCGACCCGACCGAGATGCCCGACCGGATGGTGGACGGGTTCCGCGCCGTGCTGCTCGCCCCCTTCATGCACGCCGCCGGCTCGTGGGTGACGCTGATGTGGAACTTCGCCGGGGGGACCGCGCTGCTCCCGCGGGGACCGCTCGATCCCGAGCTGGTGTGGGAGACGGTTTCGTCGGAGCAGGCGAACATGATGACGGTCATCGGTGATGCCGTCGGCCGTCCGGTGCTGGACGCCTGGCTCGCCCACCCGGGCCGATGGGACGCCGGCCAACTCTTCTCGATCTCCAACGGGGGTGCACCGATGTCGGCCACGCTCAAGACCCGCATCGCTGACACGTTCCCCGACGTCGTCCTGGTCGATGGCTTCGGCTCCTCCGAGGCGGGAGCGCAGGGGAGTGCACGCCTCAGCGCCGAGGCCGTGCGGGCCGCGCGCGGGGTGGCGCAGTTCCAGCCCATGGACGACACCACGGTGGTGCTGGGGCTCGACGATCGCCCCCTCGAGCCGGGCTCACCCGAGACCGGGCGTGTGGCGCGCACCGGCCGTCTCCCGCTCGGCTATCTGAACGACCCCGACAAGACCGCTCGCACGTTCGTCATGATCGACGGCCAGCGCTGGCTGATCACCGGCGACATGGCCCGGCTCGGGGCGGACGGCACCATCGAGCTGCTCGGCCGCGACTCGGCCACGATCAACACGGGAGGTGAGAAGGTGCACGGCGAGGAGGTCGAAGCCGTCCTCAAGGGGCATCCGTCGGTGTACGACGTCACCGTCGTCGGTGTGCCGGACGAGCGCTGGGGGAGTGCGGTGTGTGCGGTGGTCCAGCCGGCGCCGGGCCACGAACCGACGTTGGACGAGTTGGCCGAGCACTGTCGCTCGCAGCTGGCGGGCTTCAAGCTGCCCCGCCATCTCGTCGTGGTCGATCGGGTCCAACGCTCGCCCGCCGGAAAGGCCGACCTCCGCTGGGCGGTGGCCACCGCTCAGGATGGAGTGGTGGCACGCCGATAACGTCCCGAACATGGAACTCAACGTCCAGCTCCGGGAAGCGCTCGAGCGTCAGGCAATCGAAGCCGACGGTCCCGCCGCGGCGCAGGTGCTGCAGGCGGCGATCATGGAGCACACCGCCGTCACAGTCGGTGACGGCCTCCTCGACGCCGGGGCCGTGGTCCTGCGCCGCATGGTGCGTGAGACCGAGGAGACGCTGGTGGCACCCGACCTGCTGAGCCGGTTGGCCCTCGATGGTGCGGTGCCCCAGGAGCGCATCGAACTGCTCACCGACACCATGACGATGGCGGCGGCGACGGCGGGCGGCATCCGGCCGTCGGTCGAGGCGCTCATCACCAGGGAGGGCGTCGAGGACGCCATGTTCGGTCTGTGGCTCGGGCTACTCACGGTGATCCGCGTCGCAGCGATGGTCATCGACCAGACAGAGGCCGAGGTCGTGGAAGAGCTGGCCAACACCCTCGACCCGTTTTGAGACCCGCACGGTCCTGACCTTCCCTACGTCGCGGCCGCGCTGCCTAAGCTCGGACCTGACGCCGTGTCAGATCCGGGTGACAGCACACGAGGAGCGAGAGCAATGGTCGAGGGACGCACGCTGTGGGAGCTGGTGGAACGTCGGGCCGAGGCCACACCGGACGCGCCGGCCGCCGTCGACGAGCACGGCCGGGTCCTGACCTTCGCCGAGTACCGGTCCGAGGCCGAGCGGGCGGCCGGGGGCCTGCACCGGCTCGGGGTGCGTCCCGGCGATGTCGTCAGCTGGCAGCTGCCCACCTGGCTCGAGTCGCTCGTGCTGGTGGCGGCGCTCAGCCGCCTCGACGTCATCCAGAACCCCATCCTGCCCATCTACCGCCAGCGCGAGGTGGCCTTCATCACGAGGCAGGCCGGCGCGAAGCTGCTGATCGTTCCGCCCCGCTGGCGCGACTTCGACTTCGAGGCCATGGCCCGAGACATCGCGCAGGACCAGCCCGGCCTCGAGATCCTGGTGGTCGACAAGGTGCTCCCGCCAGGCGATCCGGCGCAGCTTCCCCCGCCGCCCGAGGTGGCCGATGACCCGGCCGACCTCCCGGTCCGCTGGTACTACTACACGTCCGGGACCACGGCCGACCCCAAGGGCGCCCAGCACACCGACATGACCATCGACGCCGCTGCTCGGGGCATGTGCGAGGCGCTCGAGGTCACCGAGGACGACCGGGTGGGGTGTGTCTTCCCGTTCACGC
This sequence comes from Acidimicrobiales bacterium, assembly GCA_051306355.1. Taxonomy (GTDB): domain Bacteria; phylum Actinomycetota; class Acidimicrobiia; order Acidimicrobiales; family Salinilacustritrichaceae; genus Salinilacustrithrix. The sequence goes on along the minus strand of JBPPNA010000258.1, from coordinate 4,705 downwards.
ACATCGCCGGCGCCGTCTACGTGTTCAGCGCCATGCGCTACGGCTGCACGATGATCGTGGTCGAGGCCTTCGACCCCCAGACCACACCGCCCCTCTTGGCGGCGAACGGCGTCACCCTGGCCGGCGCAGGCACGCCCTTCCACATGGCCTACCTCGCCTACCAGCGGGCGCATCCCGAGTCGGCTCCGTTGTTCCCCGAGGCGCGGGCTTTCATCGGCGGCGGCGCCCCCAAGCCACCGAAGCTGCATCACGAGGTGAAGGCGGAGCTCGGCGGTGTGGGCATCGTCTCCGGCTACGGGATGACCGAGGCCCCCATCGTGACCATGGCATCGGTGCGGGCTGGAGACGAGGCGCTGGCCAACACCGAGGGCAGCCCCGTGCTCGACACCGAGATCCGGCTGGTCGCGATCGACGGCGACATCGCCGGACCCGGCGAGGAGGGGGAGATCCGGCTCAAGGCACCCATGGTGATGCGCGGCTACGTCGACGCCTCCAAGGATGCCGAGGCCTTCGACGCCGACGGCTACTTCCGAACCGGCGATCTCGGGCGGTTCGACCAGCATGGCAACGTGATGATCACGGGCAGGGTCAAGGACGTCATCATCCGCAACATGGAGAACATCTCGGCCAAGGAGGTCGAAGACCTGCTGTTCAGCCACCCGGCGATCGCGGACGCAGCCGTCGTCGGGCTCCCCGACGACCGCACCGGTGAACGGGTGTGCGCCGTCGTCGTGGCCAAGGATCCGGCGGCCCCGCCCACGCTCGACGACATCCTCGCCTTCACCGTCGATGCCGGTCTGGCCAAGCAGAAGACTCCCGAGCAGCTGGAGATCGTGGAGGTGCTGCCGCGAAACCCAACCGGCAAGGTCCTCAAGTTCGAGTTGCGGGAGCGGTTCGCACGGTGACCCACGCCACCCGCCGTGTTGGACGCGTACCTGCCTGGTGTGCGTAACCTCGCGTGATGCGAGTGGTGGTCGGTCCGGTTCCTGCCCGAAGCGCCGAGGCGTGGATCAGCCATGCGCGAGGCATCCTGGAAGACCTCGATGCGCTGGCCCCCGGCGAGTGCTTCTCCACCCCGGAGGTCTGCGCCATCTTCGACTCCTACCTGTCGGAGTGGGAGGCCATGGTCAGTGCCGACGAGAAGTTCCTCTGGGAGCGGGACATCCCGGCCGAGCAGGTCGAGTACCACATCCACGCCTTTCACCAGGTGGCGAACATGCTGTCCGGACCGAACGGCCGCCGGGGGACCTCCGGCCCTCCCGCCGAGGGTGAGGAGTTCGTGCTCGCCCTGCTGAACGGGGTCCTGAGCGCGCTCGAGAGCGAGGGCCCGTCGTCGGCGGCGTTCGCCCAGCACCTCGGCCAGTTCTGGCCCGGTCGCGACCTGTCGCTCCTCTAGACGGCGGACCCCGACCGCCCGGTAGCGTCCGAATCCATGCGGTCGTTGCCACGAGGGTTCTGGCTCGCCTGCATCGGGGTGTTCCTCGTCGGCTTCGGCATCCGCGCCGTCATCGATGCCGCGACCGAAGCCTCGTCAGGTCCTCGGTGGACGCCGGCCGTCGCCGCCCTCGAGTTGCTGCGCTCCTCAGACGTGCCGGTGCGTTCGACGTCGACCTACGGGGGGCTCGGTACCTGGGTCGATGCCTTCGATTTCGATCCCGCGTACGTCGCGGACGGCGTCGACCCCGAGGTGGCGCCCGACGTGGTCGACGAACTGGCCGACCTGGGCGTTCGCACCCTGTACCTCCAGGCCGCCCGCCTCGACGATCGGGCCACCGGGCGCCTGCTCGACGAGGCACTGCTCGGCGAGTTCCTCGTCCGCGCCCACGCGCGCGACATCGAGATCGTCGGCTGGTACCTGCCGCGCTTCGAGGACGTTGACGCCGATCTCGACCGTCTGCTGGCCATCGCGGAGTTCGAGGCCCTGGGTCACCGCTTCGACGGGGTCGCCGTGGACATCGAGTACATCGAGGGGGTACCTGACGTCGCCGAGCGGTCGAGACGGCTGGTGGACCTCTCGAGCCGGCTCCGTCAGGCCCGGCCCAACGAGGCCATCGGTGCGATCGTGCCGCCACCGGTGCAGCTCGAGGTGATCAACCCGTCGTATTGGCCCGACTTCCCGTGGCGTGCGCTCGAGACGAGCTACGACGTCTGGTTGCCGATGGCCTACTGGACGGTGCGTTCGACGGACTCGGGCTACCGCGACGCCTATCGCTACTCGGAAGAGTCGACGCGTCGGATGCGCAACAACCTCGCCCGGCCCGATGTCGTCGTCCACATCATCGGTGGTATCGGCGACGAGACCAGTTCGGCCGATCTGGAGGGACTGCGCCGAGCCGTCGAGGATACCGGAGCCATCGGGGCGTCGATCTACGACTGGAACAGCATGTCGCCGCAGCGCCGTGCGGAGCTCTCGGCCAGCGCGCCGGGGTGACGTTCAGCTCGCCCGTTGCAGCGCTGGTGCGTCGATGTGGTCGATCCGACGCGCTGCGGTGGCCCAGCGGCGCTCGGCCAGGACCCGTGCCAGGCGGGCATCGGACGCGGCATAGGCATGGAGCGCCTCCCGCGACAGGTCGTGGATCCGTTCCCGGTCGACCTCGATCGGGGCGAGGCCGACGAAGCGCGCGATCGACTTGAGGGAACAGGAGATGCGGAGCGCGGGGCCCACGTCGTCGCGATAGAGCCGGTAGGCATCGAGGTGGGAGTGGCCGAACCAGGCTGCCCGGTAGCAGTGGTCGTGGCCGGGTAGCGGATCGTGGCGGTGCCGGATTCGCGGGTCGGCCACGAGCTGCAGTCCGAGCCGGATCCGCCACCTGGCGGCACGGTCGGCGATGAACGGCAGATCGAAGGCCGATCCGTTCCACGTGGCGAGGACGCCGGGCTCGAGATCGACGAGTCGTTCGTCGAGCGCCAGCAGGAGGTCGTCCTCGGGTCCCTCGAAGAGCTCGTCGACGCCGCCGGTCGACAGGGCGATGGCGACGATGCGGGACACGTTGGGATCCAGGCCGTTGACCGTGGTGTCGGTCTCGATGTCGAGTCCGTAGATCGGCGAGTGTCGCACTCTGCACCCCCTTCTTCCCTGTTCCTCGCAGCGTAGGGAGCCGATGGTGCACGGAGGTGGATCCTCCCGTGCGGGACCGGTCGCCGCGTTCAACCCACGCCGGGAAGGGGCAGATCGAGCAGCTGGCGCAGACGCTTGCGCACGTCGGGTGTGAGCGACTGGCGGAACTCCTCGATCCGGAAGCTGAGCGTGATCTCGCCGTCTCCCGGGATCACCGACTCGAGCACGGCGTCGCGCGGCAGCGGCGGCAACGGCAGGTAGCCGCGCAGGAAGCGCACGAGTGGGGTGGGCACCCCCAGCAGGGACGCTCGCTTCGGTCGGAGGCGGAGGAACCCACCGGAGATGTCGGGGGTGGTCAGGATCTCGGTCATACGGATCCCCCCGATGCCGGCCGTGGTCACGACGCCCTCCTCGGTGAGCTGGAGGCGGACGGGGAGCCGCAGTTGCCTCGTCCACTGGTCGACGTTGTCCTGGGACACCACCGCTCGCAGCCCGACGGGCCCAGCGAGGAGCGTCGGCGGGATCCCCGGTGCGACGCGTAGGTGCTCGGCCCGGACGATGAAGCGATCGACGATGAGACCGGCCACGGCGTAGGCCGGCAGCTCGAGCTTCAACAGGTCGACCTCGCCCCGCAGCAGCCCGGCGACCGACACCTTCATGCGGGGCCGCAGCGGTCGACCGAGGGTGGCCTCGGAGACCGTGTCGAGGAACGCGACGAAGAGATCCTGTGCCGGTCGGTAGGTCGCGGCCTCCTCGGGAGTCGGGATCCGAGGGCGGCCCGCATCCGAATCGTCAGCGGGGTCGGCGGGGGTCAAGACCCAGAGCGTAGGGAGCGTCGGCTGTCTGTCGTCGGATCACTGCGCCAGGCGGGGTCGACCCGCCCCGATGGTCAGCTGGCGGCCCGACGCCGAGCGCCCACCGGATTCGGGACCGAGTAGCCGGCGAGGGTCCGCTCCTCCTCGTTCTCGTTCCCCCAGAACCCGAACTCGCGGTTCTCCCGGGCCCAGTCCCGGCACTGGATCCGGGAGTCGCACGCCGAGCAGAGCTGCGAGGCCCTGGCCTCACGCCGGGCCCGGGCCTGCGGTCGTTCCGCGACCTTGGCGAAGAAGAGGTGCGTCTTGCCGATGCACGGCGCGTCCTCGATCCAGTTGCGGCCGGACCAGTTGCCGAGTGTGACGACGGCTGGTCGCTCGTCTTGTCCCATGCCCTCTCCCCACGGTTCGCGTGGCAGCCGGTGCGGCTGCTGATGGCGAGGCACTGCGGAGCCGGCTGTACTCCGCGTGGTACCTCGACCACAAAACTACCGACAGTGCTCGACCTGCACCAGGGTCATACGGCCCACCGTGACCGGTCACCAACGGGACGAATCGGTGGAGTCGGCAGCGCCGGAGGAGAGGATCCGGCGCTGCCAGCCGGATCAGAGGAGCCGGGCCGCGAGTTCGGCGAGCGGGGACCGCTCGCCTCGGAGCACTCGGACGTGGCCGAAGCACTCCTGACCGGCGAACGCGTTGATGAGGGCGGTGAGGGCGTTCGTCTGCTCGGACAGGAAGGCGGCGTCGATCTGGCTGGTGTCGCCCGTGAACACCACCTTGGAGTCCGCGGCGATGCGGGTGAGGATGGTCTTGCCCACCTGGGGCGACAGGTTCA
>JBPPNA010000247.1:0-3647 GCA_051306355.1 Acidimicrobiales bacterium | reverse complement strand
CCGAGGGCCGGTACGACTGCGGGAAGCCGTTGGACTACCTCAAGGCCACGGTGGAGATCGGCTGCATGCGCGACGACCTCGGCCCTGCGTTCAAGCAGTACCTCAAGGACTTCGTCGCCACCCTCGACTGAGCCCGAGCCCGCATCACCGGCCGAGGCGTCGCAGCGCGTCGTCCACGAAGGCGTGCTGGTCGGTCCGCATCGTCTCGGCCGTGATGTCGGCTCGGCCGAACGCGGCCATGTCCGCCGCCCACACGGAGACGGCGCCCGCCGGCCGCAGCGACACCACGAGCTCCCAGACGCCCAGCGTGGCGAGGGAGCGTCCCGTCAGTTCGAGGTACGCCGAGGTGAACGTCTCGGACGCCGCAGGCCCGTGGATCCACAGGAGATCCAGTCTCGACGTCGCCACGTCGGCCATCGGATCCCCCAGGGCGGCCGACTCCCAGTCGATCACGGCGGCGATGTCGTCGCCGTGCCAGACGACGTTGCCGGGGAACAGGTCGGCGTGGAGGAGGCACTCCTCCGACGGCGGTGGCGGCCATCGCGGGAGCAGGTGGCTACGGACGAGGTCCTCGCGCAACGTCTCGTCGCTCGGACGCCGGTCCGGCCCGTCGATGATCCATCCCTCCATCCGGTCGACATGGCGGGGCAGTAGCGGCATGGACGGGACGTCGATGTCGACGCCGTGGTACCGGGCCATCACCTCGGCCATCCGCCGGGCCACCGCGAGTGGATCGTCGACCACGAAGGGGGTGGTGCCGGGTACGAAGTCGAGCACGAGGTAGGCCTGGGGCAGGAGGCGTCCCGAGTCGTCGAAGTGCCGCGGTCGCGCCACCGGGATGCCCTGCGACTCCAGGTACAGCAGGAGGGAGAACTCGGTCCGGAACGGGAGCGTGTTCCGCTCAGCGTCTGGGTGCCGCCCCCGCCGGACCACCAGTCGGTGCGGCGTGCCGTCGGCTCGGGTGATGTCGACGACGTTCATCCAGGACGAGAGGCCGCCGGCGAAGCTCCCGGTGTCGACGACGGCGGACCCGGGCTCGACCTGCTCGACGATCGCTGCCACGGTGTCGTCGCCGAGCAGTTCCACCGGGTCAGCATGCACGCCCGCCGGGTCGGAGTGCTCGATAGCTTCGGGCCGTGATCCCCCTCGGAGAAGCTCGTCGCCATGTCCTGGATCGGGTGGCGCCCAACCAGCCGGTCTCGGTCCCGGTGCAGGAGGCGCTCGGACTCGTACTGGCCGAGCCCGTGACCGCGTCCGAACCAGTTCCGCCGTTCGCCAACACGGCGATGGACGGCTTCGCCGTGCGTGCGGTGGACACGGTCGGCCCCCCGGTGGTGCTCGACATCGTCGAGACCATCGCCGCCGGCCACGCACCGACCGTCGAGGTGGGGCCCGGGCAGGCGAGCCGCATCTTCACGGGTGCGCCGATGCCGGCGGGTGCGGACGCCGTGGTCATGGTGGAGCGCACCGCACCGCTCGACGGCGATCGGGTGCAGGTGGAGATCGAGGTGCCGGCGGGCAACCACGTGCGCCCGGTGGGTGACGACCTCGCCGTGGGGCGCACGGTGTTCGAGTCGCCGACGACGCTCACGGCCGGCCACCTCGGTGTCCTCTGCAGTCTCGGGGTCGAGTCCGTCCTCGCCCACCCCCGGGTGCGGGTCGGGGTCGTCTCAACCGGCGACGAGCTGGTCGAGGGCGCAGTCGACCTCCAGCCCGGACAGATCCGGGACTCGAACCGGCGCACCCTGCTGGCCCTTGCCGCGCAGGCGGGCTGCGACGTGGTGGACCTCGGCATCGTCCCGGACACGGAGGAGGCGATCACCGCCGTGATCGAACGCGGCGCCGCCGGGTGCGACGCCGTCCTCACCTCCGGTGGGGTCTCCATGGGCGACATCGATCTGGTGAAGGTGATCCTCGACCGCATCGGCGACATGCGCTGGATGCAGATCGCCATCCGGCCGGCCAAGCCATTCGCCTTCGGGCTCGTGGACGGCACCCCGGTGTTCGGCTTCCCGGGCAACCCGGTCTCGTCGATGGTGAGCTTCGAGCTCTTCGGTCGGCCCGCCCTCCGCCAGGCGATGGGTCATCGTGATCTCGAGCGGCCGATCGCACTCGCCGTGGCCGACCAGGCCTTGGAACGCCGTCCCGACGGCAAGACGCATTTCGTCCGCGTCACGGCCCGGCACGGCGACGACGGCCGCGTGCACCTCCGGTCGTCAGGCGGCCAGGGCAGCCACCAGCTCGGCGCGATGGCAGCCTCGAACGCCTTGGCTGTCGTGCCCGATGGTGATGGTGTCGCTGCGGGCGGCGAGGTCGAGACCGTGCTCCTCGCCGACCTCCCCTCGCCCTTCGGCCTCCCCACCCACTGACCGTTCCGGTCCGCTGGCTGGTCACGTGTCGATGAGGGCGAGGGTGTCGAGCTCGAGGGCCATGCGGCCGGAGCGGTTGGCCATGGCCATGAACATCTCGTCGCCGCGATCGGTCTGGCCGACGAGCATCGATGCCAGGACGGCCATGAGGAAGCCCGAGAAGGCGAAGCGCCGGTAGTCGGTCCAAGCCTGGTCGAGCGGGTAGTCGACGACGCCGCCGGCTCGCAGGCTGTCGTGGTACTCCCGGACGAGATCCTCCTCGTGGACGGCACGGAGCTCCGGCTGCAGGCTCGTGCCGAGGAAGTACGCCACGTCGGTGACCCCGGGGGAGCGGGCGACGGTCTGCCAGTCGACCGTGGTCATCGATGCGCCGTCCGGCGCGAACAGGATGTTGTCGAGCCGGTAGTCACCGTGGGCTGCGGTCCGGGGTTCGACCCGGCGGCCGAAGTACTCGCCGAGCCGCTCGACCAGACGGTCGCCGGCCTCGACGACCTCGGCATCGACCCTGTCGCCGTAGCGCTCGAGGAAGCCCGGGTACAGCGTCGACATGAGCTGGACGTAGAACGCCTGCCCGTCGTCGGTGGACCGGTCGAGCCACTCGAGCTCGGCCAGCGTGGCATCGCCCCAGACGGGGGCGTGGAGCTTGGCGACCTCCCGCATGGCGAGGGCGGCCGCATCGACGTCGCACCCGGCGAGCTGGTCGCCCTGCTCGGCCGGCGCGAGGTCGTTCATGAGCAGGACGAAGTCGTTGGCCTCGACGTCGAGGAGGGCGACGTAGGGCCGGGGCGTCGTGATGGCGACCCGGTCCCGGAGGTGTTGGTAGAAGCGGGTCTCGACCTCGTATGTGCGGGTGGCGGCGGCGGCCTCTCGGCTGGTGGGATCCTCCGCCGGGAACTTCCCGACGAGCGTGGCCGGTCCCGCGTCACCGTCGTAGCTGATCGTGAAGCGGACGCTGTCGCCGACCTGGCCGGTGCCGACGGCGGTGCCCTCGACGGCCGTGACCCGACCGTCGTCGAGCTCGCCTGCAGCCCGGAGGACCTCGGTGAGCCATTCGGGCGTGACCTGATCGGGCCCGCTGACGAGCTCGATGCCGGTCACGTGGTCTCGTGCTGGACGACGCTACGGCCGGACAGGACCGGCACGATCTTCTCGGTGGCAACCGCCACGTGGTCCGGGTGATCCCGGTAGGCCTCGTATCCCTCCCAGGAGTCGAAGTCCGCCACGATGGCGAGGCTGGCACTCCCGTCGGAGCGGCCGAGGTCGGGTCCGACCACGTAG
>JBPPNA010000246.1:0-20465 GCA_051306355.1 Acidimicrobiales bacterium | reverse complement strand
ACGAGGGCCGTGGTGGGCGGCGAGGTGGGCGCCGGCGTTGCGCCTGGTTGGTCTGGCGCAGGATCGGCGGCCGGCGCGGGTGGCGGTCGGGAGTTGGCGCCGTCGACCTCTTCGCGGGTGGTGGACTCTCCGAGGACCTCGGGCCCGGGCGCCGTGGTGGTGGTCGACGGTGCCGTGGTCGTGGTGGCATCGGGCGCGTCGTCGATGTCGGTGCGGTCGGTGTCGCCGTCGGCTGGGGACGGGTCGGTGGCGACGTCGATGGTGTCGCCACTGTCGTCATCGAGCCCGACGAAGGCACCGATCCCCGCCACCACCAGCAAGGCAGCCGCGGCCGCCGACAGCCAGCGCCGGCGCGACGTCGGGGCCGGGGCGGCGAGCCCGTCGCGGATGCGCTGGCGCAGTTCGGGGGAGGGCTGCTCGCCGTCGACGAGGGCGTGCATGCCGGCGGTGAGCTGCGCTGCGAAACCCGTGTCGTCGAGTCCCGTGTCGTCGAGTCCTGTGTCGTCGGGGCCCGTGTCGTCGGGGCCCGTGTGCTCGTCCATCAGGCGTGGACCTCCATGACGTGGCGCAGGCGGTGGAGCGCATCGGACACCTGGGACTTGACGGTCCCGTCGGTGACGCCGAGTGCTTCTGCGGTCTCGGCGATCGAGAGGCCCTCGTAGTAGCGGAGGATCACGGCAGCGCGCTGGCGGGCGGGGAGCTGGTCGAGTGCCCGCTGCAGCGCCACGTGGTTCGTGGCCTGGTCGTCGACGAGGGTGGCCCCCCGTCCGTCGCCCTGCCGGCGCCGCTCGTGGCGGCCGACCACGCTGATGTGGCGGCCGCGGGACGTGATCCGGTTGGTCAGGCTCCGACGCAGGTAGGGACCGAGGTCATCGACCTTGCCGTCCTGCCACGGGCGGTACGCCCCGAGGAAGGTCTCCTGGAGAGCGTCGTCGGCGTCGTGGCGGTTGCCGCGGAGCAGGAGGAGGGCGATGCGGTAGAGGCGGGGGGCGTGCTCGTCGTAGGCCGCCAGGTAGCGCTCCCACCCGGCGACGTCGACGATCGTGTCCGTCTCGTCCGGGACGGTCTCGATGGGCGCACCGGCCACGAGACGAAGCGAAGGAAGGCTCTCGATCTCCGTGCGCTGATCTTCGTCGGGCTCCACGAGCGCCCACCCTGCTGCTGCGTTCACATCCACTATGACGTACCAGGGACTCGGAAGGTTGGGAAGTCCCGGAAGACAATTCTCCCCAGTCTCGTCGCTGCGCGTCGCAGGGGCATTGCCGGGGCGTCCTCGGCGTCGGTGCGGGCAGCATGATTGAATCTGACGTCGTGTCAGATATCACCCAGCCCCCCACCGCTCCGGCGGCTCCGGCCGTCCTGTCCGAACGCCGTGGCCACGTGCTCGAGATCACGCTCAACCGTCCGGAGAAGAAGAACCCGTTCAACCCGGAGATGCTCGTGCGCCTCGCCGACCTCTGGGACGAGCTCGACGCCGATCCCGAGCTACGGGTGGCCATCGTCACCGGAGCCGGGGGCAACTTCTCTGCCGGTGCGGACCTCGACCGGTTGGTCGGCGCGCTGCTGTCGGGCGCCGAGCCCGAGAACGAGTTCGAGGCCCGTCTGCAGGAGGATCTGTCGCTCATCTACAAGGGATTCCTGAAGGAACACCAGCCCGCCAAGCCCATCATCGCCGCCGTCGAGGGCTACTGCTACGCCGGCGGCACCGAGATCCTGCAGGCATTCGACATCCGGGTGGCGGGGGAGAACGCCCAGATCGCCATCTCCGAGGTGCAGCGGGGCCTGTTCCCGATGTCGGCCTCGACCATCCGCCTGCCCCGCCAGATCCCCTTCGCCATCGCGTGTGAGCTGCTGCTGGTCGGGGACCCCATCAGCGGGTCACGGGCCGCGGAGATCGGCCTCGTCGGTCACGCCGTGCCCGACGGCACCGCCATGGACAAGGCGCGCCAGTTGGCCGACAGGGTGGCAGCGAACGGTCCGCTCGCCGTGCGAGGTATCAAGGAGTCGATTCGGGCCGCCGGCATGCTCGCCGAGGGCGAGGCCTTTGCCAAGGAGATGGAGATCGGCATGACCGTCATGGCGTCCAAGGACGCCCGGGAGGGGCCGAAGGCATTCCTGGACAAGCGGGCCCCGAACTTCATCGGGGAGTAGCGCGCTACGCGGCGACCCAACACCCCGACAGGGTCGGCACCCTCGGCAGGGTGGGCACCAGGGGCAGCATCGCCATGGCGGCGAGCTTGCCCCGGTACTCGGTGGGGATCCCGAGACTGCGCCAGGCGTCCACCGCTGGGATGTCGACCCGCAGCTCGTCGGCGACGGGCGCGATCCCCCCGTTGGTGACGCAGACCACGTCCAGCAGCGTGCGATCGACCAACCCGAGGATGGGCTGGGGGACGAGCCGCTCGGACGCCGTGGCCGCGACCGCGGACATCTTCGTGACCAGTTCCAGGTGTCCTTGCCTCAACATGTCGTGCTCCTGACGGTTTGCTTCCGTCTGTTCGGCTCGGCCGCCGGCTCGACGGTAGCGAGTTGCCGTCGATACCCAATGGATCGTTGCGTATGTTCATCTCCTGTTCGATCGGATCTCCAACTGCGCGATGTCGGTGACGGACGCCATCGGGGCAGGACGACGGTTACGGTCCGCCCATGGCCTTCTTCGATCACGACGGCGTCCGCATCTTCTTCGAGGACTCCGGTGGTGACGGTCCGCCGATCCTGTGGAGCCATGGCTTCCTCATGGACCACACCATGTTCGACGGCCAGGTCGCCGCGCTCGACGACTTCCGCCACATCCGCTGGGACGAGCGGGGGTTCGGCCAGACCCACGCCACCGGCCCGTTCAGCTACTGGGACTCCGCCGACGACGCCGTGGCGCTCCTCGACCATCTCGGGATCGACGAGGCCGTGTTCGGTGGCATGTCCCAGGGCGGGTTTCTCTCGTTGCGGGCCGCGCTGGCCCATCCCGAGCGCGTCCGGGCGCTGATCCTCATCGACACCCAGTCGGGCACGGAGGATCCGGCCGTGATGGAATCGTATGAGGCGATGATCGAGGCCGTCGCTCACGGTGACGAGGACACCCGATCGGGCGTGTACGACGTCGTCGCCGGCCTGATCATCGGCGATCCGGACCTGTCGACCGAGTGGAAGGCCAAGTGGATGGCCGACGACGGCGGGCGCATCATCGACCCGGGCGGAGCCCTGCTCGGTCGGGACGACATCACCGACCGGCTGGACGAGATCGAGTGCCCGGCCATCATCATCCATGGCACCGAGGACCAGGCCATCCCGATGGACAAGGCCGAACAGCTGCGGGCCGAATTGGGCGACTGCCGCGATCTCGTGCCCATCGAGGGCGCAGCCCACGCCGCGAACATGACCCATCCCGGCCCGGCCAACGACGCCATCCGAGGCTTCCTGCGCGCCATCTGAGCGCGTCCCTCCGGGCAGGGCTTCTCACTGGACAAATCGGGCAGCTACGGTACCGTAAATGGGCGGGTCGATGGCCAAGGTGAAGGACCTGCTCTCGCCGGGCGACGGTCCGCCGCTGCGCCAGATCGCGGCCTACGGCGGCTGGTACCCGCTCGTCATCATCACGTCGCTCAACGTCGTCGACGAGCTCGACCGGGCAGTGCTCGGCGTGTTCGGCCCGAACGTGCAGCGCTACTTCGGCATGAGCGACGCCGTCTTCGGGCTACTCGTCGGCGTGCAGGTCACCGCGCTGGTGCTTCTCGCCGTGCCCATCGGGTACCTCGGCACCAAGGTCGATCGAGGCAAGATCCTTCGGTGGTCGGCACTGGCGTGGAGCGTCATGAGCCTCGCCACCACGTTCGCCGTCAAGTTGCCCCTGTTCTTCCTGGCCCGCTTCGGCGTGGGAATCGGCAAGTCAGGGGTCGAGCCGGTGGGCAAGTCGCTGCTCACCGACTACTACCCGCCCAACGGGTGGAACCGGATCCTGGCCATCCACGGTGCCGCCAACCCTGTGGGCGCTCTGCTCGGGCCGGCGTTGGCCTTCCTCATCGCGTTCTGGGCCGGCAACGGCGACGACGTCTGGCGGTGGGCGTTCCCGGTGCTCACCGTGCCGTCGGTGGTCGCGCTCATCGCGGCGAAGCGCCTGAAGGAGCCCGAGAACCAGATGGTGCGCGGGCTGGCTGGCGCCACGCTCTCGGTCACCGGTGCGCCATCGGGGATGAACTTCCGTGAGGCGGTCACCCGGCTGATCACGATCCCCACCTTCCGACGCCAGATCATCGGGATCGGTGTCCTCGGCTTCGGTCTCGTCGGTGTGGTGGCGTTCGTCAACATCTTTCTCGAGCGCCAGTACGGCATCGACGCCACCGGCCGGGCGATCATCGGGATGATCACGGCATCGGCCCAGCTGCTCGGCACCCTGGTGGGCGGCAACGTGGGCGAACGCATCTTCGCTCGGTCGCCGTCCCGGGCGGTGAACCTCGTCGGGGTGGCCATCGCCGGGTTCTCGCTGCTGCTGTCCTTCGCCGTGTTCCTCCCGTCGGTGTGGTTGTTCGTCCCGGCGGCCTGGGTCGGTCTCTTCTTCCTCCAGGTGGGAATCGCCCCCCTCTACACCTCGCTGTCCGCCATCAGCCCGCCCCGGCTGCGACCACTCATGTTCTCGCTCCTCGGGCTCATGGTCGCCGTCATGGGGGGCATCGCCGGCGGCGTCATCGTCGGCATGATCGCCGAGGCCACCGACATCCGCTGGGGCCTGGCATCGCTGGCCCCCACCGGCGTCGTCGGCGGCCTGCTCATGGCTCGGGGATCCAAGACCATCGAGGCCGACATCGCCCACGTGGCCGAGGAGTCCAAGGGCGATCCCCTCGCCGCCTTCCTGTAGGTCGGGCGCTCCCACCTCGACGACGAACGCGCCGGCTGCACCCCCGCTCGTGTCCCCCTGTGAGTTCGGCACGGCCCGCCCGTCACGGCGTGCGTGGATGCCTCGGTGCGCGTCGGATCGCAACTTGGGATACCGTAACCAAGACACTGTCCACAGGGGGACCCATGACCGCAGCCACGCCCACGCGCGAGACGCCCTACGCCGGCACCACGCGCATCCTCGACGCCGACAGCCACGTGATGGAGTTGCCCGGTTGGTTGGAGACGCACGCCGAGGAATCGGTGCGCGACCGCATCCGGCCCCTGTACCTCGGGGGTGCGGGCGCCCTGGCCGACAAGGCCATCGAGGACGCCGAGAAGCGGGCCGGTGACGACGGAGCGGCGGCCGATCTCGAGGAGCAGCTGCTCACCGCCAAGGGTTGGGGTGCGCTCGGTGCCTTCGACCCCGCCGAGCGGAGCCGTTCACTCGACCTGCTCGGCTTCGAGTCCCAGCTCGTGTTCCCCACCTTCGCCGCCACCCAGTTCGCCGGCGACGACCTCGAGCTGACCCTGGGCGGCACCCGGGCGCTGAACCGGGCCATGAACGCCTTCTGCGCCGACGACGACCGCCTCGTCGCCGTCGCGTCGGTGCCCTGGCTCGAACCAGCCGACACGCTCGCCCTGGTCGACCACGCCCTCGATGACGGCGCCGGCGCGGTCATGGTGCCGTCGCACCCTGGCAAGGGCATCAGCCCGACCCACCCCGACCACGACCGACTGTGGGCCACGCTCGAGGAACGGCGGGTGCCGTTCATGGTCCACATCGGTGGTGGTGGGCGCTCGCTCAAGCCGGCCTTCCACGACAACGGCCGGCCGGTGAAGGACTTCCTCGGCGGCGGCGAGAACCTGCGCGGCAAGGACTACATGACCATCCACCAGCAGCCGGAGCAGTTCCTCTCTGCCCTGGTGCTCGACGGCGTCTTCGAGGATCACCCAGGTCTCATGGGGGGCTGCATCGAGCAGGGCGCCATGTGGGTGGTGCCGTGGTTGCGGCGCCTCGATCTCTGCCAGGCCACGTTCGGTCGGGGCGAGCCGGCGATGGGCGACCTGGCGATGAAGGCATCGGAGTACGTGCACCGCAACCTCTTCTTCACGCCGTTCCCCCGTGAACCGGTGGGTTGGATGATCGAGGAGTGCGGCGACGACCTGTTCCTCTTCTCCTCCGACTACCCGCACCCGGAGGGAACCAAGGACCCGATCCAGCGGTTCGAGGAGACGATGGACGGCGTGCCGGCGCCGGCGCGCGAGGCGTTCTACAGCGGCAACTACGCCGCGATGATGAACTTCTGACGGGACGGATTTTCGCCGGCCCGGATTGCTGCCTACTGTCCGGGCCCATGAGCGCCATCACCGCTGCCGCCCCGTCCACCCTCGCCCAACGAGCAGGCCTCGTCTCCACCCGCGAGCGGGCCGCCCTCCTCGTGGTGGGTGCTGCGCTGCTCACCGCGCTGAGCGCCCAGGTCTCCATCGCCCTGCCGTTCACGCCGGTGCCGATCACGGGCCAGACCTTCGCCGTGCTGCTCGCCGGCACCGCCCTGGGAAGCCGCCTCGGCGCAGCCAGCCAGTTGCTCTACGTCATGCTCGGCGCCGTCGGCCTCCCGTTCTACGCCGATGGCGACGGCGGTTGGACCGCGGCGACCGGCGCCACCGGCGGCTACCTCGTCGGTTTCGTCGTGGCGGCCGCCGTGCTGGGTGCGCTGGCCGAGCGTCGCCAGGACCGCAGCGTGCTCACCGCCCTGCCCGCCATGCTCACCGGCACCGCCGTCATCTACGGCATGGGCGCAGGGTGGCTCGCCTTCCACTTGCAGATCTCCCTGGCCGAGGCCGTCGAGCTCGGCGTGGCCCCGTTCCTGATCGGCGACACGCTCAAGCTCGCCGCGGCCGGGGTGCTGCTGCCGGCCGCCTGGGGCCTGCTGGGTAACCGTCGCTGACATCGCCGGCCGGCGGGAAGGGACAGCGCCATGAGCACCGACAGTAGAGAAGACGTCGTCGTGACCGACGACACCGACCGGCATCGCTACGTGGCCACGATCGACGGGCAACAGGCGGGCTTCATCGTCTACTACCCGACCAAGACGGCGCGCCTCGTGGTGCACACCGAGGTCGACGACCACTACGAGGGCAAGGGGGTGGCCTCGGCCCTCGTCGGCGGCGCCCTCGACCAGATCCGGGAGGCCGGCGGCACGGTCGTGCCGCTGTGCCCCTACGTCCGGAGGTGGATCGAACGCCACGACGGATTCGACTCCCTCATCGACGAGGACCTCGACACCGCCCTCCGCCCCTGACCCCCCGAAGACCACCCGTTCTGGGTCCGTCCCGGTCATGGTCAGTGGCGCGTCACGGGCCCAGAACCGGACGACGGAGGGAGGCCACCACCTCGAGCAGCCGGCCGAGTTCGTCCTCGGTGTTGTAGTAGTGCACCGAGGCCCGGACCAGCGCCGGGAGCCCGCGACCGTCGAAGTGGGAGTGGCTCGGCGTGGTGACCGACGTGTTGACGCCGGCGGTGTGCAGCCCGACCTGAACTTGCTTCGAGTCGTGCCCGTCGACCGTGAAGGTGACGATGCCGCCGCGGACCTCGCCCCTGTCGTGCACCGTGACACCGTCGAGCCCGCCCAGCTGTGCCCGCAGGTGGGCGGCCAGCGCCTGCAGGCGCCGCCACCCTGCGTCGACCCCGACCTCGAGGGCGTGATCGACGGCGGCGCCGAGCCCGAGGCGGCCAGCGTGGCTCGACTCCCAGTTCTCGAACCGGCGGGCATCGGACCTGATCTCGAACCGGTCGGGTGCCGTCCACTCGGCGGCGTGGAGGTCGAGGAACGGAGGCTCGATCCGTAGGGTCCACGGCTCGCGCACGTAGAGGAATCCCGTGCCCCTCGGACCACGGAGGTACTTGCGTCCGGTGGCGGACAGCACATCGCAGCCCAGTTCGGCGACGTCGAGAGGCAGCTGGCCGGCGGACTGGCAGGCGTCGAGCACGAAGCAGGTGTCGTGGGCGCGGCAGCGGGCGCCGACCTCGGCCGCGGGGTTCACGAGCCCACCGTTGGTCGGGGCGTGGGTCAGCGCCACCATCGCCGCACCCCGGGCCAGCTCGGCCTCCAGGGCGTCGAGGTGGATCTGGCCGTGCTCGTCGTCGTCGACCAGGACGATCTCGATCCCGTGGCGACGCTGCAGCTGGAGGAGGGCGATGGCGTTGCTGGCGTACTCGCTGCGCCCGGTCAGCACCCGGTCGCCGAGTCGGAAGGGGAAGCCGTAGACGGCCATGTCCCACGCCCGGGTGGCGTTCTCGACGACGGCGATCTCGTGCGGTTCGGCCCCGAGCAGACGGGCGATCGAGTCGTAGGTCGCCGCGGTCCGCTCCGCAGCCTCCGCCGCGGCCTCGTACCCGCCGATGGTCGCCTCCCGCTCGAGGTGGGCGACGACGGTGTCGGTGACGACCCGCGGCGGGAGGGCGGCGCCGGCGTTGTTGAGGTGCGCGACGTGCTCGACGCCGGGAGTGTCGGCCCGCACCCGGTCGACGTCGATCTCGCTCACCGAGTGGGGTCGGGGTAGCCGAACCGCTTCCCGTCGGACCAGTCGGACCCCACGTTGCCGAACGCCGGTACACCGCCAGCATCCCGCAGCATCCGGGCCGTGTGGAGCAGGTTCCACGTCATGAACGTCGTGTTCTTCATGGTGAACTCGTGGTCGAAGCCGTTCGGTATGTCGGATCCCTCGACATCGTCGCCATAGCTCGGGCCCGGCCCGATCTCGCCGATCCAGCCGCAGTCGGGCTGGGGCGGGATCATGAACCCGACGTGGGCCAGGGCGTAGTTGATGCCCATGGCGCAATGTTTCACGCCGTCCTCGTTCCCCGTCACCACGCACGCCGCGGTCTTGCCGTAGTACAGGTACTGGCCCTTGTCGTTCGTCTCGCTCGACCACGAGTAGAGCCGCTCGATCACCATGGTTGCGACCGACGACTTCTCGCCCAGCCAGATCGGCGAGCCCAGCACGAGGATGTCGGCGTCGAGGATCTGGCGCTCGATGGCCGGCCAGCCGTCGTGGTCGACACCGCCGTCGTCGGCATCGACGTCGCCCATGTCGGGCGACATGCCGAAGGCGATGTCGTGGTCCACGGCGCGGATCTGCGTGACCGATGCCCCCGCCCGCTCCATGATCGTGGCCGAGTGGTCCATGAGGAACTGGGTGTGCGACGTCGCCGGGGATCGCTTGAGCGTGCAGTTCACGTAGACGGCGGACAGGTCGTCGTAGGTGGCGGGTGCGCCTTCGATGGTCATGGCGTGATTGTGGCGCACCGAGGCGGCCGCCCGAGCGGCAGTCATCCCGGCAGCGGGGGTCACACCGATTCGAGTTCGACGAGCGAGTCCTCGAGGTGCTCGAGGAGACGCTGGAGCTGGGGGACGCGGTGGCGGTCGCCGATGAGGCCGAAGTCGAGGGAGCCGTCGTAGCTGGACAGGGTGATGTTGAGGGCCTGGCCGTCCATCGGGATGCTCACCGGATACGAGCCGTCCATGCGGGCGCCGTTCCAGTAGCGGGTCTCCTTCGGGCCGGGCACGTTGGAGATGGTCAGGTTGTACGGAGCCTTGCGGAAGCCGTCGAACCGGAACAGCGGCCCGGTGGCCATGGGGATGAACGCCGGCGACGACAGCGCCATCACCTGGACCGGCGTGAGGCCCCGGAAGCGGGCCTTGCCGGCGTCCATCGACCCCTTCACCAACGAGAAGCGCTCGCCGGCCGACGCCGTGTGGGTGCCGAGATTGGCGAGGATCACACCGACCGATGTCCCGCCGGCCTCGTCGGCATCGGTGCGCAACGACACCGGGACCATGGCGATGAGTGGGGCGTCGGGGAGGGCGTCGAGGTCGTGCAGGTACATGCGCAGGGCGCCGCCGCACATGGCGAGCACGGCGTCGTTGAGGGTGCCGCCGAGACGGCGTCCGGCGTCCCTGACCCGTTCGAGCGACCACGACTCGGCCGCGAACCGCCGGGCGCCGGTGATGGGCACGTTCAACATGGAGGTGGGCGCCTGGTAGGGGAGCACGGCCGCCTCCTCGGCCAGGCCGTGGCGGATCGACTCCGCGAGACGTCCGCTGACCGCGGCGGTGTCGTAGCCGATACGGGCCAGGCCGGCGGCGCCGCTGATCATGCCGGCGACCAGGTCCTCCAGACCGTGTGGGCCCGAATCGTTGGCCTCCTGCGGACCGCGGGCCCGGCGGACCCGGGACCGCGCTGCCCACGGCGGGGGCATGTCGCGCTCGTCGGGATCGGTGGACAGCGCGTCCGACAGCAGCTTCATGGCCGACACACCGTCGAGGAGGGCGTGGTGGACCTTGGTGTAGATCGCGAAGCGCCCGTCGTCGAGACCCTCGATGAGATGCGCCTCCCACAGGGGACGGTTGCGGTCGAGCAGCGTGCCGTGGAGCCGGCCGACCACCTCGAGCAGCTCGCGGACGCGTCCGGGTCGGGCCAGGCCGGTGTGTCGGACGTGGTAGCTGAGATCGATGTTGACATCGTCCTCCCACTGCAGCTTGCCGATGAGGGGCTTCTTGCCCGGACGGCGGCGCAGCAGCGGATGGAGCTCGGTCTCGGCGGCGATGGCTCCCTGATAGATCTCGCGCAGGTAGTCGGCGCCGGCGCCGGCCGGCGTGGTGAACAGTTGGAGCCCGCCGACGTGCATGGGACGCTCCCGGGCCTCCATGACCACGAACGGGAGGTCGGTGGGTCCGATCATCTGGGCCATGGATCGGACCCTAGGCCTTAGGCCAGCTGGTCGGGTTCCCGTCAGGACTGCAGATCACGAACGATGAGGTCCTCGACGTCGGGCTCGGGTGGCGCGGCCAGGGCCCACCGGCCCGATGCCTTGGAGAACGGGTACCAGTTGCCGTCACGGCTCCGGTGGAACTGGAGTCGTCCCTCGGCGGTGACCCGGTTGCCGCCCACGTGCACGCGGCGGATGGCGAAACCGGTGTCGGCCACGGCGTCGCGGGCCTTGGCCATCTCCAGGGGCGGCGGGGTCCAGCGGGGCTCGTCGTTGGCCCGGACCCCCGCGGCGCCTCCCCACCGCCAGGCTGCGGCCAGGACGTCGAGCTCGACGGCCGGGATGCCGCTGTGGGCGGCGAGTTGGTCGCGCTGGGACGGCGAGGCGTCGACGACGCGCCGGGCGAGGTCGGCCCGGGCGTCGAGGGCGAGGCCGGTCTCCTCGGAGCCGGCGCAGAGCTCCCACGCCCGGCGGGCGGCGTCGGCGATGAGGGCCCGCAGGCCGGCGCCGGTGAAGGGGGCGTGAGCCGGCGGTTCGCTGGGCCAGGCCGCCGGCCGGCTCGGGGCGTTGCCCACCAGCGGCATGGCCGGGAGCTCACCGGGTGTCCGCGCCCAGGCGTCGGCGGCGTCGACACCGGCCCGCTGCTCGTCCTTTGCCGGCTGACCATCGTCCGACCCGGCGTCCGCACCTGCCGGGCCGGCGCGGCGGGCACGGAGCCCGTCGAGGACCTCGTCGCGGCGCCGGCCTCGTAGGAGGAGCAGCACGAAGGGATCGGCGTCGAGGGCATCGGCCACCAGGTAGCAGAGGGCGGCGGCGTGCTTGCACGGGTCGACGTCGTCGGGGCACGAACACGCGGTGCGCAGGTCGCGTGCCCGGGGCAGGAGCTCCACCTCCACGGCGGCGGCGTCCTCGACCACGCCGGGATCGAGCTCACCGTCGAGCAGTGCGGCGGCATGGCCTGCCTTGGCCGCGATGGCGTCGAAGACGGTGTCCCACTCGTCGTCGCGGAACTCCCGGATGTCGAGGTAGACCTCGTAGGGGCCGGGTTCGCTGCCCTGGACGAAGCCGGTGACGGCGCCGGGCCGGATGGTGAGATCCTCAGCCCGGTTCTGACGGGCGTAGGTGCGGCCGCGGCTGAGCCGGCCGGTGGACCCGCCGGCGATGCCCTCGAGCGCGTCGATCCACGCCCGGCCCCACCACGTGGCCCCGAACTGCCGGGTCATCGTGCCTGCTTCATGCGTCGCCCCGCAGCTCGATCAGCGACCAGAGCTCGTCGTCGGACAGCTCCGACACCCAGGTCTCACCGCCGACGACGACCGACTCCGCCAGTGCCCGCTTCGACTCCAGCAGCGCGGCGATGCGCTCCTCGAGCGTGCCCTCGCACACCATGCGGTGGACCTGCACGGGGTGCTCCTGGCCGATGCGCCAGGCCCGGTCGCTGGCCTGGTCCTCCACGGCCGGGTTCCACCATCGGTCGTAGTGGACGACGTGGGTGGCCCGGGTGAGGTTGAGGCCGGTGCCGCCTGCCTTGAGCGAGACCACGAAGACCGGAACCTGGCCATCCTGGAAGCGGTCGACCATCTCCTCGCGCCGGGTGACCGGGACGCCGCCATGGAGGAACTGGCTCTCGATGCCGAGGGAGGCGAAGTGGGCGCTGAGGAGATGACCCATGCGGACGTATTGGGTGAAGACGAGCGCGGCCTCGCCCTCGTCGACCACCACCGTGAGCAGGTCGGTCACGGCATCGAGCTTGCCGGACCGGCCCCGGATCGGTCCCTCCTGGGCCAGGTACTGCGCCGGGTGGTTGCAGATCTGTTTGAGGGCGGTGAGCAGCTTGAGCACGAGGCCCCTGCGACTGAAGCCCTCGGCCTCGGCCACGTCGTCGCGCAGCTCGGCAACCACCGCCTTGTAGAGGGTGGCCTGCTCGACGGTGAGACCGACGAACTGATCGGTCTCGGTCTTGGGCGGGAGGTCGGGCGCGATGTGGGGGTCGGACTTGCGCCGCCGGAGGAGGAACGGCTGCACGACGGCGGCGAGGCGGGCGGTGGCTTCATCGTCGCGCTCGCGCTCGATCGGGGTGGCCACCTCCCGCTGGAAAACCTCGAGGTTCCCGAGCAACCCGGGCGTGGTCCAGTCGAGCAGAGCCCACAGGTCGGACAGGCGGTTCTCGACCGGCGTGCCGGTGAGGGCGAAGCGGGCACGAGAGGGGATGGTCCGCAGGGCCCGCGCGGTGCGCGACAGCGGATTCTTGATCGCCTGGGCCTCGTCGGCCACGACCAGTGCCCAGGGAATGGCGGCCAGAGCGGCGGCATCTCGCCGGGCGATGCCGTAGGTGCACACCACGATGGCATCGCCGTCGGCGTGCGTGCCGGCGGTCGCCCCCGAGAGGTCCGCCAGGTCTCGGTTGGAGCCGTGGTACCGGTGGACGGGGATCTCGGGAATGAACTTGGCCGCCTCCCGTTCCCAGTTGCTCATGAGGCTGGCCGGGCACACGACGAGCGTGGGACCGGTGCCTCGTCGCAGGAGGTGCAGGGCGAGGAGCTGGATGGTCTTGCCGAGCCCCATGTCGTCGGCGAGGACGCCGCCGAGTCCGAGTTCGGCCATCTCGGCCATCCACGCCAAGCCGCGCTGTTGGTAGGGGCGCAGTTCGGCGTCGAGCCCGGCGGGCGCGTCGCGGATGCGGACGGAGTCGAGGTTGTGGAGGCGGTCGGCCAACTCGACGAGGGGGCCGGTGAGCTCGGCCTCCACCCGCTCGCCCTCCACCGACACGGTGCCCGACAGGGCGGCGGCGAGGACGTCGCCGAGACCCACCTCGGCCCGCTCGTTGAGCTTGCGTAGCCGGGCAGGATCGGCCCGAACCCACCGGCCGCGCAGGCGCACGACGGGGCGCTTGGCTTCGGCCAGCTGGAGCATCTCGGCCTCGGTGAGCTCGGCGCCGTCGACGGTGGCGTCCCAGCGCATCTCGCCGAGCGAGGACAGATCGAGCATGGTGCCGCCCACGGAATCCGGGCTGGCGGTGCCCACCACGGGGCGCAGCTCGATCGAGGCGAAGATCTCCGAGGGCCACAGCACGGGCAATCCCGCGGCAGCCAGGTCGTCGGCCACCGGGCCGAAGAGCTCCTCGACCTCGGCGTCGGTGAGCTCGAGCTCCTCCGGGACCGATTCCTGCAGGAGGCGGCTCGCGGGGCTCCAGACCGTGGCCGCCCGTCGCAGGGTGAGGAGGAGGTCGGTCTCGACGTCGCCACCGAACCGGGCGATGACCGCCTGGGGTGCGGACCACAGCTGCGCAGCGTCGAGCACGAGGCTGGGGTCGAGCCGGCTCTGGATCTGCAGGACGCAGCGGACCGAGGCGTCGGTGGCGAGGTCCGCGTCGATGTCGACTCCGTCCGCACCGTCTGCACCGTCGTCGCTCTCGTCTGCCGGGGGCGGAGGGCCGGGGAGCTCGATCCGCAGGCCGACCATGGTGTCGCCCCCGGTGCCGGCGGTGACCGAGTGGAGCCAGGACTCGGCCGCGGTGACATCGGTGATGCCCGGCCCGGCGAAGGCGTCACCGCCGGCGATCGCCGGGGCGGATGCGGTGCGGACGAAGGCGTCGGCCACGGCGTCGAGGTATGCGGCAGCTGCGGCGTGGGGCGACAGCATGCGGTGGGCTTCGTCGTCCTGGGCTTCGGGGTCTTCGACGGGGAGGGCGTGGACCGGCGCGGGGAGGGCGTCGGCGAGCTGTTCGATGCGGACCCGGTCGGCCACGTCGAGGGGACCGATCCGCCACTCGTCGGCGCCGCTGCCGGCCGCTGCGGGCAGGAGTCGACCTCGGCTGACGAGATCGAGGGCCAAGCGGGTGGCGACGGCGAGAGCCCGGACCGACGGGCGGACCTCGGTGCTGGCGGGAAGGGCGGCCAACGGGCCGATGGCATCGGCCACGGGGACGAGCCAGGCGGGCAGCTCCCGAATTCCGTCGGGTAGGACGACGGTGACGGTGCCGTTGGGCGTGTCGTCTGGCCTGTCGTTGGCCGTGTCGTTGCCGGGGCCGACGGCGTGGCCACGACTCGTGCCGGCTGGTTCCTCCGGGTGCCAGAGTGCGAGCGCGCCGTCACGACCGACCTCGCCGGCGACGAACGTCGCCTCGGTTTCCAGCCCGAAGTGCATCCTGTCGACGCTATCGACACCCGCTGACAGCCACGCCCGGGGTCAGGCGGGTCACGAGCCCCTCAGGCGCCGGTCAAGAGCGTGTGCCGCCCGGCGTCCGGAGGTGCTGGCCGTGGTGGTCGTCCACCCGCTGGCGCGTGCGTCGCGTGCTGCGGAACCCGAGGAGCCCGGCGGTCACCCCGACGACGATCAGGACCAGGATGATGACCACGATCGCCAGGGGGAAGCCGGCCTCGCTGGCCGCCCCCTGGTCGCTGCCGGCCAGGCCGGAACCCATGCTCGCCGCCCGACTGGTGATGATGGCGGCGTCGGCCGTCCCTGTCAGGGCGAAGCAGGGTCAGCAGCCGGCGAGGACGGCGGCTGCTCGCGCTTCGGTTCGAGCCAGCATCCACCCGTCGACATCGACGACATCGCCGGCGTCGAAATCGGCCCGGACTCGCTCGATCAGCTGGGCGAGGATCGATGCCGGGTCCCCGTCGGATGACCCCGAGGCGACGGCGTGGATGTCGTCGTCGGGATGGAGCTCCCGGTAGCGGGTCCCGATGGCCACCAGCCCGGCGGGCACGTCGGGAATGGCGTCCTGGATCGACGCACAGGCCCGCTCCTCGTCGCTCGGGCCGGCGCGGCAGCCGACGAGCAGTCCGAGCGCGCTGCCCCCGAACAACGCCAGCAAGGTGCGCCGACCGATCGACCCGCCGCCGCCTGCCAGATCCTGCGGGGTGGACCGTTGACGGGGCGACGGGCTCATGCCAGAGCCGCCCGGAGGTGCTGGGCCAGGCGGACGGACAGGGCGACGATGCTGATCGTGGGGGACGTGACGCCGGCGGTGGGGAAGACGCCGCTGCCGGCGAGGTGGAGGTCCTCGAACCCCCATACGCGCAGATCCGGGTCGCACACGCCGTTGGCGGGGTCGGCGGACATCGGCACCGTGCAGCAGTGGTGGTTGGCGTGGGCGAGGTGGAACCCGGTGTGGTCGGTGGCGCTCGGGTCGACCTCGAAGCGACCCAGGAGACCCATCTCGCCGCTCGGTCGCAGCGATCCCGCAGTCACCTGGAGGCGTCCGGCACCTGCCGCACCGATTCGGGCCCCGATGATCTCCAGGCCGCGCACGATGTTGCGCCGATCGTCGTCGCTGATCCGCCACTCGACCTGGGCCCGCGGCATGCCGAGCGCGTCGAGCTCGTCGGTCAGGGTGATCCGGGAGTTCGGCTGGGGGCTCTGCTCGCTGATCACCTGGAGCCCCACCATGGTGGACGGCCGGCCGGCATCGAACGTGCGGATCAGGTCGCTCGCGTCGCGCAACGTCGGGCCCGACCGGTACCCGGGGCCGGCGTCCTCGGAGCCGGCGTCGTCGAAGGGCAGCGAGTAGAGCTGGGCTTCGATGCCGAGCATCTCCTCCCGGCGGAGGGTCGCGTCCGAGAGCAGCAGGGCGGCCTGGACGAACATCATCCCGTCGGGACCGAGCCCGGTGGGGTTCGGGACCTGCGTGCGGACGTAGGCGCCGAGGTCGTCGATGGCCGGCGCCAGGACCCCGACACCGAGTGTGTTCTGCCCGTGCTCGCTGAAGCCACGTCCGACGAGATCGTTGCCGTTGCCGATCCCCCCGCGTTCCCGGGCCGATGCCAGCAGCAGCCGGGCGGTCTCGATGCCGCCTGCGGCGATGACGTAGCGGTCGGCCACCACCCGCAGGTTCCGGCCCGTGAGGGTGGCGACGTCGAGATGCTGCACGGTGCGGCCGGACTCGGCCGGGACGATGCCGACCAGGTTCGCGTGCAGCGCGACCCGCACGTCGTTGGCCTGTTCCATCACCTGGCGATACCGGGGACCGAACCAGGTCTGGGAGATCTGGATCACCACGGTCTCGACCACCTCGTCGTCGACCAGCACCGGGCCCATCCCGACCTGATCCCGCCAGTAGGCGTGGTCGAAGCGGTACGGGCCGATCTCGAGCAACTCGAGGGCCCGGGGGTAGTGGGCGGCGAGCTCGTCGTGGCTGATCGGCCAGCCGGGCCGCCCGAGCTCGGGCCGGGGCTCGAGGTCGACGGCGCGCAGCGGGCGGGAGTAGCCCGACCAGTGGTTCGACGTCCCGCCGAACGTGCGCAGCCGCGTGCTGGAGACCGGCACCGGGTCGTCCTCGGCGCCGAAGAGCTCGCCGGTCATCTCCGCCTCGTAGAGGTCCTGGTGCTCCTCGGTGACATCGAAGCCCCCCGACTCGAGCACGAGCACGTCGAGGCCCGAGCCCTGGAGCTCCATCGCGACGGTCAGGCCGGCGGGCCCGGAGCCGACGATGCACACGTCGGCTCGTAGCTCCGAGCCGTCAGCGAGCTCTCGGGTGTCGACCAGCACGGTCGGCGGATTGTAGAGAGGCGGTGGTTCAGTCGAGGAGACGGGCCGGGAAGCCGCCGCGGCTCACCGGTCCCCAGTCGTCGATCGTGACCCGCAACAGGACCTTGCCCTGGCGCCGCATGGCCTCGCGGTACTCGTCCCAGTCGGGGTGTTCGCCGCTGATGCTGCGGTAGTAGTCGCAGAGCGGTTCGAGGGCCTCGGGAAAGTCGAGCACCTCGCCGGTGCCGTCGAGCTGGACCCACTCGCCGCCGAAGTCGTCGGACAGGATCATCACGGTGGCCGACGGGTCGCGGCGCAGGTTGGCGGTCTTGGCCCGCCCGGGGTAGCTGGAGATCACGACGCGGCCGTCGTCGTCGACGCCGCCGGTCACCGGACTGAGCTGGACGCGGCCGTCCCGGCGCTTCGTGCCCAGGATCAGGTGGTGGCGGGGGCGGATGAAGTCGAGGAGCGCTCCGCGATCGACGTCGGTGTCTCGTGCTGCGGTGGCCATCGTGTTCGGTGCTACTTGACGGCGAGCAGGTCGACCACGAAGACGAGCGTCTCGTTGGGGCCGATGACCCCGCCGGCGCCCTGCTTGCCGTACGCCTTGTCGGGGGGCAGGATCATGCGCCGGCGGCCGCCGACCTTCATGCCCTGGACCCCCTCGTCCCAGCCGGAGATGACCATGCCGGCCCCGAGGCGGAAGCTGAACGGCTCGTTGCGGTCCCAGCTGGCGTCGAACTGCTGGCGGGTCTTCCACGAAACGCCCACGTACTGGACGTCGACCGAGTCGCCACTGGCGGCCGTGGGTCCGTCGCCCTCGACGATGTCCACGATGGTCAGCTCGATCGGCGGGATCTCGCCCGGGGGGACGTAGACGTGGGGCTTCTCGGACAGATCGACGGGGCCGTCGTTCGGAGTGGCAGGCATCCGGCGACCCTACCGGCGCCAGCGGTGCCCGGAGCAGCGTGAGGACCCTCGCCGACGGTGCTCCAGGTGCATGGAACGCGAGGATCCTCGCCGACCTCCACGGGGGGGCGGGGCTACTCGACCCGGCGGGCGTCCTCGACGAGGTTGATCTCGTAGAGCACCTGGTCGAGGAGATCGGCAGCCTCGATGCCGGCGAAGCGGACGGGCCGGTCGTCGTCGACGCACGACGGCAGGGGACTGAGGATCGTCCACGGCGTCGGGTGGCAGAACTGCACCACCGAGTACCGCTCGCCATCGTCATCGGGGTCGCCCACCACCCGATGCCAGCCGCTCGGGATGGTCCCGTTGGAGAGTCGCTCCAGCATGATCCCCGTGTTGACGATGACGTGCTCGTCGGGCGGGGCGGCGTCGACCCACTCGTGGTCACCGTCCGTGCCGACGTCGACCTGCAGCCCCTTGGTGGTGGCGCGCGGGAGCACGGTTGTGAGGTTGATGTCGGCGTGCGAACCGGCCCACTCGTGCGGCGCCGCACCCTCGCCCTCCGCCCGGGGTGCGCCGGCCATCGGCGGGTAGCGGATGGCGCGGTTGAGGACCGGCCCGTCCTGCAGGACGAGGTCGAAGAACTGCTCGTGGGCGCCGAGCCCGAGGGCGATGATGCGCAGGAACCGGCGCTGGAGGTCGAACACGCGGTCGTGGAACTCGGTGAGCACCGCGGTGATGCCGGGCACGTCTGCCTCGGGCAGCATCGGATCGTGGAAGCGGTGCGGGTACTTGCGCCGCATCGGATGGCCCTCGGGAACGGTGGGGCCCCAGTTGAGCATCTCCTTCCAGTCGGGCACCTCGGAGGTGGCGGCGGTCTCCACCAGCAGCCCCGTGTACCCGGCCTGGCCGTGCGTGCCGGGCGCCACCCAGCGGTCCTTGCGCTCCTGGTCGAGCTCGAAGAACTGCCGCAGCATCCCGTAGGCGTCGTCGAGGAGGGTCTCGGACAGATCGGTGTCGCAGTAGACGAAACCGGTCGCCAGGCTGCGCATGACCCCGTCGATCACGGCGAGCCGGGCGGTGTCGTCGCCCTGTTCGAAGGCCAACAGGTCGACGTCGAGGATCTGGTCGCTCACGCTGTCGACGGTACTCGCCGCCCCATCCGACCCCACGGGAACCAAGGTGCTGCCGGCAGGAACGCCGCGCCGGCGTGACGAATCTCTCTGGCGTGACCGTGACCGTGACGACCGACGACCGCTCAGCGGTCGCGGTCTCAGCGGCCGAACATCCGCAGGAACGTGTCCTTGTCGTTCGGCTGGTACACCATGTTGAACTTGCGCACGTGGCCCATGTCGGCCGACGGCTCGGGCGAGTAGAGGTGACCCGGGAAGAGGGTGGCGTCGTCGGGGACCTTGGCCAGCTTCTGGGTGAGCGACTCGTAGAGCGCGCCGGCGTCGCCACCGGGAAGGTCGGTGCGTCCACAGCCCTCGAGGAACAGGGTGTCGCCGGCGACGAGGCGGTTGTCGACGAGGAAGCATTGACTGCCCGGCGTGTGGCCGGGGGTGTGGATGAGCTCGATGGGGATCTGGCCGACCATGACGGTGTCGCCCGAGACGTGGGTGACGAGGTCGGTGTCGCTGGCGCCGGTGACCTGCTGCACCCAGGGCTTTTCGTCCTCCTGGATGTGGATCGGCACCGGGCTCTGGGCCAGCAGCTCGGAGACACCCTGGATGGCGTGACCCATCATGTCTCCGCCCACGTGATCGGGGTGGTAGTGCGTGGCGAGGGCGCCGGTGAGGCGCATGTCGTCGGCGGCGAGGACGTCGAGGAGGCCGGCGATGTCGTAGGCGGGGTCGATGGCCACCGCCTCACCCGTCTCGCGGTCGCCCACGAGATAGACGAAGTTCACCATCTGGCGGGCGATGGGATCGCCCTGGGCGATGTCGCGACCGGCGAGAAGCTGGCGGAAGTACAGGCGGTCCGAGCTCATGCCTCACAGCCTATGGAGCTCATGGCGGTCTGCTTCGCAGCGACGCGACGGGTCAACTCCAGAAGTTCTGGGTGACCCAGAGCTGGCCGTTGGCGTCGGTGAGGCAGCCGACCGTGACGTGGGTGTAGTCGACCGATTCGATGTTCTGGCGGTGGCCGGGAGAGTCCATGAAGGCCTGGAAGAGGCTGCCCTGCTCGTACCCTCGTCCGACGTTCTCGCCGGCGACCCGGTAGTCGCGGTGGCGCAGGATCTGGTTGGCATAGTTCGGGTTGTGGGCCAGGACCTGGCGGCCGGACATCCCGTCGCTCCAGCTCAGGGCGATGTACTGGATGCCGGAGTCGAAGGCCAGTCCGGCCCGACCGGCCTTGGCCCGGGCGGCGCTGATCTGGTTGTACATGTACTGCTCGCATCCGGTGTTGCGTGCACCGTGCTGTGGGCTCGCCGTCGAGGGCG
>JBPPNA010000219.1:0-4449 GCA_051306355.1 Acidimicrobiales bacterium | reverse complement strand
AGGGCGGCCTGGAGCTCGTCGACGGTGCCGACGGCCTCGGGACGGGCGTCGTCCTTGCGGACCCGTCCGCCGTAGAGGAGCCCGGTGGTGCCGTCGTCGCCGCGGCCGGTGTAGAGCTTCGTCATGCCCCGCCGAACCTACCGGTACCGGTGGGGCGCACTGTGCCCATAGCCACGTCCCGTCCACGGGGCGCGCCCGCACCCTGAACGCCGTGAGCACCCGCCCGCGTCCCGACGACGCCCACCTGGACGGCCTGGTACCGGAACCGCTACGTCCACACGCCGGCGTTGCGCCCGGCGCCGCCAACGAGCAGAGCACGTGTCGATGCATGCGTTCGGCTTCCACGGCACCTGGCTCCCCGACATGACCTGATCGTTCTGGACGCCATTTCGATGCTGAGGGCGAACCGGCCACCTCGGTAGGCTCGTTTCACCATGGACTCGCCATTCCTCGACCTGGTGCGGGAACGGGTCGTCGTGTACGACGGCGCGTTCGGCACCTATGTGCAGACCCTCGATCTGACGGCCGACGACTTCGCCTTCGCGGGTCGGGGAGGCGACGACCTCGAGGGCTGCAACGAACTGCTGGCCCTCACCCGCCCCGACGTCATCGCCGGGCTCCACGAGGGCTACCTGGCCGCCGGGTGCGACATCACCGAGACGGCCACCTTCGGTGCCTTCGGAGTGCCCCTCGCCGAGTACGGCCTCGCCGACCGGGCCCACGAGCTCAACGTGGCGGCGGCACGCATCGCCAAGGAGGTGGCGGCCGACTTCGCCACCGATGGCACACCGCGCTACGTCGCCGGTTCCATCGGTCCCGGCACGAAGATGCCCACGCTGGGCCACATCTCCTACGCGGCGTTACGCGACGACTACGAGATCCAGGCGCGTGGCCTGCTCGAGGGCGGCGTCGACGTCTTCCTGATCGAGACGCAGTACGACCTGCTCGGCCTCAAGGCGGCGGTGGCCGGGTGCCGGCGAGCGATGGTCGCCGAGGGTCGCCAGATCCCGATCCAGGCCCAGGTCACCATCGAGCTCACGGGCACGATGCTGCCCGGCACCGAGATCGGTGCGGCCCTCGGCGCAGTCGACCCGCTCGGCGTCGACATCTTCGGACTCAACTGCGCCACGGGCCCCGGCGAGATGGGCGAGCACCTCCGCTACCTCTCCCAGCACGCCCGCATGCCCATCTCTGCCCTGCCCAACGCCGGGATGCCCTCGGTCGTCGACGGCAAGATGCACTACGACCTCACCCCGCAGGGACTGCTCGACGCCCAGACGCGGTTCATCACCGAATTCGGCGTGCGGGTGGTGGGCGGGTGCTGCGGCACCGACACCGACCACATCCGGCTCCTGGCCGAGCACTGCAAGGACCTGACCCCCGCCAGCCGGACGCCCGAGCACCAGCCGGGCGCGACCTCCATCTACGGCTTCACACCGTTCGAGCAGGACGCCTCCGTGCTGCTCATCGGCGAGCGGACCAACGCCAACGGATCCAAGGCGTTCCGGGAGGCGATGATCGACGCCGACTGGGACGGCGCCGTCAAGATGCTCAAGGACCAGATCGCCGGCGGCGCACACGTGATCGATGTCTGCGTGGACTACGTGGGTCGCGACGGCACCGCCGACATGGCCGAGATCGCGTCCCGGTTCTCCACGCAGTCCACCGCGCCGCTCATGATCGACTCCACCGAGCCCGACGTGATCGAGACCGCCCTCCAGCACCTCGGCGGTCGTGCCATCCTCAACTCGGTCAACCTCGAGGACGGCGACGCCCCCGGCACCCGCTTCGACCGCTTCCTGACGCTGGCAAAGGAGTACGGCGCCGCCGTCGTGTGCACCACCATCGACGAGGAGGGCCAGGCCCGCACCCCGGAGTGGAAGCTCCGGGCCGCGAAGTCGATCCACGACCTCGCCGTCGAGCGCTACGGGCTCGAGCCCACCGACCTGATCTTCGACCCCCTGGCGCTCACCCTCGGCACCGGCATGGAGGAATCGCGCCAGGACGGGATGCACACCCTCGACGGCATCCGGCTGATCAAGGAGCATCTGCCCGGCGTGCACACCACGTTGGGGCTGTCGAACATCTCCTTCGGACTGAAGGCGGCGGCCCGTCACGTCATCAACTCCGTGTACCTCCACGAGGCCACCCGGGCTGGGCTCGACTCGGCCATCGTGCACGCCGGGCGCATCCTGCCCCTGGCCCGCATCCCCGAGGACCAGCGCGACGCCTGTCTCGACCTCATCTACGACCGGCGCGGTCCGGCCGGTGCGTTGTCGCAGGGCCGCGACGACTACGACCCGCTCTCCAAGATCCTCGAGCTGTTCGCCGACGTCGAGTCGGTCCAGGTGGTCGAGGAGGACCGGTCCGGATGGCCGGTCACCGACCGGTTGAAGCAGCGCATCATCGACGGTGAGCGCAACGGCCTGGTCGAGGAGCTCGACGAGGCGCGGGACGATGGCATCGCTCCGCTGACCATCATCAACGACCACCTCCTCGCCGGCATGAAGGTGGTGGGCGACCTCTTCGGATCCGGCGAGATGCAGCTGCCCTTCGTGCTCCAGTCGGCCGAGACGATGAAGGCCGCCGTGGCCCACCTCGAGCAGTACATGGAAAAGGCGGTCGAAGGGGTCGATTCCTCCAAGGGTCGCATCGTGCTCGCCACCGTGAAGGGCGACGTGCACGACATCGGCAAGAACCTGGTCGACATCATCCTCACCAACAACGGCTACGAGGTGCACAACCTCGGAATCAAGGTTCCCATCGGCGACATGCTCAGGACGGCGCAGGAGGTCAAGGCCCACGCCATCGGCATGTCGGGTCTGCTGGTGAAGTCGACGCTGATCATGCGGGACAACCTCGAGGAGCTCAATGCCCGGGACCTCGACATCCCGATCCTGCTCGGCGGCGCCGCCCTCACCCGCAGCTACGTGGAGCGCGACCTGCGTGAGGTCTACGACGGTCGCCTCTTCTACGGCCGGGACGCGTTCGAGGGTCTGCACACCATGGACCGCTTGCGGGCAGTTCGCGCCGGCGAGCTGGACGACGATCCCGACTGGGGCATCGTGCCGTCGGAGTCCACGGTGCGCGCCCGGGCGGGCCTGTCCGAGCCGACCGACGACCCCGATGTCGAGCTCCCCGCCCGCTCACCCGACGTCACCACCGACAACCCCGTCCCCACGCCGCCGTTCTGGGGCAGCGAGGTGGTCAAGGGGGTGGCCATCGACGACATCGTCGGTTACGTGAACGAGACCGCTCTGTTCCGCAACCAGTGGCAGTTCCGCCCCGAGGCGGTCAACGGTGACACCAAGGAATCCGACGCACAGTTCAAGGACCGCATCCGCCCACAGCTGCGGGTGCAGCTCGCCGAAGCCAAGTCCCAGGGTCTCCTCAACCCGGCCCTGGTCTACGGCTACTTCCCCGCCAACGGCGACGGCGACGACCTCGTGATCTGGACCGACGACACCGCCACCGAGGAGCGCTGCCGGTTCGCGTTCCCGCGCCAGCGCAAGGAACCGTTCCTGTGCATCGCCGACTTCTTCCGACCTGTCGGCTCCAGGCCGGGCGGGTCGACCGAGGTCGACGTGGCGGCGTTCCACATCGTGACCATGGGCCACGCCGTCAGCGAGCGGACCGCCGAGCTCTTCGCCGCCGACAAGTACCAGGACTACCTGCTGCTGCACGGCCTCGGCGTCGAGATGGCCGAAGCCCTCGCCGAGCTGTGGCATCGCCGCATCCGCGACGATCTCGGCATGGCCGACGAGGACAGCCCCGACCTCCGCGGTCTGTTCCGCCAGCAGTACCGCGGCGGGCGCTACTCGTGGGGCTACCCGGCGTGCCCCGACCTCGAGGACAACGAGAAGGTCGCCCAGCTCCTCGGTGCCGACCGCATCGGCATCGAGGTCAGCGAGGAGACCGGCTACCAGTTCCAGCCCGAGCAGTCGACCTCCGCCCTGATCTGCCACCATCCCCGAGCCAAGTACTTCGTCGCCCGTTAGCGATCTGGCAGGCGCTGCGGAACGCCCCAGGCATCTGGCAGGCGCTCCGTACGCGAAGTCGAGCCGGAAGTGTCCACCGCCAGGGAGCGGGCCACACCCGGGGCTCAGCAGGTTCGAGGTGCCCGGACTGACAGAGGCGACGAACCGTTGCCCGATACACCCCGACTTCGACTGCCTGCGCAGGGGTGATGAGCTGGTGCTGGGCTTCCAGTCCTGCCAGATCAGGCGGGGGGGAGGTCCTGTTCGAGGGTCGCTGCGGGGGCGAAGAGATCGCCGAGGCGGCCGATGCGGTCGAGCACGTCGGCGGCCACGAAGGAGGTCTGGCCCCCACCGTCGGCGATGTCGCTGACCTCGTCCCACGACACCGGCGTCGAGACCGTGGGCCGGGTGCGGGCCCGGAGTGAGTACACCGCCACGGTGGTCTTGTGGCGGCTGTTCTGGCTCCAGTCGA
>JBPPNA010000175.1:0-7124 GCA_051306355.1 Acidimicrobiales bacterium | reverse complement strand
GCGGGCGAGGAGGAGGAACTCGGCGTGGTCGAGATCGGGTGGGCGGCGGGCGTAGTCGCCGGGGTCGACGGACCAGACGTGGTCGACCTCGAGGCCGGCGGCGCCGGCGAGGAGGCGCAGCTCTCGGGGCGTGAAGCCGGTGGTCCAGAGGTCGGCGTCGAGGTCGCGGCCCTCGGCGTCCTTCACCGACGTGCGCTCGTGCATCACCCCGGCGTCGGCGTCGAACTCCCCACCCTCCCCATCCTCGGACCCGGCCTGGGACCCGGCCTGGGACCCGGCCTGGGACCCGACCTGGAAGCGGACCTGGAAGTACGACGAGAAGGCGCTGAGCACCAGGCGCCCGCCTGGCTTCAGGCATGAGGCCAGTTCGCGGACGGCACGGGCATCGGCGTCGACCGGGGAACCGGGGCCGCCGAGGAGGCCGAAGCCGCCCTGGCACAACGACATGACCACGTCGAACACCGGCCGGGCCGGCAACGACCGCACATCGGCGACGATCGCCGGCGCCGGCGGGGACCCGGCGACGACCAGGCGGCAGAAGCTCTCGGCGAGGTCGACCCCCACGGCGTCGATGCCCCGCTCCCGCAGCGCCCGGACGTGGCGGCCCGGCCCGCAGCCGGCATCGAGCACCCGACACCCGGCGCCCAGCCCAAGTTCACCCCCCAGGAAATCGATCTCCTGCTCGGTCCCCTTGGTGAACGAGTAGCGCAGGTAGGTGTCCTGCATGTGGTCGGCCAGCGGACGGAACCACCGCCCCGACTCGTGATACGCAGCACCTGCCAGATCGTCGGAGGGTTCCGCAGCGCCTGCCAGATCGGGGGGCACGGCTACTTGGCGGCGGCCCAGGAGTCGCCGAAGGCGAGGTTGACCTCGAGCGGGACCCGGAGCTCGCAGGCGTCGTACATCGTCTTCTCGACCAGCGCCGCGCTGGCGTCGACCTCGTCGAGGGGCACCTCGCAGATGATCTCGTCGTGGACCTGCAGGACGATGCGGGTCCCGACGCCACTGTCCTCGAGTGCCTGGTCGAGCCGGACCAGCGCCACCTTGAAGATGTCGGCGGCCAGGCCCTGGATGCCGGCGTTCATGGCCTGGCGCTCCCCCGCCTGGCGGATGCGCACGTTGCTCGACGACAGCTCAGGGATCTGACGCCGGCGACCGAACAGCGTCTCGGTATAGCCCCGGGTGCGAGCCTCCTCGACGACACGGTCCATGTACTCGTGCACGTTGGGGAAGGCGGCGAAGTAGGCGTCGAGGATGACCGACGCCTCCTTGGTGGGGATGTTGAGGCGCTGGCCCAGCCCGTAGGCCTCCATGCCGTAGGCCAGTCCGTACGAGACCATCTTGGCTTTGGCCCGCTGGTCGGACTTGACCTCGTCGAGCTCGACGCCGAACACGCGCGCCGCGGTCTCGGTGTGGATGTCGGTGCCCGACTCGAAGGCGTCGATCAGACCCGGGTCCTCGGCGAGGTGGGCGATGCAGCGCAGCTCGATCTGGTTGTAGTCGGCCACCAGCAGCGTGTAACCCTCGCACGGCACGAACGCCTGGCGGAACTCCTTGCCCATCTCCGACCGCACCGGGATGTTGTGCAGGTTGGGGTTGTCGGAGCTGAGCCGGCCGGTGCGGGCCACGGTCTGGTTGAAGGTGGCGTGGATGCGATCGTCGGGCTGGACGTCCTGGAGCAGCGACTCGCCGTAGGTGGACCGGAGCTTCTCGACCTCGCGGTAGGCGAGGATGTGGTCGATGATCGGGTGCTCGCCCTGCATCCGTTCGAGCGTCTGGGCGTCGGTGGAGTAGCCGGTCTTGGTCTTCTTCTGCGGCGCCAGGCCCAGCTCGTCGAAGAGGACCTCTCGCATCTGCTTGGTGGAGTTGACGTTGAACGGGTGTCCGGCGGCCTCGGTGATGGCGGCCCGCAGCTCCTCCGCCTCCGTGGTCAGCCGGTCCCGCAGGCGGGTGAGCACCTCACGATCCACGCCGACGCCGACGGTCTCCATCTTGGCCAGCACCCGCACGAGGGGTGTCTCGAGATCGTCGTTGAGCGGGCGGAGCCCCTGGGCGTCCAGCGCGTCGAGCAGCGGGACCGCCAACCGAGCCGTCCCGAGCGCGTTGCGGGCCGCCACCAGGTGGACGGGCGTCGTCTCGTCGCCCCCGAGATCGAGCTGGCCCTCGGGCGCAGCGCCGTCGTCGGGCAGTTCGAGCCGGGCGTAGCGGGCGAGGAGGTCGGTGAGGCGGTAGTTCGCCTCCGCCGGATCGAGCAGGTAGGCGGCCAGCGTGGTGTCGATGGCCAGGCCCGCCATGTCGAGGCCAGCCGCCCAAAGCGCCTTCACCAGCACCTTGGCGTCGTGCACGGCGATGTCGCGGTCGTCGAGCACCGACGCCAGCGCCATGCGCACCGAGTCGTCCGCGAACATCGACATCGGCACCCACGCCACCGAATCGACCGGGTCGTCGACCACCACGGCGATGCCCTCGAGCACCCCGTCGGCGGCGAACGCCCCGGACACGCCGACCACGGCATCGCGCTTCACCCGGTTCAGGGCATCGACCAGCGGCGCCGGCTCGTCGGAGACCACCACGTCGGCCTCGATCGCCTCCGAGGTCTGCATCTTGCCCAGGTCGCTCCCGAGGGCCTCGGTCAGCCGGTCGAACAGCGAGTGGAACTCGAGGAAGTCGAACAGGCGGCGCAGCTCGTCCTTGTCGATCTCGCCCATGGCCAGACCATCGAGACCGTCCGGCAGCTGTTCGGCGAGGTCGACGTCGCGGATCAGGTCCATGATGATGGCGTTCTCGCGCACGATCTCCTCGTGGGCGCCGAGGTTCTCGCGCAGCTTGGGTGTCTGGTCGTCGAGGTGGGCGAAGATGCCATCGAGGTCGCCGTAGGTGTTGAGCAGCTTGGCCGCCGTCTTCTCCCCCACGCCGGGAACGCCGGGCAGGTTGTCGGACTTGTCGCCCCGCATGGCCGCGTAGAGCACGTACTTCTCGGGGCGGACGCCGGTGCGCTCCTCGATACCGTCCTCGTCGTAGAAGGCGTAGTCGGACACGCCGCGCTTGTTGTAGAGGACCTTGATGTGGGGGTCCTCGACCAGCTGGTACGCGTCGCGGTCGCCGGTGACCACGATGGCATCGTCGCCGTTGTCGCGGGCCTGGGTGGCAAGGGTGGCGAGGATGTCGTCGGCCTCGAAACCGGCCTTGTCGACCATCGTGATGCCCAGCGTCTGCAGCACCTCACGGACCAGGCCCATCTGCTGGCGCAGGATGTCGGGGGTCTCGGCTCGGCCGGCCTTGTAGTCGGCCACCCGCTCGTGGCGGAAGGTGGGCTCACCCCGGTCGAAGGCCACCACCACGCCGTCGCTGGGATGGTCACGCAGGATGTTGATGAGCATCGACGTGAAGCCGAAGACGGCGTTGGTCACCTGACCCGACGCCGTGGCCAGGTCGGTGGGCAGCGCGAAGAACGCCCGGTAGGTCAGTGAGTTGCCGTCGATGAGCAGGAACCGGCTCCGGCGGCCCTGGCGGGCCTCGTCGCTCGACGAATGCTCCGCATTCGACCGGCTCCGGCGGTTCCCCGTGTCGCCGCGTCCGGTGGAGCCGACCACCCGATCAGGCTCCGTCGTCGTCGGATCTGTCGTCGGGCCGGGCGGTGCCCGCGATGACCTTCTCGGCGACGTCCTTGGCCTTGAGGCGGGAGTTCATGGCCTGCTTCTGGATCCAGTCGAACGCCCCGGATTCGGTCAGCCCGTGGGAGTCCATGAGGATCCCCTTGGCCCGGTCGACGAGCTTGCGGGTCTCGAGCTGATCCTCGAGGGACTGCGTCTGGTCGTGGAGGGCCCGCATCTCGCGGTGGCGGCCGAGGGCGATCTCGACGGCGGGGATGAGCTCGGAGCGCTGGAACGGCTTGACCAGGTAGGCGAGCGCGCCGGCGTCGCGGGCCTGCTCGATGAGGTCGCGCTGGGAGTAGGCGGTGAGGATCAGGACGGCGGCGCCCTGGTTGGCCGTGATCTCTCGCGCCGCCGACAGACCGTCGAGGCCCGGCATGCGGATGTCGAGGATGGCGAGGTCGGGTTCGAGGTTCCGGACCAGCTCGACGGCGTCGTCGCCACGACCGGTCTCGCCGACGACGTCGTAGCCCTCTTCTTGCAAGGTCTCCTTGAGATCGAGACGGATGATGGCCTCGTCCTCCGCGATCACCACACGGGTGGCCATCACTGTCTCCTTCCCCGCGGGCACGCGGAATCTCGTCGTCGATCACTTCGCGAGCCCACTGATGGTGCCACGCAAGTGAGGTGCTGTGGAAACGGTTCGGCGGTCAGGAGCTGCCTCGGGCTGCCCCTCAGGACGTCTCGGCGGAGAAGCGGTCGAGGAGGTCGTCCTGGGCGACCTCGAGCCGGGCGATGTCGTCGGCCACGGCCGTGCGGTGGGTGCGCATCGACTCGGCGTGGCGAGCCGCTTCACGATGTTCGCGGTCCGACACCGGGGTCTCCGAGACCAGGGCCCGGAGCCGCGCATCGTCGGCCGCGTCGGCGAGGTGGACGAGCTGTTCGTCCACCACGAGCAGCTCCTCCCGGAGCTCCCGCAACCTCCGGCCGACCTCGGTCAACCGGCGTTCGACCTGGCGCCTCGACACGGTTCGGAGTGTACGTGGCCCGGGCGCACGGGCAGCGACCACCGAGGTCGGTACACGTCGCTGCGATGATCCACGGGGACCAGGACTCGACACCCCTGTGCCCCGGGTACGTTGGGCCGACGCATCGACGGCCGACACGGCAGCGACCCGAAGAGGAGCAGGACAGTGGAGAACGGCCGACCCAGCACCGACGCCTGGGGGATCAGCGACGGGCACTGGGGCACCGACGGCGACTGGCACGAGACCGCGCCCGAGACCCGGGCGGCGTTGCGCCGGTCCATGGGCTCCACCGACGGCGACGAAGGCCCACCGAACGGCCACCCGGTGTGGGTCGTTCCCACCGGTTGGGGTGAGACCCTGCTGAGCCCGTGCCAGCTCGTACTCGAGTCGGGTGACGATCTCGGCGTGGTCGAGAAGCTCTCGCCGGACCTGCCCATCGGTCGGCATCGGTTGGCGCCCGTGGACGGCGGTCCGACGACGTTGCTGATCGTGCGGCCCCGACGTTGCGTGCAGCCTCCCGACCGGGCCGTGGCGCTCGCCGTGCAGGTCTACGCCGCCCGTAGCGAGGCCAGCTGGGGCATCGGTGATCTCCGGGACCTGCGCATGCTCGGCGCCTGGGCGGCGAGCAACGACGTGGACCTGCTGGCGACCAGTCCGCTCCACGCCCCCTCCCCCGGAACCGTTCCACAGCCCAGCCCCTACTACCCCAGCAGCCGTCGGTTCCTGAGCCCGCTGCACATCACCGTCGACGAGGTGGCCGGAGCCGACCGGGACGAGAAGGTCGCGCTGCTCGCAACCGAGGCTCGGGGCCTCCTCGCTGAGCGCCGCATCGACCGAGAGGCGGTGTGGGCGGCCAAACTGCCGGCACTGAAGCGGCTCTTCGACGCGCGAGGCACGGCGATCGACGCCGAGATCGAGTCGTTCCGGACCAGGGGCGGCGACGACCTGCAGCGGTGGGCCACGTACTGTGCCATCGCCGAGGCGCATCCCGCACCGTGGCCGGAGTGGCCCTCGGAGCTGCGGCACCCTTCCAACCCAGCAGTCGCCCGATTCGCCGCCGACCACAACGATCGGGTGCGGTTCCACGCCTGGCTGCAGTGGGTGGCTGACCGTCAGTTGCACCAGGTCGCAGACGTTTGTCCCTTGATTGCCGACCTCGCCGTGGGCGTCGACCCGGGTGGCGCTGACGCCTGGTCCGACCAGGACATGCTCGCCCTCGACGCCCGCATCGGCGCGCCGCCGGACGAGTTCGCCGCTGACGGCCAGGACTGGGGCCTGCCGCCCTCCATCCCGCACGCCCTGCGGGCCGACGGGTACGAGTCCTTCGCCCGCACCATCCGGGCCAACATGCGCAACGGCGGCGGTATCCGCATCGACCATGTGCTGGGTCTCTTCCGTACCTACTGGATCCCCTCCGACGGTGATCCCGCCCGCGGCGCCTACGTCCGCTCGAACGCCGAGGAACTGCTCGCCGTGTTGGCCATCGAGTCCGAGCGGGCCGGCACCTTCGTCGTCGGCGAGGACCTCGGCACCGTCGGGCCCGGCGTCCGGGAGACCCTGGCCGCCAACGGCGTGCTCGGCACCCGCCTCGTCTACTTCGAGGACGACCCACCCGAGGCGTGGAGGTCGAACGTGCTCGGAGCGGCCACCACCCACGACCTGCCGACCATCGCCGGCGTGTGGACGGGTGCCGACCGGCGCCAGCGTGAGGAGGCCGGGCTCAGCGCCGACGGCACCGAGCAGCTACGCGAGACGGTGCGACGAATCGCCGGCGAGTCGCCCGACGTGGAAGGTGCGATCTGCGCTGTGCACGAGGCGCTGGCCGCATCGCCGGCTGACATCGTGGTCGGCAACCTCGACGATGTCCTCGCCGTCGAGGAGCGCCCCAACATGCCCGGCACCATCGACGAATGGCCCAACTGGTCGATCGCCCTGCCCACGTCGCTCGACGACCTCGTCGATGGGCCGGCGCCGGCGACGCTGCGGGCATTGACGGAGCGGCGGTCCGGCTGAACCCGTGACCGGCACAGCACGTCGGGTCTACGCTGGAGCCACTTCCCCCTCCCGTCCCAGCGTCGCGGAGGACACGGTCATGACCTTGACCGCCAAACATCGAAACTCGATCTACCTAACCCTTTCACCCTTGATCGGAGAAGAGGAGACCGAAGCCTTGCTCTCCGAGTTCCCCGCTCGTGATCTGGACGAACCAGTGACGAAGGAGTTCCTGCGCGCCGAACTCGCCGAGCTGCGTGCGGAGATCAATGACCGCTTGCGCCAGCAGACGATCTGGATGTCCGGTCTCATGACGACGCTCGTCGGCGTCGTCGCGCTCATTGGCTGACAGGCTTCCCCGCCGGACACCTCGACGACCGGTGGCCGGTCAGCCGGGACCCTCGGGAGCTACGCTTTCCCGCCTCGCCCGGGTGGTGGAATTGGCATACACGGCGGACTCAAAATCCGCTGTCTTCACGGACATGCGGGTTCGAATCCCGCCCCGGGCACG
>JBPPNA010000104.1:0-2879 GCA_051306355.1 Acidimicrobiales bacterium | reverse complement strand
TGTAGACCCGTGAGAAGTAGACCTCGAGCGACCCGCGCCCTTCGTTGAGGAAGTGCGGGAGCAAG
The DNA here is from genome assembly GCA_051306355.1 of Acidimicrobiales bacterium. Taxonomy (GTDB): domain Bacteria; phylum Actinomycetota; class Acidimicrobiia; order Acidimicrobiales; family Salinilacustritrichaceae; genus Salinilacustrithrix. Next base: position 2,814 of record JBPPNA010000104.1, on the reverse strand, counting down.
ATCGACATCTCGTGATAGCTGAGTGGATATTCGGTGGGCCACTCGAGTTCGTTCCACTTCGTGTTGCCCGGCGCACCGATCGGCGCCGCAGGCTTGAACTTGTTCATCCCGTTGCCGGCGGTGCCGCCCTTGGTGGCGACCGAACCGGTGAGCACGTTGAGGAAGAAGAGCGAGCGGGCCACCTGCCACCCGCCCAGGTGTCCCGCTCCGGCGGCGCGCCAGTTGTGGGACGCGAACTTCGTCGGGTGGGCCCCGATCAACCCGGCCATTTCACGGATGGTGTCGGCGTTGATCGCGGTCTTCTGCTCGGCCGCCTCGGGCGTGTATTCGGCGTACTCGTCGAGCAGCGCAGGCCGTACGGATGCCCATTCGACCGGGAGATCGGGCCGCGTCTCGCGCAGGTAGGTCTCCCAGTTCGTCCACCGCTCGAAGAACTCGGCGTTCCACGTCTCCGACTCGATCAACAGCCGGGCGATCGCCAGGAGCATGAACGGCTCGGTGCCCGGCCACGGCGCGAGCCAGTAGTCGGCTTTGGCCCCCGTGTTGGAGAGTCGGGGGTCGACGCAGATGATCTTGGCTCCCTTCTCCTGGGCCTCCATGATCCGCTGGGCGTGCGGGTTGAAGTAGTGGCCGGCCTCGAGGTGGGCGGAGATGAGGAAGATCACCTCCGCATTGGCGAAGTCGGACGAGGGCCGATCGTGGCCCATCCACGACTGGTAGCCGATGCGGGCGTTGGACGAGCAGATGTTGGTGTGGGAGTTGTGCCCGTCCACCCCCCATGCCTCGAGCACCCGGTCGGTGTAGCCGTCCTCACCGGGCCGGCCGACGTGGTACATGATCTCGTTGTGGCGATCCTCGACGATCGCCGTGCGGAGGCGGTCGCCGATCTCATCGAGCGCCTGGTCCCAAGAGATCTGCTCCCACTGACCGCCACCTCGCTCCCCCACCCGCTTCATCGGATGGAGGATGCGTTCAGGGTCATAGACCTGGTTGAGCGTGGCGGGACCCTTGGCACAGTTCCGCCCCCGACTGCCCGGGTGCTGCGGATTCCCTTCGATCTTGGCGATCTGGTCCGTCTCCTGGTCGAAGTAGGCGACCAGGCCACACCCGGCCTCACAGTTGAAACACGTCGTGGGAACGAGGGTGTACTTGCGTTCCTTCTTCGTCGGCCACGCCTTGGCATCGAGTTCGCGCCAGTCGTGCCACTGGTCGTGGGGCGGGTACTTGTGCAGGTCGGTCACCGGCGTGCTCCTGTCGGGCGGGTCATGAGAGGGGGACGGACTGCCCGGCCCGGACGAAGGCGTCCTCGTAGGCGAACATGCCGATCAGGGCGGCGACCCCGGCCACGGCAGGCAGCGCCGGGTTGTCGACGCCGGCAACGAGGGCGACGACGACGAGGACGGCGGGAAGGACGACGCCGGCACCGATACCACCCCACCAGAACTGGCGGGCATAGGTGCCGTGTGTCATGGCGCGGACCGCCAGTTCGACGTGCCGACTGCCCTTCGACGTCAGCTCCACGGCGACGAATGCCGCCGTCGCGATGACACCACCGAGCAGCACCCAGCGGAGCGCATCGGGCTCGGGGACATCGACGACGACGTCGACGATGGCGTAGGTCGCTCCGCCGCCGGTGACCGCCTGGGCGAGCAGGACGGGGAGCAGGAGTGGTGTCTGCCACAGGTCACGGCCTTCGCACTGGGCGAACAGGAAGGCGGTGTAGCCGGCAGTCCCGGCCGCGCCGAGCACAGCCAGCGGGGCGAGAACCTTCAGGACATCGGGCTGGTCGGCCAACGCGGCGACGAACCAGGCGGCGCACACCGCAGCGAACGCCATGAGCACATAGGCGCCCTTCACCAACCACGACTGACGATTGCCCTTCGTGAGCAGGTAATGGAAGCGGGTCGGCTGTTTGAGGTCGGTGACGAGCAGGTAGCCGGTGGCAGCGAGGAACACGCCGGCGATCACCGGGGGGACGACCCCGACCGCGGCCTGCACGTCGGCGTGCCCGAGCAAGACGAGCAGCGCCGCGACTGCCATCGTGCCGGCGGCAACCGCCTTGGTCACGAGGTAGCCCGAGACCTTCGCCTTCCACGTCATCTGATGGGCGGTGGTGTAGGCGGTGCGGGCCACCACACCGAGTTCGTCGGTCGGCTTCGTACCGAGCTTCACCGGCACGCTCGGATGACTCGGCGTGGTGTCAGCCCAGATCATGCCGTCGTTCGCGATGGCGGTGCGAGTCGGGTCGAGCGACGCCTGGTCGGCGCCGCGGTAGTACACCTTCGGCTTGGTGTTCTGCTCCGGGGACCGAACCGCCACGTCGTCGCGGGCAATGATCCGGCTGATCTCCGACGTCGGGTCGTCGAGATCACCGATCTTGATCGCCTCGGTGGGGCAGACGATCTGACACGACGGTTCGAGGCCGACTTCGAGCCGGTGGTTGCACATGTTGCACTTGTGCGCGGTGTTGGTCTCCGGGTTGATGTACAGCGCGTCGTAGGGGCACGCGTTCATGCACGACTTGCAGCCGATGCAGTCGTCGTCTTGGAAGTCGACCACACCGTTCGGCGCTCGGTAGAGCGCCGACGTGGGGCAGATCGTCATGCAGGGAGCGTCGTCGCACTGATTGCAGCGCATGACGTTGAACTTGCGGGCGACGTCCGGGAATGTGCCGGTCTCGATGTACTTCACCCACGTGCGGTTCACGCCGAGGGGGACGTCGTGTTCGCTCTTGCAGGCCACCGTGCATGCGTGGCATCCGATACAGCTCTCGCTGTCGAGCAGGAACCCCAGCCGGGTCATGCGGTGGGCACC
>JBPPNA010000061.1:0-6882 GCA_051306355.1 Acidimicrobiales bacterium | reverse complement strand
CTCCCGGCTGAACGATCTCTACGGCGTCGGCGTCTGAGACACCGGTATCGTCCGCCACGATGATCGACGCCGACCTTCCGATCAGTCCCGAGCCCGCCGCTGCGGGGTCTTCACCCAATCCCACCCAGACGAGCAAGCGGAACGGCGGACCCGGACACGATTCGGACCCGTTGGACCGAGAAGGAGGATCACCATGCAGGTAGTAGGCGTCGACGTGGGCGGAACCAACATCGAAGTCGGCCTGGTCGACGATGACAACCAGGTTCTGGATCGTGGCAAGAAAGACACACCTCAAGCAGGCCCCGAAGCCGTGGCCGACACCATCGCCGAACTCATCAAGGACCTCGACGACGCCCCGGATGCCGTCGGGGTGGGCATACCGGGGGGCATCCACGAGGGAACCATCGTGCACGTTCCCAACCTCGACAACTGGAACGACGACGTCAACCTCAGCGACATGTTGACCAAACGCCTCGGGGTCCCGATCGCGCTGGGCAACGACGCCGACATGGGACTTCTGGGGGAGTGGGTCGCCGGCGCCGCCAGGGACCGGCAGCACGTCCTTGGGGTCTGGATCGGGACAGGCATCGGCGGCGCGCTGATCCTGAACGGTCAGCCCTACCACGGGTCGCTGGGCGCAGCAGGGGAGATGGGCCACATGGTGGTGAGAGCTGACGGTGCCCTGTGCCATTGTGGGCGACGAGGCTGCGTCGAAGCCTATGCCGGGCGCCGATCCATGGCCGACGCCATCGGGCGCATGGTTGGAAGTGGCCGCGACAGCACGCTGTTCGACATCCAGGAAGAAGAGGGAAAGCCCAGACCGACCTCGAAAGTCTGGAAGCGGGCGCTGAAAGAAGGCGACGCCGTCGCCACCGAAGTGTTCGACGCTGCAGTGGAAACGCTCGGCATCGGTATTGGTGCCGTCGTCAATCTGCTCGACCCCGAAGTGATCGTGATCGGCGGCGGCATGGCCGAAAAGTTGGGCCAGAAGCTGGCTGACCGAGTTCACGAAGCCACGTTGCCGTGGATGCTGCACCCCAACCCCTCCCTCAGCGTCGTCGTCGCCGAACTCGGCGATGACTCCGGGGTCATCGGCGCCGCCAGCATCGCTCGCGCAGAGCTCGTTTCTCCAGAGACGGCAACGAGATGAGATCTCCGATCCCACGGACCGACATGTCGTAACGAGCATCGAAGCATCGATGCTCGAACTCGTCGACGAGTTCACGATGCGTCGGATCGTGTTCAACAACCGTTCACTCGGCCTCGTCGAACTGGGCGAGGCCGAAATGGGTGTCCCCCCGACCGGCACGACACTCGACAACCCGAGCTTCGCCGACATCGGACGAGCGATGGGATTCAACGGCCACACCATCGACACTGTTGAGCAACTGAAACCCGTGCTTGCTGAGGCCCTCGCCACGCCGGGTCCGACCATCGTCGATGTCCACACCTCACCCAACGCCGTGTCGATCCCCCCCGTCGCCGAGCATCACACAGGCGTGGGGATTCGCTACGTCCACATTCAAAGAACTTCTGCTCCGGGACTGACCCGGTGCACCTCAGAAGTCGAATCGCTGAGTCCGCCTCGGTCTTCACCGCCGTGCTCGTCGCTCACTGCCCCGTGTAGACGACACCGTCGGGGAAGAAGCTGGCCCACGCGAACCAGAACTCGTTGCGGTGCAGGACCGTCTCGAGCTGCTCGCCGGCGAGCGGTCCGTCCACGGCCTGGCCCAGCAGGTTCCAGGTCGACGAGGTCTCCTCGTCGGTGAACCGGTCGTCGCCGGCGCTGGCGAATGTCAAGACCTGGTCGTCGACCGTGCGCTCGTAGGCGATCCCGGTCCCGATGGCATCCCCGGCGGCGATCGACGCCGAGTCGAGTGCATCGGCCGTGTCGCCACCCCAGAGCACCGCGACCAGTGTCTGACCCACCACGTCATTCACCGCTCGCTCCTCGCTGATGACCTCGAACGGGTAGGCCTTGTCCGTGTCCCCGACGGTGACGCCGACCACCCGGGACAGCGCAGGGAATCTCGGATCCGGCTCGCCGTCGAAGAGGAACGGCTGACCGCTCGAGCTGTAGGACGTGTACGGGTTGGCCCCGTAGTTGATCCCGAACCCCGTGTCCCGAGCCAGGGACAGCGCGTCGGGGAATCCCTCCCGGGCCTCGCCGTAGGAGACGATCGCCGTGGAGATGATCTCCAGCTGCGTCCCCGCCCGCTCTCCCACGACGGCCTCCCCGGTGATCTGTTGCCACAGGGACGTCGTCTGGTCGTCCCACATGACCAGGTCGCTGTTGCGGAGGAGGCCGGAGACGCCGAATCGGAGGACTTCGCCGTCGACGCGTCGGTCGAAGCTGAGGGCCGTGTTGCACAGCGGGCAGAACGTGACGGCGACCGGAACATCGCCGTAGCGGTCGTTGACGATCTCGTGGCGGGTCAGGATGGACAGCGGGTAGAAGCGGACCTCGTCGTTGAACTGGACCAGCGCACCCGGCTCCCGCTCGTCGAGCCAGTCTGCGGCCTCGATCGGCTCGAAACGGGGCGTGTCGATCGGCGGGATCCGGTCACGGGGGTCGGTACCCGGGATGCCGGCGAGAAACTCCCCCGGATCGACGGTCCGACGGCTCCAGTCGGTGTCCCACGGCTGCGTGGCGTCGCGAACGTCATCGGTGAGCGCTGCTTTCGGGTCGCCGTCGACCGCCACGAGCCCTCCGTCAGCGCTGGTGGCTCCGCCGCTGAGGTCGAAGGGCCGGTCGGTCTCGGTCGGGGACGCCAGATCGCTGTCGACCTCTTCCCCCGAGTCCTCGACATCGGTGGCCGTATCGTCGTTCACGGACCCACCGCACGCTGCGGCCGTGAGCACGAACACCACGACGAGGGCGAGGGGGCCCCTGATGCTTCGACGTTTGCCCTCGGCGATCACCGACATCACTTCCTCCGTTCAGTCGGTCCGGGCCTCCGCCCGGATCTGCCCCTGGTAACCCGGTGCGGCCGGTTGGTATTCGCGAACGACACGACCTCGCCCCCTGGGCGCCGCATCGGGGATCGCGGTGGAAGGGAATGCGAGACGCACGCCGGTGGTTGCCGTCCCATGGGAAGGATCCCCCCGCTCATCTTCGTTGTCGGCACTTACCGACCCGAGACGACCATCGAGCCGTGACCGGCACACCGGCCGTTCGGCACACTGGGCAGATGGCGTCCATGCGTTGGCGCGATCGGGAGGACACGGTGAAGAGGCGCTCATGATCGGGATCTGTTGTGATTCGGGGGCACAGCTCTCACCGTTCCTGGCCGCGTCACACCACATCGAGGTCGTTCCCCTCACGGTCACGATCGACGGCGTCGAGCACCTCGAGACCGATCTCGACCCCGACGACTTCTGGCACCACTTCGCCGATGGGCACGTTCCCTCGCTCACGACAGCCGCGCCGAGCCCGGGCAGGATCGCCGAGCACCACCAGCGGCTGATCGATCGGGGCGCCACCTCCATCGTTTCGGTGCACACCGGTTCGGAGATCTCCGGCACATTCAATGCCGCCCGTCTCGCCGCCGCGGAGCGCACGGTTCCGGTGGAGCTCGTGGACACCGGGTCGGCGTCCTTCATCGTGGGCTGTGCCACCCTCGCAGCCGCGGAGGCGGTGGCCGCCGGGGCGTCGGCTGCGGACAGCGCGGCAGCGGCTCATGCCGTGGCCGCCCGCTGCGGGAACGTGTTCATCGTGGGTGGGCTCGATCTGGCCCGTGCCGGAGGTCGGCTGGCCGACGGTGCCGGCGACCGGGACGCACCCGCCACCGTGCCCGTGCTCAGCCTCATCGGCGGCGAGATGACCCCGGTCGGCGACGTCGAGAGCACCGATCGCGCCGCGGCGGTGATGGCGGCCGAGATCCTCACCCTCGGAGGCCCGCTACGGGTCGGCATCGCCATCGCGGATCGCAGCTCGGTCCCGATCGCCACACGGCTGCGCACCATCCTCGAAGAGTCGCGGGCGGACGTGGAGCTGCTCGACTACCGGGTCGGACCCAGCGTCGGTGCCCACACCGGGCCCGGCACGGCGGGAGCCGTCTACCACACCCGGTGACCCGCCCCGTCAGGTCCGGTGGACGGCAGCCAGCAGCTCGTCGACCGGGGGTCGGTCGTCGGGGTCCTTCGATCGGAAGACGTAGGCGATCGTGCCGTCGGCGCCGACCACGACATCACCACCGAGCTGCAGCGTGTCCTCGACCGGCCGGCGGAGACGACGACCGGCGAGCAGGAGGCGGGCGTAGGCGAGCCACACCTTGGGACCCCAGACGTCGGCGACGCTGCCCCGACCGAAGCCGTAGTCCCGGTACGACCCGCGATCCCGATCGACGAGGACGGGCAGCGGGTCGAGCTTGTCCCGCTGGTACTCCACGACGCGGTCCGGCGCGCTGAAGGTGACCACCACGATCCGGGCGTCTCCGAACTCTTCCAGGCGGCTGCGCACGGCAGCTGCATGTTCCTGGCACGGCAGTCAGTACAGATGACGGTGGAAGACCAGCACCACCGGACGGCCCTCCTGTTCGGACAGCCGGAAGCCCGAACCGTCGTGAGCCGGCAGGTCGATCTCCGGGGCGACATCGCCGACGTCCGGGGGCTTCGGCCTCATCGTTCCCCGTCTTGGCTGCGCACGAACTCGGTGTCGGGACCCTCGACAACGGCGCCCACGGCATCGGTCATCTGGGCCGGCCCGAGCGGCACGAACGTCGCGTGGGCCGCGGCGCAGGTCCGACCCGACTGGTCGCTGATCTCCGCTTCACAGATCAGTTGTTCATCGTCGTCGCTGGTGACCGTGGCGCGAACGTCGTAGCGACTGCCCACCTTCACCGGGGCGCGGAACCGGGTGGTGGTCTCCTTGGTGACCGCGAAGCACCCGCTCAGGGCGATGGTCGCCCACGCCATGGCCTCGTCGAGCACGGCCAGCACCAGGCCACCATGCACGTAGCTCGGTGCACCGGAGAACCGGCCGTCGAGCTCGAACGAGGCGATCACCGCCTCCGTGGCCGTGTCGCGGTAGAACTCGATCCCCAACCCGGCGTCGTTGCGGGGTTCGCAGACGAAGCAGTTCGACTCGAATCCCCACCGGCTGTTCTCCAGGAGCTCCATGTTCGTGTCCTCTCGTCGCTCGACACCGTGAACCCTGGCCGGGTCCCGGATGTTCCGCAACATCGTCCTGCGGGAATGCGTGCCGGCCGGACGGAGTTCCCCGACCAGTGAAGACATTCGATCTCCTCGTCATCGGCGGCGGCGCCGGCGGACTCACCGCGGCCCGGGAAGCGGTGCGGCGAGGTGCCCGCACTGCGCTCGTCAGCGACGGTCCGCTCGGAGGCGACTGCACCCACACCGGCTGCGTGCCCTCCAAGACCCTCCTCGCAGAGGCCGAGCGGGGCACCTCGTTCGGCGACGCGATGGCGGCGGTCCACCGCAGCATCGAGCGCATCGCCGCCACCGAGAACGCTGCCGCGCTCCGCCGGCAGGGGATCGAGGTGCTGACCGGGCACGCCCGGCTGATCGGACCGGGAGCGGCTGACGTCGACGGGGTACGGGTGACCGCCCGACGGATCATCCTCGCCACCGGCGCCCGTGCCGCGATGCCTCCCATCCCGGGATTGGTCGAGCTCCAACCGCTGACGAACGAGTCGCTGTTCTCGCTGCGCGAGCAGCCGAGGTCCCTCGCCGTCCTCGGCGGTGGGGCGATCGGCGTCGAGATGGCACAGGCATTCGCCGCCCTGGGCAGCGCGGTCACCGTCATCGAGGCCGAACCCCGTCTCCTGTCCCGCGAGGAACCAGAGGCATCCGACGTCGTGGCGCGCAGCCTCGGTGGGCACGGTGTCGACCTCCGACTCGGCCGCCGGCTCGAGCGGGCCGAGCGCACCGGAGCCGGGGCCCGGCTGCACCTGGACGACGGCGCGACCATCGACGTCGACCGGGTGCTCGTCGCCGTCGGCCGCGAACCGACCACGGACGGCCTCGGGCTCGACGCGGTCGGGATCGAGACCGACGAGCGTGGCTTCATCCGTACCGACGAATCGCTGGCCACTACGGCCGACCACGTCTGGGCCATCGGCGACGTCAACGGCCGCATGCCCTTCACCCACGCTGCGGCCCGGATGGCCTTCGTCGCCACCCAGAACGCCCTGTCCCGCTGGTCGCGGGTGTCTCCTTCGCGATTCGATCCCGCTCCCATCCCCTGGGTCACGTTCACCAGCCCGGAGGTCGCCCGAGTGGGGATGACCGAGGCCGAATCGGTCGAGCACGACGGCCGGGTCGCACACCTACCGCTCGAGGCCGTCGACCGGGCGATCATCACCGGCGCCACCGACGGCTTCGTCAAGATCGTCGCCGGGCCTCGACGTGGCCTCGGCAACATCGGTGGCGGTCGGGTCCTCGGTGCCACCGTCGTGGCTCCAAACGGTGGGGAGCTCATCCACGAGGCGGCGCTCGCCATGCGGACCCGCATGTTCACCGGGCGCCTGGCCCAGACCACCCACGCCTACCCGACCTGGTCGACCGCCATCCAGCTGGCTGCAGCGCAGTTCTTCATGGACATGGACGGCCGGGCCGCACGTCCGGCTCGGGCGTGATACGGAGCACCTGCCAGATCGCAGTGGGGGCGGCGGCGGTACTCGGTCAGCCGTCGTCCGCCACGCCGTGCCTCGGATCCGAGCGGAGGGGTCGGACGTCGCCCGACGCTTTCCTGGCCGCCAGCGCCTCGCCGCCGGCTTCGGGAAGCGGTGCCTGGGCATCACGGAGCTGGTCGATCTCGCCGAGTCGCTGCTCGAACACCCGCCGGCGGGTGCCGTTGAGCTCGTCGTTGACGCTCCGGCTGACCGTGTCGAGCTGTTTGGCCACTTTGTCGATGGTGGC
>JBPPNA010000036.1:0-5713 GCA_051306355.1 Acidimicrobiales bacterium | reverse complement strand
TCCACCCATCCGGACGTGCACCCGTGCCGGCGTCGGCGTCCGGACTGCTCGGGGTCGTGGGTGTGCTGGGCGCGACGGTGTTCGTTCACCACGTCGCCACTCTGTTGGCGCACATCTGCTGGTAGCCGCCTGGCTCCGACAGACTGTCGTAGCTAGGTTGCGTCGGATGCGACGGACCCTCCTGCACTCTGCTCTCGTGGTCGCCGTCGCCGTGGTGGTGACAGCTGCGTGCGGTGACGACTCGGACTCGACCGTGGCCCGTCGCATCTGTCGATCGTGTACGAGCCCAGTCATCATCCCGACGATGCGTTCCGCTCAGCGATCGCGAACGGGGCGGCGCAGCACCACTGGAACTTCGGTCCGATGCCGCCGGTCGGTGGAGGGCGGCGCCCACCTGGGATGAGTTCCCGTGAGAGGAGAACCGGAGACAGCAATGCATGAGGCCATGACCGACTCGGACCACGAGCAGGGGAGTCGGGGTGAGGGTGACGGCGACCACGATGAAGCCGAGGGTCCCCATCATCCCGCCTACTACACGGTGTCGTAGGAGGCGCAGGCAAATCTACGACTTCGTGTCGTAGCGGGTACGTCGTCGGGGTATGTGGCCCATCAGCCGTACCTGAACGCGAGAAGGAGCACCGCCATGCCAACCGGGATGATCGACCGATCCGACATCGACCGCGACGACAACCACGGAGACGATGACTCCGGAGGGATGAGTTCGTCGTATTGGCGCTTCGGGGCGATGATCGCCACCTCGACGGCCGTGATGTTCATGTTGACCTACACGAACTCCTGGGAGTGGGGTCACGTGCAGTGGAGCGAGGAGCGGGTCTACATGGCGCTGCTCATGGGCGGGGCCATGGCGATGATCATGCTCAGCTTCATGTGGGGCATGTACCGCAACACCAAGGTCAACATCGGCATCATCGTCGGCGGCCTCGGGCTCGCACTCGTGGCGCTGTTCCTGTCGCGCTCGCAGCTGTTCGTCGACGACGAGGCGTACATGAACGGGATGATCCCGCACCACTCGATCGCCATCCTCACCAGCGAACGGGCCGACATCGACGACGTCCGGGTGCGCGAGTTGGCCGACCAGATCATCAAAGCCCAGCGCAAGGAGATCAAGGAAATGGAGTGGCTACTGAGCGACATCGACGGGAACGGCGAAGCCACCACCGAGGCCGAAGCAGCTGAGCGGCCGGTGCCGGAGTTCGAGGGCGAACTGAACCCCGACGGCGAGGACGAGTGAGGCGACGCGTGTCGCGGCCGGCTCGGACCAGCCCGACCTGATCTGGACCGGTTCCCTCAGCTCACCTCGACGCCGACACCCTCACGGTTGGTGAAGTTCCCCGGAGCGGCGAGGTCGATGTTGCGGTCGCGGTCCTCACGTCTCGCTGGACAGCGATGCCAGCGCGGCATCGATGCGCTGGGCTGCGTCGTCGGCGACATCGTCGAGCCCTTCCGCGAGTTGTGACATGACGGCTGGGTCGAGGGCGTCGACGATGGTGTCGTCGCCGTCGGCGCGCACGACGACGTTGCATGGGAGTAGAGCTCCGATGCTGCGGTCGGCTTGCAGCGCGCGGTAGGCGAGTTCGGGGTTGCATGCGCCGAGGATCACGTACGGCTCTACGTCGGCGTCGAGCTTCTCCTTCATCGTGGCCTGCAGATCGATCTCGGTGAGCGTTCCGAAACCTTGGTCCTTCAGAGCGCTCTTGACGCGGTCTACGGCCTCGCTCACCGGTAGGTCGAGGGTGATGGTTCGGGTGTAGGTCATGGTGGTTCCTCAGTTCGTGGTGGGGTCGACGGGGTCAACCGCCTGCGCAGTGCAGTCGGCTTGGACGACGTCTACCACCCGGTCGATCCCGCAAGCCTCGGCGCTCGCCTGTCGGGTTCGTCGAGGTCGAGGCGGATTGGTACGGCTCAGCTCGCAGCCGTGATGGTGATGTCGCCTCGCATGCCGGCGTCGTAGTGGCCGGGTTGGTGGCATCCCATGAGGATCTCGCCTGCCTCGGTGAACGTCCAGGTCAGCTCGGGGGTCTCGCCGGCGGGGACCGTCATGGCGTTCGGGTCGCCGGCATCCATGTCGTCCATGCCGTCCATGTCGGCCATCTCTGCGTCGTGTTCGTCCTGAGTCTCGGAATCCCCGAGCGTGAAGTCGTGGGGGAGATTGCCGACGTTGGTGACCCGGAAGGTGATGGTCTCACCGACTTCGACCTCGATGGTGTCGGGGTTGAAGCTGAAGTCGTCGTCGGCGTCGATCTCGATGACTCGATCGGCGTCCGCTGCGTCCGCCGGTTCCCCGAAGCTGAACTCGTCATGTTCGGCGTCGCCCTCGTCGGTCACGTCCTGGCCGCCGACGGGATTGGCGACGTCGGGTTCGTCGGAGCCACATGCGGCGGCAAGGAGCGCTACGGCGGCGAGGGTTGCGGCGAGCGCGAAGACGGTATGGCGGTTTCTACTGAGACGTGGGGTCATGGAGTTGATCCTCTCCCCCGCAGGGGGCTGGCGACATCCGGGGCCAGCACGGAACGCCGTTGCGGTGTACTACTGACGAATGTTCATTGGCGGGGCGCGGCGAACCGATTGAACTGAACGGCGGCCAGCGCCGTGACGCCGAGCAGCCATGCAAAGGCGAGGGCGAGGGCACCGGATTCGTCGAAGCTCGGGGTGAACGCGCCATCGAGGAGCACCCGGATGGCGCCATGGGCGGGCATGAACACCGCCCAGGCCGGTGGGGCAGCGTCGAACATGGCGTTCTGGGCGATGCCGATGTCAATGAATGGCAGGGCGAGCATCACGTAGAGGCCGCCGAGTAGGCCGAGGCGGGGACCGGCGAGGACGCCGATCATCCCGTAGGTGACGGCGGCCATGACGTTGGCGGCTGCGAAGGTCAGCCAGCTCTGCGGTGTGAAGCTGGCGGCGGTGACGACGAGGGCGACGCCGGTGGTGAGCAGGGCGGCGAAGACGATGACACCGAGCCGGGCGGCGAGGACCTCGAGGGGTCGGTAGCCGGCGAGGACGAGGCGGCGGTCGCCCTCGGCCGAGCCGAGCGCGACGAACAGGCCGGCGAGCCCGGCGAGGAACCCGACCGTGATCGGCACCATGATCGCCCCGTGCAGGTCGGTCATCGACAGGATCTGCAGGCCCCGCTGGCCGTTCTCCACGAGCTCGACTGGGGCGGGGTTGTCGGGGGTGACGGCGATGCTGAGGGTGATGAACGCGACAGGAAGCCCGACGAGCAGCACCCACAGCACGAGGTTGCGTCGGTAGTCGCGGAACCCGTAGCGGAGGGCGATCGCGATCCGGTGCCACCGGCCGTGCAGGCGCGGCGCGGTCAGCGGGGCGGGACGGGTGGTGGCGACGAGGGCAACGGTGCCGATGAGCAGGGCGCCGGCTGCCCACAGCGCGGAGATTCCGAGATCGCCGAGCGGTCCTGCGTGGCCGGAGGCGACGTCGGTGACGACGAGGGTGGGAAAGTGGAGGGGGAAGACCCGGATGATGCCGGCGGAGCCGCCCATGGCTGGCCCGAAGAACACGTCGAACATCCAGACGAAGACCACGACGAGCGAGCCGTTGATCTCGGAACGGACCAGGGCGCCGACAGTGGCGCCGATGCCGAGGTAGACGAGGGCCATGAGGAAGGTCACGCCGATCACTCGGGGCGTGTCGGCGATCCCGGTCCGAAGGGCCAAGGCGGCGAGCGCGCCGGAGCCGGCAACGACGACGAGGCCCAGAGCCGAGGAGAGGCGGGCCGCCACCACCCGGAGCGTGCCGGCCCCTGCGGCGGCGAGGCGGCGGTCAGCATCACGCGAGCCGGTGACGTGGAAGAACCCGGCGATGCCGGCCAGCAGCGATGCTGCCCATCCGGCGGTGGCGGCCTCGATGGTCCCGAGATCGGTGAAGCCACCGAGCACGTCGGCGAAGTCGGCGATCGCCCCGGCCGACAGGGTCACGAACACCACGGGCACGACGGCCAGCAGCACCAGGTTGAGTGGCCGGCGGGCGTACTCGACCAGGTAGCGCCAGGTGAGCAGCGGCAGCATCCCCACCCGGCGGGCGTCCGTAGCCGCCGCGGTCATCGCGGAACCGTCTGGCCGTCGCGCAGGTCGTAGATGCGGTCGAAGCGGTCCTCGTCGGTGATGAAGTGGCTGATGATCAGGAGCGACCGTCCCTCGTCACGGCGGGTGGCGGTGATCTCCCAGAACCGCAGGTACGTGTCCCAGTCGAAGCCGGCGTAGGGCTCGTCCAGCAACAGGACCTGCGGATCGGACAGCAACGCCAGGCCGAGGTTCAGCTTGGCCCGGGTGCCACCAGAGAGCTCTTCGACCCGCGCGCCAGCCCAGCGGCCGAAGCCCAACACGTCGTAGACCTCGTCACGCGACCGGTCGATCTCGAGCGGGTTCAATCTGTAGGCCTCGCCGTACAGCTCGAAGTGCTCGTCACAGGTCAGCCGTTCGTACAGGATGGGTTCCTGCGGGCAGTAACCGAGCGTTCCGTTGCGGTGCAGCGTTCCGGCGTCGCGGGCGAGGCTGCCGACCAGGATCTTCATCAGGGTGCTCTTGCCCGATCCGTTCTCTCCGACAAGTCCGACAATCTCCCCCGGGCGCAGATCGACGTCGGCGCCGGTGAGGACCTGCACGCGTCGTCGACGTGGCCAGATCCCGGTCGTGTACGCCTTGGCCACCCCACGGGCCGTCAACACCGCCGTGTCTCGGTCGGCGTCGATGTTCGCCGTCGATCGGGCCGACGCGTCGGCTGTCGCCTTGTCGGCCCGTGAAGCCGTGGTCATCGCGCATTCCTCATTGCCGAGGTCGCCCAGACAGCTGCTGCGCCTGCGGCCACGACGAGTCCGATCAGCATGCGGTGCTCCCTTGTCTGGTCTGCGAGAGGTATGGGGCGCTTGACGAGGCGGCGCCGCGCCGTGATGGCCTTCCTGTCTCATGCAGGCTGTGTCCGCCTGCTCGTCGGTTTGATGGTGCCGCAAGCTGTCCGCGATGCCATCCGGGTTGGCTACGGATTGACCATCCGTGGTCGACCACGGAGGCGACGGAAGCGCCGCCGGTCGGCGCGCCACCTGGCGTCACGGTGGCGGATCACGGTGTGGTGATCCGTAGTGGCCCCGGATGGCGCCGATCCTGGATTCCCGCACGATGGGTGCCATGGCCCATCGACGCGGAGACCCTCAGCCTGACTCCATGGGTGGCTGCCCGCTCCAGTTGACGTTGCCCGTGGTGCTCGATGCCATCCGCCATCCGGTGATGCGCCGCTGGAGCGACGAGTTGCTGGCCGCTGTGCCCGGCTGCTGGACGGTCGCGCAACCCGAGCCCGGTGAGATGCTGGTCGACGCGATCGCCCGCACCGTCCCGGACGTGGTGGTGGTGGACACGGTCGATTTCCCGGCGTGTTGTCTTGTCGCGCTCGACGAGCTCCCGCCGGGCCACGTCGTCGTGATCGGACCAGAACCCGACCCGGCCTACCGATCTGCCGCACTGGCCCAGGGGGCCGCGGCCTGGGTGAGCCGGGACCATGTGGGCGACGAGCTGGGTACCGCCGTCCGCACGGCGCTGGGTTGCCCCTACGACGTCTGCGCCGAGGGCATGGCGCTGTCGTCGCTGTCGGTGGTGACCAACGCCAACCGGCTCCGCCACTTCCACGCCCCGCCCATGCCCACCGGCGTGTCCGCCCGGACGGTGGAGCCCACCGTCGAGGT
>JBPPNA010000017.1:0-6960 GCA_051306355.1 Acidimicrobiales bacterium | reverse complement strand
GCATCGACCGACGGCCCACTACTCGACGAACCACTACTCGACGACCGACTACTCGGCGACAAGGTCTGCATCGTCACCGGCGCGGGGCACGGCATCGGTCGCGCCCACGCCATGGAACTGGCCAAGCATGGCGCCCGGGTCGTCGTCAACGACGTCGGCTCGTCGGTGCGCGGCGAGGGCAGTGGCAAGGACGCCGACCTCACCGTCGACATCATCACCGAGCGGGGCGGTGAGGCCGTGGCCAACTACGCCGACGTCGCCGACCACGACGCCGCCGGCGAGATGGTGCAGCAGGCCGTCGACACGTGGGGCCGGCTCGACGTGCTCGTGAACAATGCCGGAATCGTGCGCGACACCGCCATCTGGAACATGGACGAGGCCGATTTCGACTCGGTCATCCGCGTGCACCTCAAGGGCAGCTGGGCGCCGGCCAAGCACGCGGCCATCCACTGGCGGGGCCGGGCCAAGGGGGGCGAGTCCTTCACCGGCCGGGTCATCAACACCACGTCCGGCGCCGGCCTGGTCGGCAACTTCGGTCAGACCAACTACGCCACCGCCAAGGCCGGCATCGCCGGCTTCACCCAGACGCTCAGTCTCGAGCTGCACAAGCTCGGCGTCACCGTGAACTGCGTGGGACCGGCCGCGGCCACCCGCATCACCGGCACCATGCCCGGCGCCCCCGAGGTCATCGAGGCCGACGATGTGCCCGAGGACGAGTGGAACCGAATGGACCCGGCGGTCTCGTCCCCACTCGTGGCATGGCTGGCATCAGACGAGTCCCAGATGATCACCGGTCAGGTGATCCGGGCCGTGGCCGAGGACATCGTGTGGATGAAGGGCTGGTCCGAGGGCCCCTCGATCAGCAACGGGGGAACGCGCTGGGACGCCACCGCGCTCGGAACGCAACTGGCCACCGACCTGTTCGGTGTCCGCGCCCCCGGCCTGCGCTACTGACCACCCCGGAGGTACAAGAGGATCCTCGTGTTCGATGCACCTGGTGCCTGGAACGTGAGGATCCTCGGATTGCATCATCCGATTCTGCGGGGGCGGCGGTTCGGTTGGCAGCGCTCGGTCAGGAGCGCGGGCGGACCGGGTGGCCCATGGGCCCAGCCGGGCGCATCGACTGGCGTGAGGCCAGCACCGCCCCCACGATCACCAGGACCACGCCGACGAGTGCCGGCACGGTGACGCGGTCGTCCTGGACGGCCACGCCCAGGCCGAGCGCCGCCACCGGGATCAGGTAGGTGATCAGTGACGACCGGGTGGCGCCGACCCTCCCGACGAGTGTGCCCATGATCACGAACGCCGCACCCGTCCCGACCGCGCCGATGAAGACCACCGCCAGGGTCGGACGGAGCTCCCACGTGGAGCCCGGGATGGACCACAGGCCGAAGGGCGCCGTCCACGCCGTGGCGAGGGCGAGCATCCTCGCCGTCACCGGCAAGGCGCCGTAGCGCTGCTGGATGGGCGGGGCGATGTTCACGGCGAAGCCGTAGCAGATGGTCGCCGCCACCACGAGGACGACGCCGATCCACGCGCTGCCACCCTCACCGGCCTGGCTGACCGAGATCGACACCACGCCGACGAGCCCGATGAGCAGCCCGGCAGACTGCAGCGCGGCAGGGGGCCGACGCAGCAGGAAGCCGGCGACGATGGCGGCGAAGATGGGTTGGCCGCCGTTGAGCATGCCGGTCACCGCGGAGTTGATGTGCTGCTCGGCCAACGGGAACAGGGTGAAGGGCACACCGACCCACACGATCGACAGGACGATCATGCGGAGGCGGTCCTCCTGCTCGATGCGGACCCGGGCCCGGGGGAGGACGTTGAGCACGAGTGCGCCGAGGGCCACCCGGCCCCACGTGATGAGGCCCGGCTCGATGCTGTCGAGACCGACGGCGATGAACAGGAACGACGACCCCCAGATGAGCGAGATCGCCATGAAGAGCCCCCAGTCCCCGGGGGTGAAGGCACCCTCGTTCTCGCTGACGGAGGCCTCGAGGATCCGGGATCGCGGCGAACCGGTCAACCGACCTGCCCGGTCACGTGGCCTCCTGGCCCGGCTCGCGATCCGTCGACCCGGGACCCACCGGGTCGGGGTCCATGGTGACCGGATCGGACGACCCGGGGTCCTGGCGCACCCACATCACCCGCTGCGGGAACGGGATCTCGATCCCCTCCTCGTCGAACCGCGCCTTCATGCGCCGGTTGAGCTCGCGGCTCACCGCCCACTGCCGCCCGGGTTGGGTGCGCAGCACGAGACGGATGGTGATGCCGTCCGCACCGAGGGCCTGGACGCCCCACACCTCGGGCTCGTCGAGCACGTCCACCTTCCAGACATCCTCCTTCCACAGCTGGTCGGCCACCTCCTTGACGACCGCCATGGCCCGGTCGAGGTCGGTGTCGTAGGCGACAGAGATGTCGAGCAGGGCGCGGGCCCACTGCTGGCTCATGTTGCCCACCCGGAGGATCTCGCCGTTGGGGACGTGCCAGACGGTGCCGTCGATGTCGCGGAGGCGGGTGGTGCGCAGGTTGACGATCTCGACGGTGCCGATGGCCCCGCCGACGTCGATCACGTCACCGACTCCGTATTGGTCCTCGGCCAGCATGAACAGGCCGGACAGGAAGTCCTTCACCAACGACTGGGCGCCGAAGCCGAATGCCACACCCACGATGCCGGCGCCGGCGATCAGGGGCGCAAGGTTGATCCCGACCTCGGCCAGCACGGTGAACACGGCGATCGAGTAGATGATGATGCTGGCGATGCTCTTGAGCACCGTGCCGATGGTCTCGGCCCGCGCCGCGCTCCGCAGGTCGGCTTGGGAGTTGGTCGACCGGAGAGACTTCGGCGTGAACCGACGAAGGCGCTGCTTCGTCTCACCGGCGTCCTCGGCGGTGAGCTTGTCGACGAAGCCGCGTATGACCCGTCGGGCGAGCCGGTTCGCGACCCACGCGACGAGGAGGACGACGGCGATGCGCAGGGGGCGGGCGACGAGGAACTCGGCGACGCTGGCCCATGTCTCGCTCTCGGTCCACTCGAAGACACTGCGGCAGACGATGCCAGCCTCGTCGGCCGCAGCCTCGGTGGTCATGCCCTCCTCGACGTCGACGCCGCACGCGGAGACGATCATCTCGTCGGTGATCTGGAACGTGGAACCCAACACGGTCGCGAAGGTACCGCCGTGGCGTTCCTGTCCCCACCCGTCGGTAGCTTCGGACAGGTGACCCCTTCCACAGCTCCTGGCACGGCGCCGCCCCGGCCATCGGCGGCCGATGTCGAGTCAGAGTTGGCCGCCCACGTGCGGGCGTTGGCCGGCGGCGACGCCGTCCCTCGCCCGGAGCAGATCGCCGCAGTCACCGCCGTCGTCGCCGAGGGGCGACGCACCCTGCTCGTCGCCCGCACCGGCTTCGGCAAGTCGGCCGTGTACTTCTCGGCCACGCGGATGCTGCGCGATCGCGGCTGGGGCCCCACGGTCGTGGTGTCGCCGCTGCTCGCCCTCATGCGCGACCAGGTCACCGCCGCCCGACGGTTGGGGCTGGTCGCCGAGACCATCAACTCGTCCAACACCGACGAGTGGGAGCGCATCGAGACCGCGGTCAACGCCGACGACGTCGACCTCCTGCTGATCTCGCCCGAGCGGCTGGCCAACGCCGGCTTCCGTGATCGCGTCTTCGACCTCCTGCGCTCGAGACCCATGGCCCTGGTGTGCGACGAGGCCCACTGCATCTCGGACTGGGGCCACGACTTCCGGCCCGACTACCTCCGCCTCCGTCACCTGCTCGACGAGCTGCCCTCGTGGACCCCCGTCCTGGCCACCACGGCGACGGCCAATCAGCGGGTCACCGACGACGTCGCCGCCCAGCTGGGCTCGGAGACGCTCGTCCTGCGCACTTCGCTCGACCGCGCCTCGCTGCACCTCTCCGTCGTCGACCTCCCCGACGACGCCCATCGCCTGGCGTGGCTGGGCGAGCACCTCGACGAGATCCCCGGCTCGGGCATCGTCTACTGCCTCACCCAGGAGCAGGCCGCTCTCACGGCCGAGTGGCTCCGAGCCCGGGGCCACGACGTGGCGGCGTACACCGGAGGCACCGAACCCGAGCAACGCCTCCTCCTCGAAGAGGAGCTGCGCGCCAACCGTCGGAAGGCGCTCGTGGCCACGTCCGCCCTCGGCATGGGGTTCGACAAGGGCGACCTCGCCTTCTGCGTACACCTGGGCCTCCCACCCACCCCGGTGGCGTACTACCAGCAGATCGGTCGTGCCGGCCGTGCCCTCGACCGGGCCGAGGTGGTGGCGCTCCCCCGTCCGATCGAGGACGCCGCCATCTGGCGCTGGTTCGAGCAGGTGAGCCTTCCGGCCGAGTCCACCTGCGACGAGGTCCTGCGCCAGCTGTCGTCCTCCCGGCCCACATCGGTGCCGGCGCTCGAGGCGGTCGTGAACCTCGGCCGCTCCCGTCTCCAGACCCTGCTGAAGATCCTCGAGGTCGACCACGCAATCACCGCCGTCAAGGGCGGCTACCTGCTCACCGACTCCGGGTGGGTGTACGACACGGAGAAGGCGGAACGGCTGCGAGCCCTGCGCCGGGAGGAGTCCGAGCAGATGCTCGCCTTCGCCGATCGGCCCGGGTGCCGGCTGCGGTTCCTGCGCGAGGCACTCGACGACCCCGAGGCCGACGACTGCGGCCGTTGTGACCGCTGCACTGGTGCAACGCGAACCGTCGACCTCGATCCGGAGCTGGTCGACGAAGCGGCGCGCCACCTGCGCGCCGGCGACGTGGGCATCGAACCCCGCCGGCAGTGGCCGTCCGGGCTCGACGAGCCGAAGGGCCGGATCGCACCCGATGCGCAGGCCCGCTGGGGCCGTGCCCTCTGCCGGACCGGCGACGGCGGGTGGGGGCCCCTGATGGACGAGGTGCTCGCCGGCGACCGCCTGCTGCACACCGACATGATCCGGGCCCTGGCCGGCGTGCTCAAGCGTTGGGACTGGGCCGAGCGGCCGACCTGGATCTGTCCGATTCCCTCACGGCGCCGGCCCGGCGTCCTCGATCGGCTCACCGACGGGCTCGGACAGCTGGGCAAGCTGCCCGTGCACCCGGCGCTGGTGCGCGCCGAAGACGGCGGCGGCTTCCAGGCCGATCAGGCCAACTCCGCCCATCAGGTGGCCAACGTCTGGGGTCACCTCGAGATCGATGCCTCATTGCTCCCGGATCGACCCGTGGTCGATGGTCCGGTGCTCCTCGTCGACGACGAGTGCGACTCTCGCTGGACGTTGACCGTGGCCACGCACCTGCTGGTGGAAGCGGGTTGCGGGCCAGTGCTGCCCCTGGTGCTCCGGGCCCGCTGACGGAGGCCGGAGCACGGATTGGGTATGAGCGGACCGCTCAATCCTCGATGATCACCGACCGCATGGTGCGGGTCGGGTCGTCGGTCTTGATGGCGAGGAGGAGGCTGGCGGCCATGGCGGTGACGAGTCCGAAGACGACGAGCGACGCCGTCTCGACGGCGGCGCCGAACAGGACGATGGCGGAAGCGACGGTTCCGATAGCAACAGAGGTCTTGGCGGACATCGGGTTCTCCGAGTGGGTGTGGTGGGGCGAACGCCAGTCGCTGTACCCACGCTCCGAAGCCGTGAGACCACGCGCTTTCTGACACCGCGTCAGAAACTGGCAGACTCCCGCCATGACGCAAACGAAATCGGCGCGAGGAGGCGGCCCGCTCGCCGGAATCCGCGTCATCGAGTCGTCGATGCTCGGTCCCGGTGCGATCACCACGCATCTGGCCGACCTCGGCGCGGACGTGATCAAGGTCGAGTCGCCGGCGGGCGACTACATCCGCCAGATGTCATGGCCCATCATCGAAGGTGACTCGCTGCTCCACTGGCACATCAGTCGAGGCAAGCGGTCCATCGTCCTCGACCTGAAGTCGGCGGAGGGGATCGAGATCTACAAGGAACTGGTCCGCGACGCCCACGTGGTGGTCGAGGCCATGCGGGCCGGCGCCCTCGAACGGCTCGGCCTGGGGTACGAGGTGCTGCGGGAGATCAACCCGCGCATCGTCTTCTGCACCATCTCGGGCTACGGAGCCACCGGTCCCTACAAGTCGCTCCCCTCGCACGGGATCGCCTACGACACCTGGGCGGGACTGGTGCAGCCCGAGTACGACGACGAGGGCTACCCGTTCATCCCCGAGCACCCCTCGGTGGGCATCCACGCCGGACCGGTCTTCGGCGCCCTCGGCATCCTCGCCGGCGTAATCCAGGCCGAGCGGACCGGCGAGGGCTGCCAGCTCGAGATCGCCCAGTCCGACGCGGCCGCCGCCATGGACTGGCTCCGCTCCGAGACCTACAAGGCCTACGAGCGCCCGGAATCCGAGGTCACCGGCAACGCCGCCGACGACTACGAGCGCCGGGCACCGGGCACCGCCGGCATGAAGGGCGGCGTGCGGTACTCGATCTACGAGTCCAGCGACGGTCACGTGATCTTCATGGCATCGGAGCAGGCCTTCTGGAAGAACTTCTGCGACGGCGTGGGCCGGACGGAGCTGTTCGAGAAGTGGCCGGGAAGCACCTATGCCGACCACGCCCGCGGAAACCGCGAGCTCCAGGCCGAGCTCGCCGACGTCTTCCGCACCAGGTCCTCCATCGACTGGGTCACCTTCGGCGACCAGCACAACGTCCCGATCGCGCCGGTCCACACCCCCGAGACCATCGCCGACGACCCGCAGTTCCAGGCTCGCCTCGGCTTCCTCCCGGCCAGCGAGCACGGCGCCGACCTCCTGCCCACCCCCATCAAGCTCGTCGGCGAAGTACTGCCCGCACCCCGAAAGGCGCCGACTGTCGGCCAGCACACCGACGAGGTGCTCCGCGACGTGCTGGGCAAGACCGACGCCGAGATCGCCGCCCTCAAGGCCAGCGGCACCACCACCTGATCCCGAAAGACTCGTTCTTGTCACCAAGACGGGCACAC
>JBPPNA010000316.1:0-5322 GCA_051306355.1 Acidimicrobiales bacterium | reverse complement strand
TCTGCCCCCGAGCCCGCCGACGACCCCTTCGTGTCACCCCGCACGGCCGGTCGTGGACCCGCTCCCGTCCGTCCCGTCGCCGCCCGCGGTGCCCTCCAGAACGACCCGCGTTCGGTGCGGGCCGAGGAAACTCCTACGGTGCGGCCCATGCGACCCACCTCGGCGAAGCCCGTCGTCCTCGCCCCGGAGTCGTTCGACGACGCCAAGGACATCGCCGACCGGTTCAAGGCCGACCAGCCGGTCGTCATGGACCTGAGCGGGCTCGACCGAGACCTCGCCCGGCGCCTCATCGATTTCGCGTCGGGCATCTGCTACGCCATGAGCGGCCACATGGAACGCGTCCGGCCCGGTGGCTACCTCCTGATCCCGGTCGGGATCGAGGTCTCCGACGACGAGCGTCGCCGGCTCGCCGCACGCGACCGCTGAGGCGACGTGGGCCTCATCTGCGGTCTCCTCCAGATCTACCTGCTCGTCCTGTTCGCCGGTGCGCTGCTCTCGTGGTTCCCCACGCAGCCGGGCAGTGGGCTGGCCCAGGTGCGGGAGATGCTCTTCCGGGTCACCGAGCCGGTCGTGGCACCGGTGCGTCAGGCCATCGGTGCCAGCTTCGGCGGCATCGACTTCTCGGTCATGATCGTGATGTTCGGCGTGATCTTCCTCCAGCGCATCATCTGCTGAGCGGGATCGTGATGCAGCCGGAGCATCCCCGGGGGCGCCGGCGGCGGTGCCCTACGATCCGGACATGGAACTGACGCCGGACCTCCTCCTGGAGGCAAAGTTCGCCGCTGCTCGTCGCGGCTACGACATGGGCGAGGTCGACGACTTCCTCGAACGCTGCGCAGAGGGCCTCGACGTGTTGCTCCTACGTCTGCGGGCCGAGTTCGACCGGGCCGAGCAGGCCGAGGCCGAGGTCGCCCGCCTGCGCGGTGGGGGCGACGGCGCCGAGCCCGACAGCGCTCCGGACGTGGCCCCCGATGAGGTGAACGGCGACATGGCCGACGAGTTGTACGACGCTCCGGCGGCCGATGCCGTGGGTGAGCCCATGCGCATCCTGATCCACGCCGAGCGGACGGCAGAGGCCGCCATCGCCGAGGCCAGGGCCGATGCCGAGCGCATCCGTACCGAGGCCGAGTCCGTGGCCAGCACGCAGCGTTCGGAGGCCGAGACGCTCCTCGAACGGGCGCGCGCCGAGGCCGAGGCCGAGGCCCGCCGAGCCGGCGACGAAGCTCGTGCGGCCGTTCATGGCGAGGTGGCCACCCTCCAGCAGAATCGGGACGGCCTCGCCGAGGACATCGCCCTCTTGCAGACCTGGCTCGACGACCAGCGCGGCCGCCTCCGGTCCACGGCCCATGATCTGCAGCGCCTGGCCGACGACCCCAACGCGCTGCGCGAGATCGCCGCCCCCGCCATCTCCGACGCCCCCGGCGACGCTGCCCCGGACCACGACGCGACATCGCGTGACGACGAGAGCGACGACGACGGCGACGGCGACGGCGAACCCACCCAGGCCGTGCCGGTGTTCGGGAGACCCTTCGACGACGATCCCGACGACGTCGACAGGCGCCCCGAGACCTGAGATCGCGACCGGCGTCAGATACGCCGGATACCGACGTGGACGGCCCGTCCGTCGGTGATCTCGACCCGGTGGGCGTCGGTGAGGGCATCGTGGGGCACGAGCACCTCGTGGGCCAACGTGGCCGATGCGAGGAACGCCTCGTGGGTCTCGACCGCGTTCCGGACGTCGTCGTGGTGGCCGGGATCGATGACGAGTCGGATGCGATCAGAGACATCGAACCCTTCCTGGCGGCGGAGGTCGTTGATCTCGCGCGCCAGATCGCGGACCAGGCCCTCGGCCTCGAGCTCGGGGGTGACCTCGCAGTCGAGCCGAACCAGTCCGGCCCCGCCGGCCAGGGCAGCGGTGGAGTCGGGATCGTCGGCGTCGAGCTTGCGCACGTACTCGCCGGTGCCGAATCGGAACGCGTCCGGGCCGTCGCCGACCACGAGCTCGTCGGCACCGGTGTCGAAGCGGTAGTTGCCCGCCTGCACGGCCTTGACCACCACCGGGGTGTCCTTGCCGAGCCGCTTGCCCACCGTGCGCAGGTCGACCTCGAAGCGTTCAGCGCCGAGCGATCCCGCCTCGGCCAGCTCGACCCGCTTCACGTTGACCTCGTCGGCCAACAGGTCGCGGAAGGGAGCGAGGCGGTCGGGTTCCTCGAGCGCCACGATGAGGCAGGGGAGGGGAAGGCGCCGGCGCAGGCCGCGCGTCTCGCGCACCGACTTGGCCGCCGAGGCCACGTCGCGGACCAGGTCCATGGTGGCGACCAGTTCGGGATCGTGGGGGAGCGCCGACGCGTCGGGCCAGTCGGTCAGGTGCACGGATCCTTCGCCGGTGAGGTCGCCCCAGATCTGCTCGGTGAGGAGTGGCAGGAGGGGAGCGGAGACCCGGCACAGGTTGTCGAGGACCGTGTGCAGCACGTCGATCGCGGTCTGGTCCTCGTTCCAGAACCGCTCTCGGGATCGCCGGATGTACCAGTTGTTGAGCGAGTCGAGGAACCCGGCGATCTCACCACATGCGCCGGACAGATCGAAGGCGTCCATCTCGTCGGTGACGGCCTCGATGAGCTGGCGGGTCTTGGCCAGCACGTAACGATCGAGCACGGCATCGACGCCACCATCGGGCGGGGAGACAGACCGGCCCCGCCGCAGTCCGTCGCCGGCGTTGGTGTAGAGCGACAGGAAGTACCAGGCGTTCCAGATGGGGAGCAGGATCTGGCGGACGGCATCCTGCATCGGCCCCTTGGCTGCGACCATGTCGCCCCCGCGCACGGCCGCAGACGACAGCAACGACCACCGCATGGCATCAGAGCCGATGGTGTCGAACACCTCGACCGGGTCGGGGTAGTTCTTGAGACGCTTGGACAGCTTCTGACCGTCGTCGCCCAGCAGTACGCCGTGGACCACGCAGGTCTCGAACGCGGGCTTGTCGAACAGCGCCGTGGCCAGCACGTGCATCGTGTAGAACCAGCCGCGGGTCTGTCCGATGTATTCGACGATGAAGTCGCCGGGAAAGTGGCTCTCGAACCACTCGCGGTTCTCGAACGGGTAGTGCACCTGGGCGTAGGGCATCGAGCCCGACTCGAACCAGCAGTCGAGGACGTCGGGGATGCGACGCATCATCGAATTCCCCGTCGGGTCGTCGGGGTTCGGACGGACGAGCTCGTCGATCATGGGGCGGTGCAGGTCGGTGACCTTCACGCCGAAGTCCGCCTCGAGATCGGCGATCGACCCGTAGACGTCCACCCGCGGGTACTCGTCATTGTCGGACTTCCACACGGGGATGGGTGAGCCCCAGAACCGGTTGCGGCTGATCGACCAGTCGCGGGCTCCCTCCAGCCACCTGCCGAAGCTGCCGTCCTTGACGTGGTCGGGCACCCAGCGGATCTGCTGGTTCAGCTCGAGCATCCGGTCCTTGATCTCGGTGACGGCGACGAACCAGGACGAGACGGCCTTGTAGATGAGGGGCGTGTCGGTGCGCCAGCAGTGGGGGTAGCTGTGCACGTAGGAGTCGTGACGGACCAGCACGCCCCGGTCCCGCAGGTCGCGCACGATCACCTTGTTGGCGTCGAAGACCTGCATGCCCTCGTAGGGCGGAACCTCGGCGGTGAACGACCCCCGCTCGTCGACGGGGGAGATCGTGGGGATGCCGGCCGCGTCGGAGATGGCCTTGTCGTCCTCGCCGAAGCCGGGGGCGATGTGGACGATGCCGGTGCCCTCGTCGTCGGCCACCCAATCGGCGACCAACACCTGGTGGGCATGGTCGGTGCCGACGAAGAAGTCGAAGACCGGACGGTACGAGGCGCCGGCCAGGTCGTTGCCGGTGAGAGACCCCGCCTCGGTGGCGTCGGTGAGCTGCGGGGCGTAGTGCTCGACGGTGTTGGCCCCGAGCACGTACTCGGCGCCATCGGCGTCGCGAAACACCCGGTAGTCGAGGTCGGGGCCCACGGCGACGGCCAGGTTCGACGGGAGCGTCCAGGGCGTCGTCGTCCAGACGAGCAGGCGCTTACCGGCGTGGTCGCCGTCGATGAGCTCGACCCAGACGGTGACCGCAGGGTCCTGCCGCTCGCGGTAGGCGTCGTCCATGCGGGTCTCGAAGTTGGAGAGTGGCGTCTCGCATTCCCAGCAGTAGGGCAGGACACGCTGGCCCTCGTAGGCGAGGCCCTTGTCGTGGAGCGTCTTGAACGCCCACATGACCGACTCCATGAACGTGAGGTCCATGGTCTTGTAGTCGTTCTCCATGTCGACCCATCGGGCCTGGCGGCGCACGTAGCTGTTCCAGCCGTCCGCCGTGCCGTCGACCAGCATGCGGCACTCGGCGTTGAACGCGTCGACGCCGAGCTCCTCGATCGCCATCCGACCGAACACGCCGAGGCGCTTCTCCGCCTCCTGCTCGGCGGGGAGTCCGTGGCAATCCCACCCGAAGCGGCGTTCGACCCGCTTGCCTCGCATGGTCTGGTACCGGGGGACGGCGTCCTTCACGAAACCGGTGAGGAGGTGTCCGTAGTGCGGCTGCCCGTTGGCGAACGGCGGACCGTCGTAGAACACGAACTCGTCGGCACCGGCGCGCTGGTCGATCGAGCGTTCGAAGGTCTTGTCGGCGTCCCAGCGCTCGATCACCGCACGCTCGAGTGCGGGAAACGACGGGTGCGGGTCGACGTCGGGGTAGGCGCCAGAGGACGGTGCGGCCATCTCGTCATCCTACGGACGGGGGTCGGCGCCTTCGCATCCCGATACCGGTGCCTTGCCCGGACGGTCCCCAACGCGTACTGTTCCGCCTCCTTTGTGCGGGAGGAGCACGACGTTGGCACGAACGACCAAGGCCGCCAAGGCAGCCAAAGCAACCAAGAAGGCGACGAAGAAGCCGGCCAAGAAGCCGGCCAAGAAGCCGGCCAAGAAGGCAACGAAGAAGCCGGCGAAGAAGTCGGTCGCCCGCAAGAAGGCGGCCAGCACAGCCACGAAGCGAACGAAGAAGGCATCCGCCGGCACGACCGCGCCGAAGAAGAGATCCACCACCACAGCCAGCAAGTCCACAGCCGACAAGTCCACGAAGCGCACATCGAAGAGGACCGTGTCCCAGAGCCCCCCGAGCAAGAAGAAGAGCCCGGCCAAGAAGACGAGGTCACCCTTCGACAGCCGCTTCCTCGAACAGATGCGCAAGCTGCTCCACACCGAGCGCGACGTGTACGAGCGCCAGGCCAAGCAGCTCCGCGCCGAAGCCGACAGCCTGGTGGCCGATCTCGACCCGGGCGATGTCCAGTTCGACGAGGA